>NZ_LT796768.1:1555420-1866505 GCF_900167475.1 Aeromicrobium choanae | reverse complement strand
CATCATCGCGTCGAGCTCCTCGCGGATCTTGCGGGCGCCGAGGTCGGCCGCGATCGCCGAGCCGCCGGCACCGGCCACGAGCAGCGCGGTGGCGATGGGCGCCGCCTCGCGCAGCACCGCCAGCACCGCGGCGGAGCCGACGAACGACTGGGCGCCGAACTGCTGCACGAGGCTGCCGGTCTGGAGCGCCACGACGGCACCGAACGGGATGGCGACCAACGCGATGGGGATGATCGTGACCGACGCGATGAACCAGGCCTGCTGGATGAACTCGCGCAGCTGGAACGGCCCGCGGAACACGGCCAGCAGCACGTCGGTGCCGAAGGCGAAGAGCTTGCCGGCGGTGGCGAGCGGGGCTGTGGCCCTCGAACCGATGCTCACCGGGCACCGCCGGAAAGGGCTTGCGGGGACGGCGCCATGAAGCCCGAGCCATCGCCCTCGAACGAGCCCGGCGGGGGAACGACGCCGTTGGCCGCACACCACGCGCCCGGCTCGGGCTGGGTGGCGCGGCGCTGGCCGGTGGACGGGAACAGCTGGAGCGGGATCGGCGGCAGCGGCGGCAGGGTGCTGTGGTCCTCGGCCGCGAGCTCGTCGGCGTCCTTCTCCTCGCTCATGCCGATCGGCCCGACCGTCTGGGCGTTGAGGAACTGGCGGACGGCGGGCTCCTCGCTGGAGAGCAGCATCTCGCGCGGGCCGAACATCGACAGGTGCCGGTGGTAGAGCAGGCCGATGTTGTCCGGCACGGTGCGGGCCGTGTTGATGTCGTGGGTGACGATGAGGAAGGTGGCCTCGGTCTGGGCGTTCAGGTCGACCATGAGCTGGTTGATGAACGCGGTGCGGACCGGATCCAGGCCCGAGTCCGGCTCGTCGAACAAGATGATCTCGGGCTCGAGCACCAGCGCACGGGCGAGGCCCGCGCGCTTGCGCATGCCGCCGGAGATCTCGCCCGGCAGTTTCATCTCGGCGCCGACCAGGCCGACCATCGTCATCTTCTCCATGACGATGTCGCGGATCTCGGACTCGTTCTTGCGGGTGTGCTCGCGCAGGGGGAAGGCGACGTTGTCGAACAGCGTCATCGATCCGAACATCGCACCGTCCTGGAAGAGCACGCCGAAGAGCTTGCGGATCTCGTAGAGGTCGCGCTCGCTGCAGGTGGCGATGTCGGTGCCCTCGATGAAGATGTGGCCCGCGTCGGGCTTGATCAGACCGATCAGCGCCTTGAGGAACACCGACTTGCCGGTGCCCGAGGGGCCGAGCATGACGCTGATCTGGCCCGCAGGCAGCGTCAGCGAGACGTCGCGCCAGATCGTCTGGCTGCCGAAGGCCTTGGTCAGCCCTTCGACGCGAACTTCGACACCCATCAGGGCTCCTTCACAGGGGGACGGAACCCGCGGAGCGGGTACCTGGAGGAACTGGTCCGGTCAGTGGTGGCGCCGCAACCTCACGGCCAGACCGAGACGCAGTGCCACGAGTGCGGCCAACAGCACCGCGAGTGCAGGTCCGAAGGAGGAGCCCGTGGCCGGCAGCTCGGTGGTCTCGGCAGAGGCTGCGGCGACGGTGCCGTCGTCGGTGCCGTCGCCGTCATCGTCGAAGGCGTACTCGCTGTCGACGTCGCTCGGGTCGTCGGCGTCGACCGGGTCGATGACCTCGGGGTCGGTGCCGTCTCCGGCTCCGGTTCCGCCGTCGCCACCCCCGTTGCCCCCGCCGCCGGTTGCAGCCGGGAGCGGGCACTCCGTCTCCGAGCAGCCGTCGCCGATGGCGATCGTGCCGATGACCCGGGCCGCCGCATCGTCGGACTGGCGCACGCACTCGAGCTCGGCGTCGGAGACCGAGCCGAGCACCGGCGGGTCCATGACCGAGTCGAGGTAGAACGTCTTGGGCATCTGGACGTAGATCAGCCCGTTGCCGGCGGCCGCGTCGGGCACGTCGACGGCCGCGACCGTTCCGCTGGCGGGAATCGTGATCTCGGCGCCCGTCGCGATCGGCACCCAGTCGGCTTGCAGGCCGCTGACCTTCTCGTTGCGGGTCTCGAGGACCTCACCGCCCGGAGCGACCGCCTGGAGCACGACGTCGGACCGGGACGTGCCCCTGACCCGACGGACCTGCATCTTCGTGTAGAGATGATCGACGAGGTCCCGCGCGAGCGTGAGGCTCAGCGTGGTGTCGGTGGCCGGCACGGAGGCGCCCGCCTCAACCCGCTCGGGCAGGTCGGTCTGGGCGGTCACGTAGAACTGGTAGTGACCCTCGAGCGTGGAGTTGATGATCGGGTTGGTGGCCTGGCACTCGTAGCCCACCCGCTCGATGCCGGCGGGCGCGGCGACGGCGGTCGGAGCGAGGTGGGTGACACCCGCGACGACCAGGGCCGTGGCGGCCGCGAGGCGCAGTCCTCGTCGTGTTGCTGCTGCGCTCTGACGCATCGAATCTCCTCGCTCCAGGACCACTGTCCGTGACATTTCCAGCCCGTCTCCCCGGACAATGTCAGCGACTGTAACCTGAAGTTGCACTGTGACGCAAGCCACTCCTGTGGCCGGGTGCGCTAGTGACTCATGAGGCTGATCGCGGCCGGGACGAGGGCCAGGACCACGGCTCCGAAGAGCACCGCCACGTCGGCCCGGATCCAGTCGGCTGGCTCGGCCCACGTGCGCCGCTGGGCCGTCGCGAAGCCGCGGGCGTCCATCGCGATCGAGGTGCGCGTCGCGTCGCGGATCGTGTGGACGAGCAGCGCGAACGCCATCGACCACGGCCGCACCTTCAGACCGCGTGCCCGCCGCGTGCGTTCGAGGTCGTGCCACGTGCGCCACGAACCCGCCACACGCTGGAGAGCGGCCGACAGCGCCGCCGCGAACCGGCCCGGGACCTTCAGACTCTGGGCCAGGTAGTCGCCCAACCGCGCCACGTCGACGTAGCCGACCGCCACGGCTCCGGGCCACGCCAGCACGAACGTGCGGAGGCCGGCGACCACGGCGACCTCGAGTTCGTGACCGCCGAGCAGCCACGTGGACCAGGCGACGCTCGCCATCGGGATCAGCACGAGCAGGAGGCAGAACGCGGGGTACCGCCACGACGGCACGGTGAGCACCGCCGCGACGACCCACAGGGCCACCGCCAGCAGCGCGACGGGCAGCGTGCGGATCGCCGGCGAGCCGAGCGCGGCCGCCACCCCGATACCGATGAGCACCAGCGGGTTGAGGCGCGTGAGGAGTCCGGTCATCCCACGACCTCCCCGGCCTGCAGCAGGACCTCGCGGTCGCGTGGCAGGTCCGCGTCGTGGGTGGCGACCGCGACCGTGACGCCGTGACGCGCGGCCGACGACAGCCAGCCGGCGACGAGCGCCCACGCGTCGCGGTCCTGTCCCACCGTGGGCTCGTCGGCCAGCAGCAGGCCGGGCCGGTGGGCCACCGACGCCGCGAGCGCCAGCCGGCGCTGCTCGCCACCCGACAGCCGGTAGGGATGGTCGTCACCCCGACCCGGCAGGCCCACCGCCTCGAGCAGCGCCTCGACGTCCACGGTGCGCCCGAGGGCGTGCGGCGTGGCCTCCAGCTCCCCGCGGACGGAGGTCGCGACGAACCCCAGCTCGGGGTCCTGGGGGCACCAGCCCAGGCTGGACGGCGCCTCCACGGCACCGGACACGGGAGCGATGAGCCCGCCCAGCGCCAGCAGTGCGGTGGACTTGCCGGCCCCGCTCGGGCCGAGCAGGGCGGTCAACGTGCCGGGCTCCAGCTCCAGGCTCAGGTGGGAGACCGCTCGGGTGCGCTCAGAGCCCCTCAGGCCGCGCGTGACCTGGTCGACGACGAGGTCGCTCGCGCGGACGCGGACCGTCTGCGCCGGCGCGAGGAGACTCGCTGGGAGCTCCACCGGGGCGGGCGCCGGGCGACCCGGCATCCACAGGGCGTCGGGCACCGAGGCGGTCAGGAAGCGTCCGACGGTCCCGTCGAAGACGAGGCGCCCGCGGTCGAGCACGACGACCCGGTCGACGTGCTCGAGCCACGGCTCGAACCGGTGCTCCACCACGACGAGCGAGCGGTCGCCGACGACCGCCAGGACGGCGTCGCGCACGACCTCCACCAGCGCCGGGTCCAGCATCGACGTGGGCTCGTCCAGCAGCAGCAGGTCGGGGTCCGTCGCGAGTGCTCCGGCGAGGGCGAGGCGGTGTCGCTCGCCGCCCGAGAGGGCGCTGGTGAACCGGTCACGCTCGTAGGGAAGGCCGACGGCCTCGAGCGCCGCGTCGACCCGCCGCCAGATCTCGTGGCGCGGGAGCCCGAGGTTCTCGGGTCCGAACGCGACGTCGCGGCCGACCCGGTCGGCGACGATCGAGGACGAGGGGTTCTGCGTGACCATGCCGATGCGTCCGTCGACCTCGACCGAACCGGAGGCCTCGCCCACCAGCGTCGAGCCGAGGGCACCGGCGACGGCGTGCAGTGCCGTCGACTTGCCGCTGCCACTCGGCCCGACGAGGAGGACCCGCTCGCCGCGCTCGACCCGCAGGTCGAGCCCGTCGAGCGTGCGGCGACTCCCGTGGAGCGGTGTCCACGAGAAGTCGCGGAACGCGATCGTCACGCGTTCACGGCCTCCCGGAGCCGAACGAGTCGAGCGCACCTGCCTTCGCCAGCGACCGCACGAGCAGCCAGCCGCCGAAGCCCGCGATGACGACGCCCGACGTCACCAGGAAGCCCAGGTGGACGAGGCGCCACTGCAGGTCCCAGTCAGGGAAGTAGTACTTCCACTCGTAGAAGGCCTCGAGCAGACCCGAGACGGCACCGCCGAGCGTGGCTGTCAGGAGGTCGAACCGGCGGTAGAGGAACAGCGCGAAGACCAGCTCCGCACCGAGGCCCTGCACGACGCCGGAGAGCAGCACCGTGCTGCCCCAGGAGGTGCCGCCCAGGACGAGCATCGACGTCAGCGCGGCGATGAACTCGGTGGCGAACGCAGCACCGGGCTTGCGGACGATCAGGCCACCGACGACGCCGGCGATGAGCCACATGCCGCCGAGCAGGGCGGCCGCGGGCTTGAAGCCCACGGCGGCACCGAGGTCGACGACGTCGTAGAACTTCCCCCACCCCCAGAAGACGACGCCGAACGCGACGCCGAGCATCGCGATCGTCACGAGGTCGATCGTGCGATACCTGAAGATGGAGGTGGACGTGGATGTGACAGCAGAATTCATAGCTGACTCCCTTCGCCGGTGCTAACCGGAGCAGGTTCAAGGGTCTGCGGCTGTTCCGCACTCTCAGCGCCCTCTGCATGGCGCTCCCCTGTCGTGTACCGCCAGCCTAGCCTCCCGTGCCGGGACCGGCACCGGGGCGGTCCCGAGGCGATGCCGTCCTCCGCCCAAGAGGCCCGAGCGACGAGCCGGGCCAGCATCGGGACCTGCATCAGCACCACGCAGGCGGTCCAGCCGATCGCGGTGCCCAAGGTGTTGCCGACGAGGTCGTCGACATCGGCGATCCGGCCCGTGCCCACCACGAGCACTCCGGCGAGCTGCACCGCCTCGATGGCCAGGCTGACCAGCAGGCCCACGACCGCCGCCCGACGCACGGTCCGGACTCGGGTCACGAACGGGAGGAGCATTCCGAGGGGCACGAAGAGCAGGATGTTCAGGAGCATCCCGGCCGGGTCGTCCACGACGTCGACGAACGGCGTGAGGTGGACCAGGACGCGCCACGGCCGCGGCTCGCCCGTGGCGACGGGAAACGGCAGGAGCACGTGCGCCAGCACGGCGGCGCCGTAGACGCATCCGACCACGCCGACCGCGGCACGCAGCCCCGTGAGGCGATCACGACGGTGCAGCCACCCGAGCGATGCGGCGATCGCGGCGATCGTCGCCGGGACCAGCACGGGGAGCGTCGGGATCTCGTCGGGCGGCACCGGAGGATCCTCTCAACCCCGGGCACGCCAAGGGCGGAGGCGGGTCCGCAGAGACCCACCTCCGCTCCCCCGGCGGCACTCAGTCGCGACGCGTGCGGCGACGTTGCAGCATCACCGCTGCACCAACCACGACCAGCGCCCCGCCGAGGACTGCGACACCGAGCCCCGGGCCACCGGTGGCGGCCAGGTAGTCGTCGCTGACCCAGTCGTCGTCGGTCGTGTCGCCGCTCGCGTCGGCGGCGACGATCTCCACCGGGACCTCGGCGATGACGACACCGCGGCTGAGCACCTTCACCGTGTGCGAGCCCAGCGGCGCGTTCGTCGGGATGCGCACCGAGGCCTCGCCCGAGGTGCTCACGACCCGCGTGCCCATCGCGATCGGATCGGAGTGCAGCTCGAAGGCCAGCTCCTTGCCGATCCATTCCGGCCCGAAGGCGAACGTGATCGTGTCACCGGGCGACAGCGCGTCTGAGCTGAGCAGCTCGACCTCGTCGCCGGTGGGGTCCTCACCCGGGTTGGTGGTGGGCGCGGTCGTCGGCTCGCCGGTCGGCTGCGTCGTGGGCTGCGTCGTGGGCGTCGTCGTCGGCTCGGTCGTCGGTGCCGTGGTGGGCTCCTCGACCGGTGCGTCGCCGACGGGGATCGACCCGAGGCTCAGATCGCTCGGACCCGCGCACGTCAGGTGCGACGGAACCGTCGAGCTGTCCGCCTTGTGGATCGTCGCGTCGATCGTGAAGGCCTGCGGCATGCCCAGCTTCACCGACACGTCGGCGTACTCGGGCACGGTGATCTGCGGCACCGTGCCGGTCGCGGGAATCAGCCACGGCTG
Source organism: Aeromicrobium choanae (assembly GCF_900167475.1). NCBI lineage: Bacteria > Bacillati > Actinomycetota > Actinomycetes > Propionibacteriales > Nocardioidaceae > Aeromicrobium > Aeromicrobium choanae. The sequence goes on along the minus strand of NZ_LT796768.1, from coordinate 1,859,814 downwards.
GTCCACCACCTGGGGGATGGGCGTGCGCGCCGCCTTCAGGTCGGCGATCGAGACCGTCTGCGTCTGTCCACCCGTCGTCAGGGTGATCGACGAGTCGGTCGAGCCGCCCTCCGCCTCGCGGCCCTGCAGCAGCATCGCGGTCGACTGGCGCAGCAGCTCGGGCATGGTGAGCGTGATGCTCACCCCACGCTCGGAGATGACGTCTCCCACCTGGACCCGGGACGGGATCGTGGTCTCGGCGAGCACGCCGATCACGTGGGAGCCCAGGTTGAGCCCTCCCGCGGTCACGTCACAGGTGTAGTCAAAGCTCTTCGACAGGTCCACGTCCTCGCCCGGCGGCGGGTCGGTCGGCTCGGTCGTCGGCTCGGTCGTCGGCTCCGTGGTCGGCTCCGCGGTCGGCTCGGTCGTGGGCTCCGTGGTCGGCTCGGTTGTCGGCTCCGTGGTCGGCTCGGACGTGGGCTCCGTCGTCGGCTCGGTCGTCGGCTCCGAGGTCGGCTCCGTGGTCGGCTCCGTGGTCGGCTCGGACGTGGGCTCGGTCGTCGGCTCGGTCGTCGGCTCCGTCGTCGGCTCGGTCGTCGGCTCGGTCGTCGGCTCCGTCGTCGGCTCGGTCGTCGGCTCGGTCGTCGGCTCGGTCGTCGGCTCCGCGGTCGGCTCGGTCGTCGGCTCGGTCGTCGGCTCGGACGTGGGCTCCGTGGTCGGCTCGGTCGTCGGCTCCGTCACGGCGATCGAGCCCAGGGCCAGGTCCGCCGGACCGGTGCACGACAGCGTCGACGGGATCGTGGAGTTGTCGGCCTTGTAGATGGTGGCGGTGATGTTGAAGGTCTGGGGCATGCCCACGACCACCGTGTCGGTGGCGTAGTCCGGGACCGTGATGGGCGGGACGGTGCCGGTGGCCGGGATGAGCCACGGCTCGTTCGCCACCTGCGGGATCGGCGTGCGGGCCGAACCCAGCTCGGGGATCGCGACGGTCATCGTCTGGCCGCCCGAGGTGAGGGTCACCGCGGAGTCGGTGGACGCGCCGGCGGCCTCACGCCCGCCGAGCAGCAGGGCCGTGGACTGGCGCAGGAGCTCCGGCATGGTGAGCGTGATGCTGACGCCGGTGGAGGGGATGGTCTCGCCCGGCGTCACCGAGTCCGGGACCACGGTCGTGGCCTTGACGCCGATGTCCTGGATGCCGAGGTTCAGACCGCCGGCGATGACCTCGCACTTGAAGGGGAAGTCCTTCTCCAGCGTCTGGTCGGCGGCGGCCGGACTGAGGAAGCCGGCACCGACGACTCCCGCGGCAGCCACTCCCAGAGCGGCGACAGCGGCGGTCGCGCGTCGAGACGGTCGAAAAGTGAAGCGCACAGGTCATTCCCCTCGTTGTGGCGCGCGAACGATCTGACGCGTGCCGAACTGCGGTGTGATCCACCTCACCCTAAGTGCTGTAACTCGCAGTGACAACCGGTGTTCGTCAACGACGTGCGCTGCCGACGACCGCCCATCGACCACAATGGGCCCATGCCCTCCGTGCGCACCCCTGACCCGAACCCCGGCTGGCTCTCCGAGTTTGAACTGGAGGAGACCCGCGGACGCGTCCCGATCCTCTATGTGGAGGCGATCCCGGTCCGCCTGGACAGTCTCGGCCAGGTGGAGCAGGTCGGTCTGTTGCTGCGCGGCTCCGCCACGACGGGCACCATGGCGCGGTCGTTCGTCTCGGGCCGCGTGCTGCACGGCGAGCCCATCCGCACCGCGCTGATGCGCAACCTGGAGAAGGACCTCGGTCCCACGGCGTTCCCGCAGCTGCCGGCCGACATCGTGCCGTTCACGGTGGCCGAGTACTTCCCGCTGCCCGGCGTGACGCCGCTGCACGACGCGCGCCAGCACGCCGTCGCCCTGGCCTACGTCGTGGCCGTCACCGGCGAGTGCGACCCCCGCCAGGACGCGCTCGAGCTCTCGTGGCTGACCCCGCGCGAGGCCCTCGCCCACGCCGTGCTCGACGAGCTCGAGGGAGGCCGCGGCGTCCTGCTCCAGCAGGCGATGGCGCACGTCGGCGCCCTGGCGTGAGCCACGGCGCGGCCCCGACCGGGACCCGTCACCCGAGCCCCTGGCTCATGCTCGTCGCGGCGATGGTGGCCCAGGTCACCGCGACCGCCGTCGTGAGCACGCCCCTGCTGCTCATCCCCCACCTGCACCTCGAGGAGGGTCTCTCCCTGGTGGCCAGCGGTGCGCTCGCCGCCGCGCCCCTGGTCGGCACCCTGCTCACGCTCGTGGCGTGGGGAGCGATCGTCGACCGCGTCGGTGAGCGGATCGCGCTGTCCTCCGGCCTCGCGCTCCTGGTGGCCGGCTCCGCCGTCGCGCTCGCGGGAGCCCGAGCCGACGACGCGATCATCCTGGCCCTCGGCTTCGGCCTCTGCGGCGTCGCCGCCGCCAGTTCCAACTCCGCCAGCGGTCGCCTCGTCGTCGGCTGGTTCCCTGCCCATCGGCGCGGGCTCGCGATGGGCATCCGCCAGACCGGACTGCCGCTCGGCGTCGGCCTCGCGGCCCTCGTCGTCCCGGCGTCGGTGGAGTCCCGGGGTGTCGCGTGGATCGTCACGCTGTGCCTCGTCGTCGCGGCCGTCGCCACCGTCTTCGTCGCCGTGACCGTCGTGGACCCGCCCCGCCACGATGACGAGGGCCCGAGCGGCGGCGCCAACCCGTATCGAGGGGACCGCCGACTCGCCCGGATCCACGCCGCCTCCGCGCTGCTGGTCATCCCGCAGTACGTCGTGTGGACGTTCATGCTGCTGTGGCTGATCGACCGGCACGGCTGGAGCCCGGCTGCCGCGGGCGTCCTCTACGCGGTCTCGCAGGTGCTCGGCGCCGGCGGTCGCATCGCGGCGGGCTGGTGGTCCGACCGCGTCGGCGATCGGCTCGGGCCGATGAGGCAGGTCGCGGTCGCCGCCACGGCGGTGATGCTGCTGCTCGCCCTCCTGGACGGATCGCCCGTGGCGATCGCCGTCATGGTCGCGGCGACGATGATCACGGTGGCCGACAACGGGCTCGCCTTCACCGCGGTGGCCGAGATCGCGGGGTCGCGCTGGTCGGGCCGCGCGTTCGGGATCCAGAACACCGGTCAGTACCTCACGTCGGCCGCCGTGCCGCCCGTGGTGGGTGCGATCGTGCAGTACGCGGGGTACGGCTGGGCGTTCGCGGCCGCGGCGGTCTTCCCCCTCGCGGCCATCGCCTGCGTCCCCGTTGCTACTCGCAGGTAACATCAAGGCACGGCTTTGGCTGGCCTAACTGAGCAGCCCGCATCGCCGCAGATTAGGGTCAGCACAAACTGCTTGAACCGCGAGAGGAATCGGCATGGAACCGATCAACATCATCGCCGGAGTGATCACGCTGGTCTCGACGGCGTTGGCGGTGTACTACCTGGCGCCCGGGATCAAGCGGATGCTCGGAGTCATCCGCGCCGGCACGCCGGCCTACGGACGCACCGACAACCCGAAGAGCCGCACCAAGACCATGCTGGTCGAGACGCTCGGCCACACGCGCATGCTCCAGTGGCACTGGGTCGGCATCCTGCACTGGGCCGTCTTCTTCAGCTTCCTCATCCTCAGCACCGCGGTCGCGACCGCCTACCTGCAGGTGTGGAACCCGCACCTCGTGCTGCCGCTGATCGGCCACTTCTTCCTGTTCGAGTGGGTCAGCGAGCTCATCGCCTGGCTCGGCCTGATCGGCATCGCCGCGCTCGTCGTGATCCGTCAGCTCAACCACCCCCGCTCGCAGGGCCGCCAGAGCCGCTTCTTCGGCTCGCGCTTCGGCCAGGCCTACTTCGTCGAGGCGATGGTCGCGCTCGAGTGCGCCGCCGGCATCCTCATCCGCGGCGCCGAGTACCAGCTGATGAGCCTCGAGGGCGACAGCCACGCGAGCGCCTTCCACTTCCCCACCACCGCCTGGATCGGCGAGACGCTGTGGTCCGGTCTCTCGGTCACGGGCCTCGAGGCCACGATCACGATCCTCGCGGTCATCAAGGTCGTCTCGGCCACCGTCTGGCTGATGGTGATCGGCAAGAACCTCACGATGGGCGTCGCCTGGCACCGGTTCCTGGCCTGGTTCAACATCTACTTCAAGCGCGAGTCCGACGGCAGCACCGCCCTGGGCGCCCTCGTCCCGCTCTACGTCGCCGGCAAGCCGCTCGACCTGGAGACCATGGAGGACATGGAGGAGGAGGAGTTCGAGAAGCTCGGCGTCGGCAAGGTCGAGGACTTCAGCTGGAAGAGCATTCTCGACTTCTCGACCTGCACCGAGTGCGGCCGCTGCCAGAGCCAGTGCCCCGCCTGGGCCACCGAGAAGCCCCTCTCCCCCAAGCTGCTGATGATGGGCCTGCGCGAGCACGCCTACGCGAAGGTGCCGCTCCTGGGCGCCGATCCCGAGACCCTCACCGAGGAGCAGCAGCGCGAGCTGGAGCGTCCGCTGATCGGCACCGAGGACCTTTTCGGCGTCATCGACCCCGACGTCCTGTGGTCGTGCACCAACTGCGGCGCGTGCGTCCAGCAGTGCCCCGTCGACATCGAGCACGTCGACCACATCGACAACATGCGCCGCTACCAGGTGCTCGTCGAGTCCAACTTCCCCGCCGAGCTCAACAACATCTTCAAGGGCCTCGAGCGCAAGGGGAACCCGTGGGGCATGAACCCGCGCGACCGCATGAAGTGGGCCGAGGACCTCGACTTCGAGGTCAAGCAGGTCGGCGTCGACATCGAGTCGCTCGACGAGGTCGAGTGGCTGTTCTGGGTCGGCTGCGCCGGCGCCTACGAGGACCGCGCCAAGAAGACCACGCAGGCGGTCGCCGAGCTGCTGGACATCGCCGGCGTCACCTTCGCCGTCCTCGGTGACGGTGAGACCTGCTCGGGCGACTCCGCCCGTCGCGCCGGCAACGAGATCGTCTTCAAGCAGCTCGCGATGGAGAACGTCGCGGTCTTCCAGGAGACCAAGGTCAAGAAGGTCGTCTCGACCTGCGCGCACTGCTTCAACACGCTCAAGAACGAGTACAAGGAGCTCGGCATCGAGCTCGAGGTCGTGCACCACACGCAGCTGCTCAACCGCCTCGTGCGCGAGAAGAAGCTCAAGCCGGTCGCGCCCGCCGCGCCCGCCGCGAAGGTCACGTACCACGACCCCTGCTTCCTGGGCCGCCACAACCAGGTCTACTCGCCCCCGCGCGAGCTGATCGGTGCCACGGGCGCGGACTACGTCGAGATGGACCGCAGCAAGGAGCGCTCCTTCTGCTGCGGCGCCGGCGGCGCCCGCATGTGGATGGAGGAGAAGATCGGTTCGCGGATCAACATCAACCGCACCGAGGAGGCCATCAGCACGGGCGCCGAGCAGATCGCGGTGGGCTGCCCGTTCTGCCGCGTCATGCTGGCCGACGGCCTCACGGCCAAGCAGGCCGAGGACGAGTCGCTCGTCAACGTCGAGGTGCTCGACGTCGCGCAGCTGCTGCTGCAGGCGGTCAAGCGCTCCGAGGAGGACGTCGTGGCCGAGGCGGAGGCCCTGGTCATGGCGGCCGAGGGGTCGCACGCCTCGGGTGACGAGCCCGAGGACGCCGAGCCCGGCCCTGAGGCTGAGGCCGATCCCGGCACGCTGACCGACACCGAGTCGGTGGGTGCGGCCGCGGACGCGCACGAGTCGGACGAGGCTCCGACGGATGCCGGTGACCTCGACGACCCCGACAGCGCGAGCCGCGAGGCCGACGCCGAGGTGGCCGCGATGCACAACGTCGCGGTCGACGACAAGGGCACCGCCGGAGGCATCTTCGAGTCCGGGGACGCCACGCCGGAGGGTGCCGCCGATCACGAGGGCACCAAGCCCGTCTCCGTGGCCACCGAGCCCGAGGACGAGCCGGCCCAGTCCGACCCCGAGCCGCAGGCCACGGGCGACGCGGTGTCGAAGCCGGAGTTCGACTCGGAGTCCGAGGACGGCCCGGCCCAGAACGAGCGCCAGGAGGGCCTCGGCCAGCCTGACGCCGACGCGGCGGCCGACGACGTGACCGAGACCGAGGCGCCCGCCGAGGAGACCGAAGTCGCCGAGACCGAGCCCGCCGCCGATGAGCCGGAGGTCACGGAGACCGAGGCACCCGCCGAGGAGGCCGAGGCCGCCGAGCCCGAGCCCGAGGAGCCGGAGGTCACCGAGACCGAGGCGACCGAGGACGCGTCCGCCGGACACGAGCAGCCGTCGCTGCTCGACTCGCTGGAGGACGACGAGCCGAAGCCGCACACGGCCTCGGAGGACGAGCCCAAGCCGGAGCCGCACCCCGAGAGTGGTGACACGACCAACCCGGACGCCGAGTCGGTCGTGTACGACGACTCCGAGCCCGAGCTGCCGGCCGAGAAGCACGCCGAGCCGACGTCGGAGCAGGAGGAGCTCGCCGCGATCACTCCGGTCGAGGACGCCCCCGCGCCGGATCCGGTCTCGGAGGACGCGGCGCCGCTCAGCGACGCCAACCCCTCCGGCGCCGCCCTGACCGAGTCGGCGCAGCAGGCCGCTCAGGACGACGAGAGCGACGACACGAAGGGCTGACGGCCCTCACCCACGACAACGCGCCAGCCCCTCACGGGTGCTGGCGCGTTGTGGTCTCCGCTGACCGAACCTAGGGGCGCGCGCCGCGCTGCTGCACGCAGCGGCTGGCCGCGCCGATGCCGCCGGTGAGCGCCGCACGGGGATCCTTCGTCTCGAGCCACGAGGCCAGGAATCCCGCGGTGAACGCGTCGCCGGCGCCGGTGGTGTCGACCACCTGCACGCGCGGGGCCGCCACCTGCTCGCGCGCGCTCCCGGCCACGTAGGCGGCTCCCATCGAGCCGAGCGTCACCACGACGTGCGGGTACATGGACGTGAGGGTGTCGAAGTCGACGAACGGGCCGGTGGCACCGACCAGCAGGCGCGCCTCGTCGAGGTTGGGCACCAGCAGGTCGACTCCGTGGGTCCAGGCGGCGAACGCCTCCGGGGTGACCTCGCGCAGGAACGCGGTGGTGCTCGGGTCGACGCTCACGCCGGCTCCGCGGCGCTTGGCCTCGGCGATCAGCTCGATCGCGACGTCGCGGGTCTGCGGGTCGAAGAAGGTGTAACCGGTGAGGTGCAGCCAGTCGACGCCGTCCCACAGGTCCTCGGGCAGGTCGGCGGAGGTCAGGGTGCCGTTGGCCGCACGATCGACGTACATCGTGCGGTCGGCCTCGTCGTCGAGGGTCAGCACGATCGTGGCGGTGGGCAGCAGCGGGTCGGCCACGAGTCGTGGCTCGACCTGGTGCTCGCGCAGCGCGGCGCCGTGCCGCTGCACCCCGTCGTTTCCGACCTTGCCGAAGAACCGCGTGTCGGAGCCGAGGAACCCCAGCCACGCGGCGGTGTTGGCGGCCGAGCCGCCCGGGGTCATCCGGATCTGGGCGCGGGTGTCGCTGCGTGGGGCGACGGGCTCCAGCGGCAGGACGCCGATGTCGTCGACGACATCGCCCACGACGAGGATCACGGGTACTCCGCCGCGGCGACCGCGATGCGCGCGGCGACCGCGATGTTGTTGCGCGCGATGTCGAGGTTGACCGCGAGGCTGTCACCGCCGGTCAGCTCCACGATGCGCTGCAGGAGGAACGGCGTGACCTCCTTGCCCGACAGGCCCTTCGCGTCGGCCTCGGCCAGCGCGCGCTCGAGCGCCTCGTCGTGGACCACGGGGTCGAGCTGCTTCTCCTCGGGCAGGGGGTTGGCCACGACGATGCCCGACTTCAGTCCGAGCGCGTCGCGGCTGTGCATGACGGCGGCGACCGCGAAGGCGTCCTCGGCCCTCCAGTCGAGCTCGTACCCCGAGGACGTCAGCCAGAAGCTGGGGAAGTCCTTGGTGCGGAAGCCCAGGACGATGACGCCCAGCGTCTCGAGCCGCTCCAGCGTGGCGGGGATGTCGAGGATCGACTTCACGCCCGCCGAGACCACCGTGATCGGCACCTGGCCCAGCACGGTGAGGTCGGCGGACTCGTCGAACGACTCCGACGCCCCGCGGTGCACGCCGCCCAGGCCGCCCGTGGCGAAGACACGGATCCCGGCGCGGTCGGCGATCCAGGACGTGGCGGCCACCGTGGTGGCGCCGCTGCCCGCCATGCCGAGCACCACCGGGAGGTCGCGCACCGTGAGCTTCGGGACCTCCTCGTTCGCGATCCTGGCGAGCTCGTCGGCGGTCAGGCCGGCCTTCAGCTCGCCGTCCAGCACCGCGATCGTGGCGGGCGTGACGCCCTGCGAACGCAGGATCTCCTCGAACTCCTGCGCCGCCTCGAGGTTGTCGGGACGGGGCAGGCCGTGACTGATGATCGTGGACTCGAGGGCGACGACCGGCCGCCCCTCGTCCAGGGCAGCGGCGACTTCGGGGGACGGCTGGACTCTCACCCGGCGACTCTATCCGCCGCTGCCGACAGGCAGGACGGCCCGCAGGACGCGCAGCGTGTTGCCGCCCATGATCGCGGCGATGTCCTCGTCCGAGTGGCCACGGTCGCGCAGCTCCTGGGTGACGACGGCGATGTCGCTGGTGTCCCAGGCGACCTTGGTGGCTCCGTCGTAGTCACTGCCGAGAGCCGCGGTCTCGATGCCACCGACCGTGATGACGTGCTCGATCGCGTCGACGACCGCGGCGGGGGTCAGGTCACAGACCGCCGCGTCCCAGTAGCCGATGCCGATCACACCGCCGGTGGCCGCGACGCCCCGGATCTCGTCGTCGGTGAGGTTGCGGTTGACGTCGCACGTGGCCTGGACGCCACCGTGGCTGGCGACGACGGGCTTCGTGGCGAGCGTGAGCATCTCGGCGATCGCCGGGTGGCTCGCGTGGGCGATGTCGACGACCATCCCGCGGCGCTCCATCTCGGCGAATGCCGCCCGGCCGAGGTCGGTCAACCCACTCTTGTCCTCGCCGTGCATCGACCCGGCGACCTCGTTGTCGAAGAAGTGGGTGAAGCCCGCCATGCGGGCCCCGGCGCCGAAGAGCCGTCCGAGGTTCTCCAGGTCGCCCTCGAGGCTCTGCAGTCCCTCGAGCGAGAACAGCGCGCCGGTCACGTCCTTGCCGGCCTCACGGTCGGCCACGAGGCGGTCGAGGTCGTCGCGCGAACGGATGAAGCGCAGCTCGCCCTCGGAGTCGGCGACCGCGTCCTGCAGCTTGTCGGCGTGGTACAGCGAACGCTGCAGCAACGAGGTCCACGTGCGCGGCGGCTGCAGCTGCAGGATCGCCAGCAGCGTGATGTTGTCGGTGTTCGCGGGGTTCGAGTCGTAGTTCTGGTTCTTGGGCGTCTTCGACACCGACGAGAACACCTGCAGGCCGACGTTGCCGTCCTGCAGCCGCGGCAGGTCCATGTGACCCCGGTCCGACCGGTCGAGCAGGTCCCGGTCCCACATCAAGGTGTCCGAGTGCAGGTCCGCGATGAACAGCGAGTCGTGCAGCGCCGCCGTCTCCTCGTCGGGCTCGGACAGGTCGGTGTCGGCCATCCGGTTCATGCTGTTCTCGACGATGCCCGGTCCGAGCGCGAAGAAGCCGACCGCTCCGAGGAGCAGGAGCACGAGCAGGCCGAGGAGGCTCCGCCGCAGCCAGCGGCGCTTCGTTGCGGGCACGGCCGACACGCTATCGCTGTTCGGTTCGGGGAGTGTGAAGGTCACCCGATGACATCCGGACTCCCCGATCCCCACCCTGCGGAACACTCGGCGCCACACGGGACCGGCGTCCCCTCCCACCCGTCGCGGACGAAGAGCATGACGAGCTTGGTGGCGGTCGCGCAGGGCCGCTCGAACACCTGCCCCCAGCCCAGACGGACGGTCGCCGCGTCGGCCACGGCCGTGTCGAGGTCTCGTTCGAGGTCGCGGTCGCGCCCACCGACCGAGCTGTGGTGCAGGCGCCCGTCGAGCTCGATCACGACGCGGCCGACCTCGGCGTCGCGGTACCGCACCGAACCACCCGAGGCCTGCCGGACCTGTCGCCGCGCAGGCGGGAGGCCGTGCGCTCGTTCGACGCGCGTCAGGTAGCCGTGCTCCAGCACCGAGTGGGTGCCGGTCGCGATGTCCGCGAGGAGCCTCTCGAACAACGCCCGCCGCGGGAACCTCGGCCGGGAGTCGAGCCGCGCCCGCAGGCGGTCGGACGTGGTCCGGCGAGAGCCCACTGCATCTGCGAGGACGGCCATCTGGTCGACGAAGCGTCGCGCGGTGGCAGCGACGTCGAGCACGGCATCCTCGTACGTCACCCTGGGCGGCGCGAGGTTCCACTGGACGCGCGATGCGAAGTCGCGCGCCCGGGTCACGATGACCCCGTCGGGAGGACTCAGCCGCCTCGCGTGCGCCACGCCCACGTGGACCGGGCCGGCGCGGTCCTCGTCGACTCCCGCGACCAGAGCGGACTCGCCCCACAGCGCCGCCGGCCAGGCCCACAGGACCGCAGCCCACGCGCGCTGGCGCCAGGTGAGAGGGCCGGTGTGGTCCACGTACACGCCGTCGTGGACCACGGTCAGCTCACGGCGGCGCAGGAGTCGGCGGACGTCGTTCGGAGTCAGACCGTCGGCGAGCAGCTGCCGCCGGGCGACGACTCCGTCCTGGTCATGGTGGCGCCGCATCCCTCCACGATCTCGCGGATCGGACCCCGCCCCGCCCGTTCTCCACACCCGTCATCGGGGAGTTCCGGTGCCACCGGTTGCCAGCAGGACTCCCCGATCGGGAGTCAGAGACCGAGCACGGCCCGAACGGTGGTGATGACGCCGTTCTCGGAGTTCGGCGGGGCCGTGTAGTTCGCCAGGTCGAGGATGTCGGGGTGGGCGTTGCCCATCGCGAACGACCAGTCGGCCGCCTCGAGCATCTCGTAGTCGTTGAGGTAGTCGCCGAACACCATCGTCTGGGTGGAGTCGATGCCCATCTCGGCCTGGAGCTCGCGGACGGCCAGGCCCTTGTTGACGCCCTCGGCCATCACGTCGACCCAGTGGGCACCCGAGAGGGCGACCGGGTTCTGCTCCGCGTGCTCCAGGAGGAAGGGCGCGGTGACGGCCTCGAGGTCGCCGAAGTCGTGCACGGCCAGCTTGATGATCGTGTCGTCGACCGAGGTCAGGTCGTCGACCACCTTGAGCCGCCGGTAGTACGGCTCGACCTGGTCGAGGAACGGCTGGTCGGTGCGGTCGATCCACGCTGACTCGACGCCGCAGACCACGATGCCGAGGTCGACGCCCCGATCGGCGAGTCCCTGCGTCTTCGTGACCGCCGCGGACACCCACGCCGGGTCCAGCGGGTGCACCGCCACCTCGACGCCCCGATGAGTCACGTAGGCACCGTTCTCGGCGATGATGACGAGCTCGCCGGCGACCTCGTGGAACATCGACTCGATGGTCGCCCACTGGCGTCCGCTGGCGGGGGCGAAGGCGACGCCGGCGGCCTGCAGCTCACGAATGAGGCCGAAGGTCTCGGCGGGCATCTGCTTGCGCTCGTCGAGGAGGGTGCCGTCGAGGTCGGCCACGACGAGCTTGATGTCGGGCGCGGTCATGCCCTCAGTCGATCACACTCCGGTGGAAGTTCGCGTGGGACCGCGATGCCGTGGGTCCGCGCTGGCCCTGATAACGGGACCCGTACTTCTCCGAGCCGTAGGGGTTCTCCGCGGCCGACGTCAGCCGGAAGAAGCACAGCTGGCCGATCTTCATGCCGGGGTAGAGCTTGATGGGCAGCGTCGCGACGTTGGCGAGCTCGAGCGTGATGTGGCCCTGGAAGCCGGGGTCGATGAACCCGGCGGTCGAGTGCGTCATCAGGCCGAGCCGGCCCAGCGAGGACTTGCCCTCGAGCCGGGCGGCCACGTCGTCGGGCAGCGTCACGTACTCGTACGTCGAGCCGAGCACGAACTCGCCCGGGTGCAGGATGAACGCGTCGTCACCGGTCACCTCGACCTCGCGGGTCAGGTCGGACTGGTCCTGAGCCGGATCGATGTGCGGGTACTTGTGGTTGTCGAAGACGCGGAAGAACTTGTCGAGGCGCACGTCGATGCTCGACGGCTGGATCATCGAGGGCTCGTAGGGGTCGAGCGCGACCCGTCGGGCGTCGATCTCGGCGAGGATGTCGCGGTCCGAAAGCAGCACGAGTAGAACCTAACGCACCCGCGCTCCCCTGTTCGCGCAGCCGTTCTGGCCGGCGGCGCCTGGCCCTTTCATGTGCGAAGGTGCTGACAAGCCAACCCTGAGGAGCCAGACGTGTACAAGACCATCCTCGTCGGCGTCGACGGCAGCGACACCGCGTCCCGCGCCGCGGAGGTCGCGGCCGAGCTCGCATCCGCCACCGGCGCCGCCCTGCACATCGTCACCGCAGTCGACGAGAAGGCCGCCGCGGCCACCGACCTGCCGCCGGGCATGCATCCGCTGAGCCCGGGCGAGCGGGCCGAGGCCATCGCGCGGCAGGTCGCCGAGAGCCTCTCCTACCAAGGGACCGTCGAGGCGAGCCCCGCACCCGGCAAGCCCGCCGACGCCCTCGTGCACGTCGCGAAGGAGATCGGCGCCGACCTCATCGTGGTCGGGAACCGGCGCGTGCAGGGGATCAGTCGCCTGCTCGGCAGCGTGGCCACCGACGTGGCGCACCACGCGCCGTGCGACGTGTACATCGTGAAGACGGTCTGAGCGGGACCATCTCCGCTGCTGGAGCCGGTGACGGGAATCGAACCCGCGTATCTTGCTTGGGAAGCAAGACCCGACCCACTGGCGTCTGTGCAGGTCAGTGCCATTTTGGACTGTCCTGACTAGATGAACGTATCACCAGAAGGTGCCCCGCATGGCCACGCACTGCCCCCGCGTGCCGGGAGTTCCGGCACATACCGGCACGGTCGCGCACCGCGGTCCAGTACCGACCGGTTGGGCCGAGCGAGATGTCCGAACAGCCGCAACCAAAACCGCAGTAGCGACTTGGGAAACGGCCCTCCGCGTGTTGTGGCGATCACCCAGCCCAAGCGCGAGAGTCTTCATACATGAGTGACGACTCTGCGGACTCGAAGCCCGATTTCAAGTACGACATCGAGCATGCGGTAACGACGTTTGTGCGACTGGGCCGGCATATTGGCTCCTGCGCAACTGGGATCCGTGAGCAACGAACCAGACGTGCCCGCGTGCAACATCTACCTCATCGGGCGGCGGCCACGGATCACCGTCGACCCTCGAACTTGGAAGTGCGACGCCGAATCGCTCGAGGTCTCCCTGACTGCAGATCTGGGTGCCGGAGAGTCGAACACCGTGCATCTCCGCGGCGTGAACCCGTTCGGCCAGCCTCTACGTCTCGTAGCAAAGGCCCCATTCACCGTGATGGAGTTGCACAACGAGGACGGAGACCTCGTCTCAGGGGCGCCAACGGCGATGTGGTTCGCGAAGTACCTCCAGAGTGTGATGGGGTCAAGACGAATGGATGCAACGGCCGTCGATGAAGCGCTATTCGACTTGGACGTCGTTTACGTGGGGCAGTCTCAGGACGCGGGCGGAGCAATCCGAAGCCGGCTCCAGAATCACGGAACGCTGCAAAAAATCATGGCTGATACCAACCAAAACGCGCCACACTTGGACGTGTGGGTCGTGCTGATGCAGTTCGAGACCCTCAACAAGATGGCAATTTTCGGCCCGTGGACCGGTTCCCAGGGCGATAAAAAGTCGCTCGAGCACGCGGCAGCTGTGCACAGTGCCGAACTCGACCCAAGCGTGATAACCGCTTTGTCAGAAGCCGCGTTGATCCTGTACTTCCAGCCGGAGTTCAACGACAAGTTCAAGGACCACTTCCCCGAACCGCTGCACAAGACGTACCGCGAGGTTTACGACCTTGACATGAACTCGGTCGGCATCGAATTCGAGACGCTCGCGACTATCGGGATCCGCCTGAAGAGCCGCGTAGTTGAACCAGTGTTCATCCACACTGGCCTCTTCGCGCTGCACGACCAAGCTGCGCGTCGACGGTTCTTCGACTTAGACGGTTGGACAAGCGTTGCCGACGCGACCTACTTGAAGCGCGGACCATCGAGCAACATCCCGGACTAATAGAACTCCGAGTCGTACCTCGAGCCAGCCCGCGCCTGGACCAAAGCCTCGGTCGGCTCTGCCTACGACCACCGCAGCTAGAACCCTGCCTAGGGACCATCACCTCGTCGAATCCATCCGGGCCGACGGTTCAGGTGAATAGGCTGGAGCCCATGAGCAGCGCGGGCCGGGCAAACGAGGCAGGGAGCGTGTTCCGACGAAACGCCGCGGTCTACTTCGCGGTCCACGCGCTCGTCGGCAGGCCTGTAGATGCGTTAGACGCGTCTACCAAGATCCTCTTCATCGACTTCGAGACTCCTGACGCGACGGACGACATCGTCTTGGGCCTCACCGGCGGCTCGAGAGCCTTCGTGTCGGCCAAGAACCACGTTGACGCCGGGAGGCCCTTCAAGGAGACGGTGGCCGGTTGGGTTGCTCAGCTTTCTGCGCGCGTAGGGCCTGATGACTTGCTTGGACTGACGTTCGAGAGTTGCGCAGCGTGGGTGAAGGACTTGGCGGAAGGGCTACGACGTCTCCGTGCCGGCCAGGAGATCTATCGGTCGGTGGAAATTGAGGCGTTGAAGAGGCTGGATGAGCTGGTGCCAGTCGCTCAGCAGGATGAGGTTCATCGGCGGGCACGACTACTTCAGGTGCCTGGTTCTCCAGTAAGTCACGACACGCAGACCGTGCTGCGGGTGCTGCTGGCAAACGTCGTCGAGGGTGACCCTGGCTCCGCCCTGTCGACGCTTCAAAGCGGTCTTCACAGCTTGGCCGGTTCGGGGTTGAGGGCTGACGTCCCGTCGTTGGTCGCAATGTTGGAGACCGCGGGAGGGTTATCAGTTCGGCTGGATGGAGGCTCGCCGGCAGCCACGGTCGCTGCGACGGAAGAGGCCCTACAGAAGTACTTGGACAGTTTCTTGGCGCAGAAGGGGAGGGTGAATCTGCCGCTTCTCGCGGAGGACCTCGGACCGGTCCTGATCGATGGCTTGTACGACAGTCTTCGAGTGATTGATTCGACGCAGACTGGTGACCGGGGATCGGCTACAGCGTTGAGTCAGATTGTCCGACGACGACGAAGGGCATTGTTGGTTGGGCAGCCAGGATCGGGGAAGTCGGTCGCGACGCGGGAGATTGCGGCTGCGTGTGCTGGGCACATCGACGCACCGATTCCGGTGCTTGTTCACCTGCCTAACTTGCTGCCGGTGGTTCGTGACCGAGATCTGGGGTTGGCGGACGTCCTAGAAGCTGGGGCACTTCGGGGCACCCAAAACACTCGGGGGCTACTGAGCGCGGAACTGACGGCACGCGCTGCGTTTGGCGACGTGTTGCTGGTTCTGGATGGCTTGGACGAATGTCGGTCTGAGGCGCCCTTGATGGCTGACCACCTGAAGCGCATGATCGACGGCCTTCATCCGGACACCGGGGTGGTCTTGGCGACGCGCGCGAGCGCAGAGGTGCCGGCGGAGCGCTTGGGCCTCCCGCGCTTGGATCTGCAACGCCCGAACGACTTGACCTCGACGATGGGAAAGGTGCTCGACGAGTGCGCACGCGTCCGCGTCAACGAGGACATCCGCAGCGACTGGTTGGACGCACGGCGTGCGTGGGTACGAGAGGTCCGTGATGCTCAGGCAGGTCTCGTTGAAGTTCCGCAGCTGGCGTTGCTCGTCGTCCTGATCGTTGCTGAGTCGTCTGAGCTGAACGTTCCGCAGGAACGTGCGGAGTTGCTGCATCGAGCCGTCGTTAGGTCAGTGGAGCGCTGGGAGTTGGTGCGGTTCGCAGGGCCTGAGTTGGCGTGGGCGCTCGACCTGAGTCCCACAATGTTGCTCGACGGGTTCCAGCTCCTAGGTCGAATGCTCGATACCGTCGATAACATCTCGAAGGCGGAAGCTCTAGCAGGCCTGACGAAGTTGCTGGTGGAGGATCGATGGCTGCTTCCAAGCGGTCGGGCGAAGGAGCTCGCCGCGCAGGTGCTGAGGTTCTGGGACGAGCATGTATCCGTCTTCACCATCGACGATGAGTCCGGCGTGTTGCTGAGCCGCAGCCGGGTTTTTACCGAGGTCGCAACGGCGATGTGGACAACGACGTGCGAGGCGTCTGAGCTTCAGGCGTGGGCGGTGAGCGCTTTGAAGTACGAAGACTCCCATGGGGTGTTGGGCCTCGCCCAAGGTCTAAACCCGGAGCTGGTCCAAGCCCTTCTCGACCTTGGCGAAGCGGACCCCCATGCGTCGTCAGCAGTCGCCGCCACCGCAGGCAACGGCACCATCGAGCTCGTCGAACCGGACATGCGCCGCCTGCTTGCTCAGCTGCTGCAGCATTTCACGGCGGTCGATTCGGGAGAAATTGAACTCGGGCCACGAAAGCACCGGTCGCGCAGCGAGATACTCACGAAGATCGCAGGGAAACGCCGCGCTGACTCTTGGCCAATTGTGGAAGCAGTCTGCGAGCTCCCGCTTCCCGCGGCGCTACGCGCCGAACGCCGCAAGTTCATCTCGACACTACCTCTGCCGGAACCCATGAAGTTGTTGCCTAACGCCTGGGTGGTTCTCACTGACGCAGCAACCGAAGTCCGCGACCTCACGGGAGCCGAGGTCGAACTAGTCCAGGCCGCCATCGACATGGAGTTGCCGGACACCCCGCCGCTCATCAGGACATCTCGACGAAGCGTCACTGTCCCGACTGGCACACCGACTCCATTCGGCTTGGTCCCAGTTGCGCTGCTCGCTGTCCGCCACCTCGAGCATCTCGCGGAGCGGTCCGCCGAGCAGATTTACGAGATTTCAATGCACGGTTCCATGAAAGACCATGCCCGGATCGATCGTGCGCTGCGTGCGACCGGTATCACGGTGTCACCGTGGGCTAAGCGAAGGCCATGGATGAACTTCTTATCGCGCATGGCTGAGCGTGACTACGAGAAGCAGTTCTTGGGCGACATCGCCGCCCTTCACGACAGCGATACGCTGCCAGCGCTCACTAAGCTCGACCGCTGGTCGTTGAGGGACCTTGGCGACCTAGTCTTCGCAGCTGGGTACGCAACCGTCGGTGTGGGCGAGTTCGACACCGCGTTCATATTGGACAGCCATGAACTGCGTACCAAGTGGCTACAGTGTGTCGCCCTCGGATACGGCGTCGATATTCCAGCAGCTGCGGCGCAGGCGCAGTATGTGCTCAATCAACCAGCCCCCGGCGACGAGCTACCTCACGACTGGTGGACCGTGACCGTCCGGCCGGCCTACGTACGGGACTCTGTAGCGCCCGACGCGCTAACGGCCGAGCAGCAGCACTCCCTTATCGAAGCTCTCGGGGCGCACTCCGATTGGATCGCATGGAGTGCCGCCAACCTCTTGGCTCAAACGACAGCCCGCTGGGACCCGGATTCGTTCTTTGAGGCGGACCGTTCCCGATGGAAACCTCAGCGGGCCATGCTGTTCCACGTCGTCGCAATCCTCGTTAGCGCGAACGGCACCGACCTACTCAGACGCGCCGCCGCCTCGGAAGACCCTGCCTACCGGCAGGCCGCCGAGATGGCTGTCCGAGTATCGAGCGAACTCGATACTGACGGCGAGATCGCGCGGAAGCTAAGTGTCGACGACGACCTCACAGTCCGAGGCACGTTGGATGCCGGTGAACCCTCACCTGTCCGTTGGTCATGCAACGGATGCGCAACAGTAAACGACATCGACTTAGTGGATTGCCCTGGGTGTGAGGAAGGCACTCGACCGGACCTGAAGAAGCCGTCCGCGGAGTTGTAGTCCTCAGGGGCGGCGCTTGGGTTGCCGATGCGCCGGATCGGATGGGACCGGCGCTGCCTCACCCACGCGCCTCAGGGGTTTGCGGCGGTCTGAGGGCGCAATATTCTCCACCGATCCATCCGGAGAGCGCCACGTCGCACCCGTAAGCCTGTTCGAAGTTCAGGAGAGTTCAACGCCGTACTCGACGTGCGGCGTTTCTCCTGGCCGAACCTCCGCCACGGTCCAAAGGCCCCCAACGCCTTCCCGACGCGCAATCTCAGCATTCGTCCGGAACCATTCCCTGATTCGCTCTGTCGCAGCAGGACGGAGCTCTTCAAGTGGGAGGCCAGCGAATCGATAAGGAGCTCCGGCCGAAAATGCACCGTCGCCGCCCTCGTCGATTAGGTCGTTGTGCACATTGAATTCGGCCAGCACCAATCCGCCGGTATCCGTCTCGCAGGGGTTAGCGACGACTGGCACCTCAGGGTCAATGCGCTCCGGTCTTACTGAGGAAAGGCCATCACCAAAATCTCGCGGCGGTACGTCGACTCGGTACGCTTCAACAGGGCTGATGTCGCCGCCATACCCTACGACAAGCAACTGGGCGTTCAGCGTGCTCGGCGTGGTCTCTCGTGCGGCCACATGCAACCTCTCAGCGCAGGCATGAGCCACCGCTTCAACGGAAGGTCGCTGCGGTTCTTGTGCGGCATCCAAAGCCGCTCGGATCAGCCTAGAAACGTGCTGCCCTTCGTATGTCGCGCGGCCGGATGACAAGACGACCGCCGACGGCCGAGAAATCGTTTCCAGCTTCCTGTCGCTCACGCACAGAATCTCAGGCCGGGTGGGATCACTGGCCTGCCTAGTCCGGAGTCCGTCGGCCACGGCAAGGAATCCGTCGGATGCTCCGAGGACCAGCGTGAGGGTCATAGGTTTGCAACTTAGACGGTCTCGTCGCGATGGGAATTCCCGACCCTATCCAAGGCACTTCGGGAGAAACCGTGCCTCCGTTCTGGCGAACGCAGTACATCCGGACTCCAGCGCAGAGGCGCGTTCGCGAGACGTATCCGGAGCCGGGAGATAAGCGCGAGATGACGAGCTTCCGCAGACCGACAATCCCGAGGCACCACGCGGGCACCTACTTGCTCGCTCGAGCATCTCGTTTCGCATCAGTCGGTGTTTGGCCTGCCGTCACTGCAGCCCTGGAGTCGGATCCGCGCCCCGTACGCCGAGATTGCTGCGACTCGCAAGATAGACCTTTGGGAAGGGCTGAATGCTGCCGCGCGGGCTGTGTTGTTCGATATGTTCAGGCGCAGGCCGCAACGGAGGAACGATGACTACCGCGCTTGAACGGGCTGTTGACTCCCTGTCAGACCCTGAAGTCTCAGTCGCAGACTCCCTCCGACGCCTACTGGTCGTAGCGAGACGCATCGACGCTCGCGCTCTGTCGGATTGGCTGCAATCGGAACTCCAGGGCTACGGGCCAGGCTTGGACGTCCCGGAATACCGAGATGCCAGCGGTTTACCCATCTCGATCAGGTTTGACGGCTACGGAGGAACCCAAGTCACTCGGCGGATGCACGCTCTCGAACTTCCCGATGAGTTGAGCAACGTGATGACCGGAATGAAGTTGACGCAACCGATCGCGGAACTTGCAGCTCTGGCGCACGGTTCTGGGGAGTCCGATCCGCGGCTCCAGCTCCCGGGCTATTGGCTGGCACGGTACCGCGAGTTGGCGGAGCGGGGCGAGGTGCCCCACATGGAAATGATGACCGCCAATCACGTGGCTGTTGTCATCCCGCGCACCTACCTAACCGGACTGTTAGATCGCATCAAGTCAGTCGCTCTGAACCTTGCTCTTGAGCTTGAAGACGTGTCGCGAGACGCGGGCGATGCCGGGGGCCCGACGGTCGCGTCCGAACCGCAACTCGGCGAAAAGGTTACGAGCCATATGACGATGATTTTCGCAACGAACTCGTCCGTCTCTGTCGCGTCGGGTGCGGGTTCGACCGCAGTCCAGTTGCAGGTGGGCGACGTCGACGGCCTTATTGCTGCTGCGCGGACGCTGGCGGGTGAGGAAGTCGCAGGAGACCTTCAAGCTGCTCTAGCGAAAGACGGCGGAAACCCCGGCGCTGCCACTCGGGGTGTCCTCGGCCGGATTCGCACGGGCTCCATTGGACTTGCAGGTGGGTTGTCGGTGAATGCCGCCTACGACGGACTTGTAGCGCTCATCGCCCAGGTTTTTCCCGGCTTCACCTGAACGGCCACCCGAACTCTTGGCGCGACGACGTGCTATTCGCCAGATGCGAGGCGGGCGAGCGTCTCGGGAGCAACACGCTGGCTCTGCGGAGCAATTTCGACTGTCGAGTCTTCGATCACGCCCTGCGCGACTAGGAGGCTCTTGTACCCGGCCAAGTTGGAAGAGACCCAGGGCAGGGTGGTGTCGATGGTTCCGTCCGCGCGGAGCACACGTTCACGGCCTGCTACAGAGCTTGTGGTGAGGTAATCCCGCAAGGTGCGCAGTTCAACCTCAGTGAGTTCTGCGAGGTCTTCAAGCGTCGACCACTCGCCTTCTGGAAGGAACTGGAGCACCCCGTTGAGGATTGTCCGCCAGTCGCCTTCGGCCGCATCCGTCGTGTCGAGGGGAGCGGGCCAAACCTGCACGGCAAGTTCGGCCAGCTTGCGACCTCTGGCATCGATCGTGGAGCGGTCCCACGATTCCGTTTGCTGGATTTCCTTGTTGAGCTTGAGAACGCTGGTCTCCAGGATCTGTTGCTTTCGCTCGAGCGGATGATCGCTAAGTACGGAGTTCTCTGAGGTCAGTGTGATGTTGCCAAGGACGTGGATCAGCTCTTGGTGAGCAATCGATGGGTCATCTTCTCCGGACCCCTCGAGGACCTTGATCCACGCCGCCGTGGGGTTTTGGGGCATGACGTGCTCGAGGGAGAAGTCAGCGGCCAACCAGTCGGGCTTCTCCTTGCCGGGCAAGGCTTCCTCGAGCCGACGCAGGATGAACTGTCGTTGCGTGGCCCGCTGGGTCTTGTAGAACGGCTCGACGGCGATACCGGCGATGAGTTCCGTGTCGTTCGGCCAGTACTTGCCGGAAGAAGAGAGCGACTTTCGTAGTTCGTCCGCGAAAGCGTTGCCCGTTCGCGAGGCCATCTGTCCGGCCGTCGTGGTGAAGGTCCGGTTCAGGTTGTTCGTCGGGGTGCCGACGAGCATGCGACGGACCATGAACGATTCCAGGTACAGCAGCGACCGGGCAGCATCATCTGCCTCAATCTGTCCATCCTGCAGGCGACTCATCACCTGGAGGGCCACGGGGTGGTAGACGTTGCTTCCCCACTCGGTGAGCCGGGCCAGTCGCAGACGCACTTGTGCGTCCTCTACATCGTCAGGATTCACAACCTGCTTGTACGCCTTGGCGCTTCGCGCGAGTCGTTCCACATACGCGTACACAGCCTCTTCGTCATACTCGATCTCCGCGAGATCCTCTTGCCACTGCGCGTAGACGCGATCGCGGGGGACGACTTCGCGCCCCTCTCCGCGCGAGACCGTTTCGACCCACAGAAACAGGTCGATCCACGAGCCGAGACTGGATTCCATCGGCGCCCAGTGCGACTCGTAGGCGTCGTCTGCCCTGGTCGGAAGAAGCATGAAGAAGTGGTTGCGAAGGAGATCTACCTGCGAAAGGCCGCGACCCGTGCTGTTCAGGGTCTGGAAAATGCGATGGGCGTTGTCATTCGCGTCGGTCGTTACGTCGACCACCTCGAGGCGCGTGACAACAGCGAGCTCAAG
This sequence comes from Aeromicrobium choanae, assembly GCF_900167475.1. Taxonomy (NCBI): domain Bacteria; kingdom Bacillati; phylum Actinomycetota; class Actinomycetes; order Propionibacteriales; family Nocardioidaceae; genus Aeromicrobium; species Aeromicrobium choanae. Next base: position 1,838,309 of record NZ_LT796768.1, on the reverse strand, counting down.
CGCATTGAAGTCGATAGTGCCGAGCTCCGCACGCATGAGCTCAAGCTGGTTCGTTAGCCACTTGTAGGCGCTTCCGATCGCCCCGGTGGCTTGATCCGCACTGCCGTCAACAAGTGCCTTCAGGTCGCTTCTGTCGTGCGCTCCTGGGAGCAGCTTGTACCTACCGTCGCCCTTCTCCCACTTGTTGACCAAGTACGACTCGTGGATGCGCTCCTTGTCCTCCGGGTCATTCCAGAGGTCGCGAAGGGCGACGAGGAACGCGTAGGTCGTCGTGAGTCGCTGTTGGCCGTCGATGACGTTGAAGGCGGACAGCCCGCTCAGTTGGTCTGAGATCGGGTGCACTACCAAGCTGCCGAAAAAGTGCGTGGGCCGCTTGAGCGATTCGCCTCCCTGAAGGACGAGGTCGTACTGACGGCGTACGGCCGTCCAGAAGCTCTGCCATTCCTTCTGCTTCCACGAGTACCGCCGCTGGTAAAGCGGGATGCTGAACTGCCGCTTTCCTTCGAGAATGACCTTGAGTTGTGTCTCCTGGGCCTTCAACAGGTCCTCCACTCCGTAGCTGTCACCGTGGTCCTCACACCACGACGACCCTAACCGCTGTCGCAGACTTGGGGCGCTGATCGGTGCAGCGCGACGACTGATCTCAATTACCGCGAGCCAGAGCTCGGGCCGCGTCGCAGTTGACGCGCGCTGGACGAATCAATGTTCAGCGTGCCAAGCAAAGTAGGCATTGCTTGCCCGCTCCACTTGCGATCTCATACGGGCCGGCCCGACAAATGCCGGCCAGCTCGTTTGGCGAAAAGCTTCGCCTGAGACACCTGAACACCCTGTCGTTGCCGACGGTGATGTAGCTGTACTCAAAGAGGGCGTCGCAACCAAGGGCTGCAGGCCAGCATGACGACGCTCGGGATGTCTCTCTTCTCCGCATACGTGCAGAAGCTCCCTGGCTGATGTGCACGGCGGCGCGCGTGGGTAGCGTACGTCTGCGAACCCGCACTCACCAATCGGTCTGGCAGACGCCCATGAGCGCGCTGGAGGTGCCTCCGCTCAACCCGTGCGACAGTCGTGACCCTCTTGTCCATCGAGCCGTCGAGATCGTTCCGGTGTCTTGAAGGCGACCGTCCCCAGCTCGCCGACTACGGCGCGAGGCCGAGGAGTTGGACGACAGCCTCTGACTTCTCATCGTCAAGACGACTGAAACCCTGAACGTACTTGTTCGGGGCGTACCCGACGGCAGCGTTGAAGGTCTCGACCGCGAGGTCGATCTGTCCGACCTCGCTGAAGGAAAACATCAGCTCCCAGGTGTTGCCGCTGGTGTCCCGCCCCCACAGCTGCGATGCCTTGGCGACGTCGACGAAAGGAACGGCGATCACAGCGGCTGAGTAGAACTTCTTGTCTGCGTAAAAGAGGGCGATGTCGCCGGTTCGCATCAGGTCATGCTTACGGCGGTGAAGGTCGTTCGAGCCCGGCGTGGAGCCCCACATCGGCGCTGAGCCAGACGGGTGGGCCGCATCGAGCTTGGCGCGCAGTGAGCCCGCGCCGAAACTCGAAATCGAGACGGGTGTGTCGACGGTGTCTTGGTAGTGCTGCTTGGCCACGGGATTTCCCGCGGGACAGAGGTAGATAACCATGGCGTGGTCCTCCTGCTGCTTGTTGGCGTTGCCGTGCGAATTCTCGACGGTGTACCGGGCGGCGTTCTTGGCAAGTTTGTGACGCACAATGTCTTCGAAGTCCAGGTCGAGCACATCGCACATCCGGAGCAGGTAAATCCCGACGTCGGCAATCTCATCAGACACTCTGTCGCGGAGTGCGCCAGGCGCTGCGGCGTCGAGTGCTTGTTCGTCGGTCAACCACTGAAATTCGCTCGCTAGTTCGCCGACTTCTCCAGAGAGTGCGAGCGCCAAGTTGCGAGGGGTGTGGAACTGGCCCCAATCGCGGTCGTCGGCGAACGCACGAATCTCTTCAATCAGGCCCATCACTTCAGCTTTCGTCTTGGACCCGCCTTGGGAAGCGGTCACGAAACTTCGCGAACAAACACCACCGGGCCGTCTAGCTCTCCCGCTTTGCAGCTTCTCAAGCACTCTAAGGTGCGCAGCGGCTTGTTTCTCCAGATTCGGCAGCTGGCGCTTCCTCGCTCGAGGACTTGGAGCAGGGCACGCAGCCGCCCCGGCTGCGTGCGGCAGATCCCGCACCGATCTACCTCTGGGCGATTCTCGTCTCGTGGGCGAGCGCCCGCCTCGAGGCCGCGTGCTCTGCGCCAACGGACATCTCCGACGAGCGCGTAGCGATTCGCCGACGAGACGAATGGTTCAGCGTCTGCGCTAGCGTCCCAACGTGGGCCTTCGCGACGTTACTGACCGGAAATCTGTCCTCGACGCCATGGAGGAGTACGACCGGATTGGCCGCAGGGAGTTCCTCGCGAAGTACGGTTTCGCCACCACCGCGAAGTACTTCGTCGTGCACGACGGCAAGCGTTACGACGCCAAGGCACTGACCGGCGCTGCGCACGGTTACCAACACGGTGAGGCGATGAGATGGGACGACTTCAGCGGCGGTCTCTCGACCGTCGTGAGGCAGTTGCGGAGTCTCGACTTCGAAGTTGATGCACCGGCCCGGTCACCCGAGTGGGCGCGCGATGAGTTGATCCTGACGTTGGACCTGTACTTCAAGACTCGCGGCCATCTCGAACTCGAAATGACCTCCTCGCAGGTCGTGGATCTCAGCGAGGAGCTTCGTTCTCTTCCTGTCTTCGACGCCGCAACGCGTTCGCTGCCCGCCTTCCGCAACCCTTCGGAGGTTGCGCTGAAACTGCACAACTTTGCGGCACTCGACCCAGCGCAAGGGGGGACGGGCATTGGGCAGGGTCTCCCAGGCGACCACGAGATATGGGCCGAGTGGGCGCATCGCCCCGATGAGCTCTTCGCGACCGCGGTAGCGATCCGTGCCGATGGCCATGCCGCCGTCCCTGAGCCTCCGACTAGCGAGGAAGAGGAGTACGAAGCGGACGAGGGTCGGATCCTCTACCGGCTGCATCGGCGGCGTGAGCGCGACAGGAAGATCGTCAAGGCAAAGAAGGACGATGTCCTGAGCAAGACTGGAAAACTCGCATGCGAGGTGTGCGGCTTTGAATCCGCGCTCTTCTACGGCCCGGACGTCGCCGACTTGGTGGACGTGCACCACGTCGTGCCGCTCCACAAGATCGGCGCGAGCAAGACTAGGCTCGCTGATCTCGCCATCGTCTGTCCGAATTGCCACCGCGCCATTCACAAGCACAGGCCGTTCGTGACTCCGGCCGAGCTGAAGGCCAAGAGAGACTCTGCTGTTTCGTCGCTCGCGCGGTCGCCGACCTGACGTCGGTCTCCTCCGCCACCTCGGGGAGAGAGACGGGAAGGGGCGGGGGTTCCCAAGGACGAAGCAATGGGAAAAACTACGACGCCCGCTCGGCCGGAGTCATCACGAGTTCCTGGACGTCGCGACATCTAAGCGCTGCTCGCCGATGCATCTCGGTGACGGCCAGAGTCCCTCCCGTGTTGCTGCGTGTGCGACGACTGCACCGTGCAGTGCCAGCCGTTCACCGTTGCAAGCCCTTGTCCTTGCCGCGCCGGAGGCGCTCTGCCATGCCACTCAACAGCGACGAGAACGAGCGACCTCTGGTTGCGCAGCGGCGCACTTTCCACAACTCTCATTCTCCTAGTAGTTGGCTGCGTTGCTCGAGCATTTCTTCATGTGTAGGTCCTGAGTAGTCCTTGGGGTGACGCTGACCGTCACCCACTGGATGAGGCGCACCGTCACTCACTGGATGACGCCCTGCGTCGTACCGCGAGTGATGCTGAGCGTCACCCAGCGAGATCGCCGTATCGGGACTTGTCCACAGGCCGGAGGTTGAGGCGGTATTCAGCTTGAACGCCGAGCCGACCCCGTCGAACCCGTTCAATGGCCCCAGCCGCCTCCAAGCCAGAGACGACTCGGGCTACCGACCGCTTGGCGTTCGTTCGCAAGCGCTCGGCCTCGGGAGTCTCGTCATACTCGGCGGGCATGTCGCAGCCCAATGCGAAGGCGAGGAGCTTCCACCCGGCCCAGTAGGCGGGCGTGCGAACCTTGTCGGGGGCAACCAGCGCCATGCGCACCAGGACGCGGTGTTCCGCATGCGTGAGGTGTGGCCATTGTTCGTAGACGGCTTCCACGTAGTTCGCTCCCACCGGTCACCCGGCCGTTCTGGAGCGCCGATGGCGACGCCTCACCGGTGACGTCACGGGTGGCATGCGTCCTGGCGATGAATCGGGCGTGACGGAGGGCCTAGCCGCCCGGCAGACCGCTCCGTCGATAACGCTGGCGATCACCGTCTGGCACCTTGCGGTCTGGTCGGGAGGTAGTTGGTTGAGGTGATCTCGACCGTGGTCCGCTCGATCAGCTCCTTGGCCAGCCACGCTGCGAGCTGGGGCGAGGTGTCTCGGTAGTGGGCCACGAGACCAAGCGGGCCTTGGATGATCGCCGTGAGGCGGTCCAGCAGGGCCGACGCGATCGCGCTCTGAGGCGAGACCTCGCTGTAACCAGCGACGAGGAGGCCCACCACCGGGCGGCTACCGCAGTCGTCGGCGTGCAACCGGATTCGGCCCTCGGGCGACCGGCCTTCGCGGTGCTGATGCAGGTAGGCACGTACGAGGTAGTGGGCGGCGCCTGGAGCCTCGGCGCCCCGTTGGCTGCTGCGCCCACTCATCGCTGGGTCGCCCGGCTGAGGTAGTCCTCGATCGCCGACACACGTACGCGGCGGGCGTTGCCGCCGATGCGCAGCGACTGGATGTCACCTGAAGCGATCAGGCGTCGCAACGTTCGCTCTGACACTGAGCCGTTGAGGTACTCGACAGTCTGCGGGACGGTCAAGAGCGGATCGGGGGTCGTGCTGATCATCGTGCTTCTTCCCAGCAGGCACCCGCACGTCCCCGGTCACTGGTTATGACCATTTCGGGGGAGTCTGAGCGGGGGTCGCCCGGACGCCATTTCGCCGGGGACCGTGGGCGCGTTCACTGACGTGGTGGAGTGCCTGCCGTGGAGAGCATCGAAGGTCTTGCAGGGTGACGCCGGGACGGAACTAGAACGGCGTCGGGGGTTTGCTCAGGCAGCGAACGCGTGGCGTTCGCTGGACGGGGCGCGAGCGGTTCGAGGCTCGGTGACGGGGCGTCGTCGAGGTGGCGGGACGGGCTCTAGCCGGTCTGGCGTGGCAAGCTCGACGCTGGCATGACCGAAGGTGGCTGCGCGTCTTTCGGCGCGGTTCGGCGTCGTGATTTCGTCGAGTTCAGAGTCGTGCCGCCGTGCCGCACGTTCTTCGGCATGGGAGAGGCGTCGGTCGTCCCACTTGGACCGACGAGCAACTCGGATTCGACTCCACTCACGGTCGTCGCTGGGAGTGCTCGCCGGAACGGGGTTGCAGCTAAGCCGCGCGAGGTAAGCGGTGACATGGGCCAGAAGCTGGCGCGCGAGGCGTCCTGCCGCCGGGTCATCGGCGTCGATCCAAGAGAGGACACCAGGAGTCCGTAGCGAGAGCGAATCGGTCTCGCAGTATCCGGCCCAGGCGAAGAGTGCATCACCCAGTACCTGAGCCCCGTGATCAGTCAGATCGCCCTGAAGTTGGGCGAAGGCGTGGCAGATGGCGTCGAACGGTACGAATTCAGCGTCACGCTCAAGCGCAGCCACATACCCCGTCAGATACGAGACTTCGTCGATCGTGAGGGGCTCGGGGCTTCCGGTGGAGGACATGGCGAATGCGGGGCGGTTGCCCACGCGGGCCTGACCTGTCGCATCCACGGTCACAACCTGCCAGACGTGCCCGACAGTTTCTGCCGGACACACGCGGGAGCCATCGTAAACATGACGCCTGCCGTCAATCGTGATCCGCGGCGGAAGGCCGCGAGGGCAGCGATCGAAGCGAAGAGTGGGACAGAACGATCGAATCCTGTTGCGCGGACGCGTAGGTGTCGAGCCGGTCGGCCAGTTCACGATCCCGATCGGCGCTGGCGTGTTGGTACCGCATCGCGGCGGCGAAGGTCGAGTGTCCGAGTCGGTGCTGTAGCTCGCTGATCGATGCTCCGGCGCGTGCGGCGAGGGTCGAGCCGGTGTGCCGCAGGTCGTGCCAGCGCAGGTCGGGTCGCCCGACTGCGCGTCGCGCGCGGTCGAACATCCGGCCTCGTTGGCTTCGGTTGACCGGTGCGCCATCGGGGTGGGCGAAAACGAGTGCGTCGGGGCCGTCGCCGGTGTGCGCCGCCATGTGTTCGCGGAGTCGGTCGACGACGGACGGCGGCAAGCTGACGGTGCGGAGGCTGCCTTGGGTCTTGGGTGGACCGAAGGTCAGTGGGTGTCCCGCGACGTCGACCAGTGCCCGCTCGACGGTGATCGTCCCTACGTCCAGGTCGACGTGTCGGCGGGCCAGAGCGAACAGCTCACCGGCGCGCAGGGCGGACCATGCCGCCAGGTCAACGGCCGCGGCGAACCGGGGCGGCATCGCGGCGGCGAGTGCCCGCACCTCGTCCGGGGCGGCGTGCGGGCGTTCGCCGGTTGCGAATGAGCCGCCGCCCTTGACCCGGCAGGGGTTGGACGTGATCAGGCCGTCTGAGAGCGCCGCGTTTAGGCATGCGCGCAGATACCGATAGGCCTGAACGACGACCGCGGCCGGTTTGATCGACGATGGGTCGACCTCGAGCGTCAGGCCATTGCACGGGTCGCCCGGGCGGCCGGCACGTTCCCAGGCAGCCGTGACGGCAGGGCTGAGCCTGCCGGTGTCCTTGACAGACCAGCCCCTCGCGCGAGCCCAGGCGCGGACGGGAGCAGTTTTGCTGCGCGACGCCTGGGACAGCACGCCGCGGGCGTCGCGCTCAGCCTTCTCGAGGACCTGGGTGGCGTGCGCGGCGGCGTACCACTCGCGGATCATGCTGGGCGTGAGCGCGTTGAGCGGCTGATCGCCGATGTTGACCCTTCCGGGTCGACCGCCCCGTGCACTGGGAAGCATCAGGTCTCGCTCGATCCAGCGCTCCAGGGCGATGAGGTAGCCCGCTCTGGTGGACAGGGCCAGGTCGGTGCGTTGGTCGACCCAGCCGCGCATGTAGCCCGCGAGCGTGTCCGATCCGAGGTCGGGAGATCGCCACACGCCGCGCACCAGGTCGGCCCGGACGGTGCTGAGCCAGTCGTCGGCGGCGCGTTCGGTGGCGAAGGGGTGGGGGCCGGTGTGGGTCCGGCCGTACTTGTCTTCCCACCGGGCCTGCCAGCGTCCGGACGGCAGCTGACGGACGGTGCCGAAGGCGCGCCGGCTCTTGCGGCGGCGGGCGGTTGGGGTGCTGCGTGAGGTCGTGGTCTGCGTACGCATGGTGACGGTTCTCCCGGGGATTCCGGCACGTTCCGGCACGAACGCCAGAGCGCACCGCGTGGAGTTCCGTCCGATCGGGGTACCAAACCCGGTCTGACCTGCGGTGATGCTGAGAGCCGGTGACGGGAATCGAACCCGCGTATCTTGCTTGGGAAGCAAGCGCTCTGCCATTGAGCTACACCGGCGGTGTGCCCCGATCGTACTAGGCACGCTCGGCGCACTTGCAACGTCATGCGGAACGGTCGCGGGAACGACCGCATCGTATGACGCAGAGAGGTGTCAGAACTGGCGCAGGAACTCGCGGACCCGGCCCACGAGCTCAGCGGGACGCTCCTCGGGGATCCAGTGGCCGGTGCCCGCGATCTCCGTGACTGTCACGTTCGGCGGGCCCTCCACGCGGCGCACGAGGCTCGGCGCGAGCACGAGGTCGCCCGTGCCCGGCAGGAAGAGCAGCGGCACGTCGTCGACCCGGCGGGCGTAGCCGCGGCCGATCTTCGGGATCTCCTTCAGCAGGAAGGCGCGGTACATCGCCTGGCCGGCGCGGGCGCGCGCCGGGTCGCGGAACCTGGCCAGGTACTCCTCGCGCACCGAGCGCGGCCAGCGGAAGCGCCGGGCCGCACCGGCGCGGAAGATCGTCTTCAGCAGCATCTGGCCCGCGCGGCGGTGCAGGAACGCGCCTCCGGGTCCGCCGGCGATCGGCTGGTACGCGAATCGCCACATCTGGTGCCACGGCACGTCCTTCCACGGCGCGACGATCGCGGCGGCGACGACGCCCCGCGCGGAGCCCGGGTGGCGGCTCGCGACGAGCAAGGAGGTCCACGCGCCCCAGTCATGCCCGACGAGCACCGGCCGGTCGAGTTCGAGGACCTCGATGGCGCGGGCGACCTCGTCGGCGATGACCCTCTTGTCGTAGGCGTCCGTGCCCTCCGGAACGTCGCTCCAGCCGGCACCGCGCAGGTCGAGCGCGACCACGTGGTGCGTCTCGGCCAGGGCCGGCATCACGTGACGCCAGCAGAACCAGTGCTGTGGCCACCCGTGCAGCAGGACGAGGGTGGGACGGTCGGCCGAGCGGTGGGTCGTTCCGGCCTCAGCCACGTGCAGGCTGACGCCGTCGACATCGATCCATCGGTGCTCGACTCCGGGCACCACGGGCAGGGTCCGTTCGGTCATGAAGTGATCGTAGGGTGATCCGCATGACACTCGTCGAGCTCACGCGCGAAGACTCCGTCCGCACGATCACGCTGAACGCTCCCGAGCGTCTCAACGCCCTCGACTGGCCGCTGCTGGAGGAGCTGCGCGTCGCCGTCGAGTCCGTCGCGGCCGACGAGGAGGCCCGCGCCCTCGTCGTCACCGGCGCCGGCAAGGCCTTCTGCTCGGGTGCCAACCTCGAGAGCCTCTTCGGCGACACCAGCCGCCCGGCCGACGTGCTGCGCGAGCACCTGATGAACGTCTACGCCTCGTTCCTGGGCATCCGGAACCTGTCGATCCCCACGGTCGCGGCGGTCCAGGGCGCGGCGGTCGGCGCGGGGCTGAACATCGCCCTGGCCTGCGACGTCATCGTGGCGGGGCCCGAGGGTGGCTTCGGTCCCACCTTCAGCAAGATCGGCCTGCACCCCGGTGGCGGCTGCACGTGGATGCTCACCCAGCGCATCGGCTCGGCCAACACGGCCGCGGCGCTCTTCAACGGCGACATCATCGGGGCCGAGGCCGCCCTGGGCCTGGGCATCGCCCAGGAGATCGCCGACGACCCCAAGGCCCGCGCCGCCGAGCTCGCCGCGACGTGGAGCAAGCGCAACCCCAAGCTGATGTCCGACATCAAGAAGTCGGTGGCGATCGCGGCGCGCGACGACCTGCACGAGTCGCTCAACTTCGAGTCCTGGGCCCAGGCCGAGTCGCTCAGCAGCGAGGAGTTCGCGGCGTTCGCCGCCAGGTTCGCCGGACGCTGACGTCTCACGCTGACGCCCGTCGACGGCCCGATCGACGGGCGTGAGAAGGTCAATGTCCATGTGGACCCTGCATGGTGACGGATCGAACATCTCCCCCGGCGCGATCGTCCTGCCCGAAGAGCGCCTCTCCTGGCCGCGCACCGTGGGCTTCGGCGCCCAGCACGTCGTGGCGATGTTCGGCGCGACGTTCCTCGTGCCGATCCTGACCGAGATGCCGCCCACGACGACGCTGTTCTTCTCCGGCTTCGGCACCCTGCTCTTCCTGGCGATCACCCGCGGCCGGCTGCCCAGCTACCTCGGCTCGTCGTTCGCGTTCATCGCCCCGGTCCACGGTCTCGTCCTCGACGACAACATGGGTGCCGCCCTGTTCGGCATCATGTGCACGGGCATCACGCTGGCCGCGTTCGGCTTCCTCGTCCAGGCCACCGGACGGGCGTGGCTCGAGACGCTGATGCCTCCGGTCGTCACCGGCGCGATCGTCGCGCTCATCGGCTTCGCCCTCGCGGGCGCCGCCACCGACAACTTCGCGCAGGCGCCGTGGCTCGCCACGATCACCCTGGCCGTCATCTGCCTCTCCGCGGTGGTCCTCACGGGGTTCGCCGCCCGGCTGTCGATCCTCTTCGGCATCGTCGTGGGCTACCTCGTGGCGCTCATCTCCGGGGACATCGACTTCAGCGCAGTCGAGCAGGCCGCCTGGATCGGCCTGCCCGAGTTCCACACCCCCACCGTCGAGTGGTCGGTGCTGCCGATGTTCCTGCCGATCGTGCTCGCGCTGATCGCCGAGAACATCGGCCACGTCCGCAGCGTCGCCCACCTGACCGACCGGCCGGCCATCAACGAGGAGACGGGGCGCGCCCTCATCGCCGACGGCCTGGCCACCACGATCGCCGGCGGCTTCGGCGGCTCGGCGACCACCACGTACGGCGAGAACATCGGCGTCATGACCGCGACCCGCGTCTTCTCCAGCGCCGCCTACGTGGTGGCCGGCGTGGTCGCGATGCTGCTGAGCCTCTCCCCCAAGTTCGGCGAGCTGCTCGGCACGATCCCGTGGGGCGTCATCGGTGGTGTCACCGTCGCCCTGTACGGCCTCATCGGCCTGATCGGCGTGCGCATCTGGATGGACAACCACGTCGACTTCGCCAACCCGGTCAACCTCTACACGGCTGCCGCGGCGCTCATCATCGGCATCGGCAACCTGACGATCACCCGCGGCGACGTGTCGCTGTCGGGCATCACGCTGGGCTCGGTCGCGGCGATCGTGATCTACCACGTGATGCGGATCGTCCAGCGCGATCCCGAGGCCGAGGTGGCCACCGAGAGCGTCGATCCGGGAGCCTGACCCTGTAGACATGGGCGGGTGGATCCCACCCTGGTGCTGCTCGTCGGCGCGTGCGCCTTCGCGACGTCGATGCTCACCGAGGTGCTGGGTTTCGGCGGTGGGGTCGTGCTGCTGGCCGTGCTCGTCGCGTTCCTCGATCCGCTCGTCGCCCTCCCCCTCCACGCCGCCATCCAGGTGGTGTCGAACGGCACCCGGACGCTGGTCCGCCGCCATGACGTCGACTGGCGGATCGTGTGGCGCACCTCCCTGCTGCTGCTTCCCGCGGGTGCGCTGTCGCTGTCGCTGGCGCGCCAGGCTCCGGACGCCGTGCTGCAGGCGGCCATCGCGATCGCGGTGCTCGTCGCGACGTGGCTGCCCGAGTGGCTCTCGCGCCCGCTGCCCGCGCCGAGCCCGGGCGGGTGGATCGCGATGGGCGGCGTGCTCGGAGCGCTCAACCCCGTGGTCGGGGCGACCGGCACACTGGCCGCCCCGTTCTTCCGTGCCGGCACCAAGGACCGCATGGGGTTCGTCGGCACCTTCGCCGCGTCGCAGGTGGCGGGCCACGCCGCCAAGCTGGTGATCTTCGGCGCGGTGGGGCTGCTGCCCGCCGCCCAGGCCCCGGCGGCGGCCGTCGGCATCGTCGGCGTGGTCGCCGGGACCTGGGTGGGCAGCCGCGTCCTCGACCGGATGCCCGAGCGCCGCTTCGACCGGATCTACCTCGTGGCGATCACGCTCGTCGCGGCGTGGCTGCTGGTCGACGCGCTGCGCTGACCGTCAGACGGCGCCATGGCGGTCGGCGACCGTGCGGGCCTCCTCGCGCAGGGCCTGGACGCAGAAGCGCACGCTGGGTCGTTCGAACCGGTCGGGGCGCAGCACTGCGGTGATGTCGCGTCGCGCGCGGATGCCGACGAGCGGACGCGTCACGAGCCCGTTGTCACGGGTCCGCGTCGTGAAGCGCGGCAGGATCGCGATCCCGTGGCCCGCGGCGACCACGGCCTCGACGACCCCGTTGTCGTCGAAGCGCTGGGCGATCCGCACCGGGTCGCCGGTCACCGCCACGAGCTGCTGGAGCACCCGGTCGTAGGGGTAGCCGTGCGGCGCCCCGATCCACGTCTCCCCGACGACGTCCTTCGGCGACAGGCTCTGCTTCGCGGCAAGGCGGTGACTCTCGGGCAGCGCCACGTCGAGGGGCTCGCGCAGCAGCGACACGAGCTGCAGCCCTCGCTCGTGCCACTCCTCGGTCGCGGCGGGCGAGTCGGCGACCACGATGTCGAAGTCCGCCACCATGTCGAGAACGTCGAACCGCTGCGTGGGGTCGCGGTCGGTGCAGAGGAGATTCACGGCGGGCTCGGCGACGACGCGCGTGAGCAGTCCGGGCAGCAGCATCTCGCCGCCGGTGGGGAAGACCGTCAGGGTGACGTCGCCCGCGGGACCCCCGAGGTACTCGCGCCACCGGGCCTCGGCCCGCTCGAGCGCCACGGCGACCTCGGTGGCGGTCTCGGCCAGCGCACGTCCGGCGGCGGTGAGGCGCACGCCGCGGCCCGCAGGCTCGATCAGGGGGACACCGGCCTCCCCCTCGAGCAGCTTCAGCTGCTGCGACACCGCGGAGGGTGTGACGTTCATCTCGTCGGCGACGGCGCCCACGGTGCCCCGCTCGGCCAATTCCCGCAGCATCGCAAGGCGTCGAGGTTCCATGTAGCCAAACTACACGTTGGACATAGTTTTGTTGGATTGTCCTTGACAGTTGAACGATTCACAATAGGAGAGAACGAAAGGACCCCGCTCATGACCTTCCTCGCACTCTCGGCCATCGTCGCCGTCACTGCCGGCACGATCCACACGACCTACCTGGTCGCCACCGACGGCCTGACGCGCATCCCCACCCGTCGCGCCTGACCCACTTCACGGAACCGACTCGCCTCCCCTGAGGAGACGGGTCGTTTTTCTTTTCCCCAACGCCTTTTGTGCGCGCCCCCGGCTGGAGTACTATCTAGTTACTGGCCAGTAGAACCCGCCAGTAACACTGGCAGTCCCCTTTCCCGGAGGTCCCACGGCCCATGAGCCACTACAAGAGCAACCTGCGCGACGTCGAGTTCAACCTCTTCGAACTGTTCGACCGGCAGTCCGTCCTGGGCACCGGTCCGTTCGACGAGGTCGACGTCGACACGGCGAAGAGCATCCTCGCGGAGGTCGAGCGCCTCTCGCGCGAGGACCTCGCCGCGTCCTTCGCCGACGCCGACCGCAACCCGCCGGTCTACGACCCCGCCACGCACTCGCTGCAGCAGAACCCCGCCTTCGCCAAGAGCTACAAGGCCTGGATGGATGCCGAGTGGTGGCGCCTGCAGCTGCCCACCGAGCTCGGTGGCCAGCCCGCACCCTCCTCCCTCGTGTGGTCGATGGGCGAGTTCGTCCTCGGCGCCAACCCCGCCATCTGGATGTACGGCGCCGGCCCGGCCTTCAGCCGCGTCGTGTGGGAGAACGGCACCGAGCGCGACCAGAAGATCGCCGAGATCATGATCGAGCGCCAGTGGCTGACCACGATGGTCCTCACCGAGCCCGACGCGGGCTCCGACGTCGGCGCCGGCCGCACCAAGGCCTTCCCGAACGAGGACGGCACGTGGCGCATCGAGGGCGTCAAGCGCTTCATCACCTCGGCCGTGAGCGACCTGGGCGAGAACACGATGCACCTGGTGCTCGCCCGCCCGGTGGGCATCGAGGGTGCCGGCGGTCCGGGCACGAAGGGCCTGTCGCTCTTCCTGGTCCCCGAGCACCACTTCGACCTCGAGTCCGGCGAGCTGACCGGCGAGCGCAACGGCGTCTACGTCACGAACGTCGAGAAGAAGATGGGCATCAAGGTCTCCGCCACGTGCGAGGTCACCTTCGGCGACTCCCAGCTCGGCGGCCCGGCCACCGGCTGGCTGCTCGGCGAGGTGCACGACGGCATCAACCAGATGTTCCGCGTCATCGAGAACGCCCGCATGATGGTGGGCGCCAAGGCCATCGCGACGCTGTCGACCGGCTACCTCAACGCGCTGGAGTACGCCAAGGAGCGCGTGCAGGGTGCCGACCTGACCAACCCCGCGAAGGACGCGCCGCGCGTCACGATCACGCACCACCCCGACGTGCGTCGCTCGCTGCTCACGCAGAAGGCGTTCGCCGAGGGCCTGCGCTCGCTCATGATCTACGCCGCCACGTTCCAGGACGAGGTGCAGATCAAGCGGGTCTCGGGTGAGGACGCCAGCCTCGCGGCGTCGGTCAACGACCTGCTGCTGCCGCTCGTCAAGGGCTACGGCTCCGAGCGCTCGTGGGTCCTGCTGGGCACCGAGGCGCTGCAGACGTTCGGCGGCTCGGGATTCCTGCAGGAGTACCCACTCGAGCAGTACGTCCGCGACGCGAAGATCGACACCCTCTACGAGGGCACCACCGCGATCCAGGGCCAGGACCTGTTCTTCCGCAAGATCGTGAAGGACCAGGGCCGCGCGCTGGGCTTCCTGTCCGAGCAGATCAAGTCGTTCATCGACAACGAGGCCGGCAACGGTCGCCTCAAGGTCGAGCGCGACCTGCTCGCCCGGGGGCTCGACGACGCCACCGCCGTCATCACCGCGATGTTCAACGACCTCATGGCCTCCAACCCGGCCGACGAGAACGGTGACGCCCGCAACGTCTACAAGGTCGCGCTGAACACCACGCGCCTCGTGTACGTCCTCGGTGACCTGGTCGTCTCGTGGCTGCTGCTGCGCGGCGCCGAGGTGTCGCAGGCCAAGCTCGACGCCGGCGCCTCCGGCGCGGACAAGTCGTTCTACGAGGGCAAGGTCGCCGCGGCGTCCTTCTTCGCCAAGAACGTCCTGCCCCGCCTGGCCGCCGAGCGCGCGATGGCCGAGGCCGTCGACCTCGACGTCATGGAGCTCGACGAGGCTGCCTTCTGAGTCACTGACTCATCTCGAGCGGCGCGGACCCGGCTGGGTCCGCGCCGCTCGTGCGTTCCCGCCCGCCCCGCCGCCCCCCCTGCTCCACTTTTGGAAACGGATCGACGTCGATCCGGGCTCCAGAGGTGCAACCGTTTCCAAAAGTGGGCGGCGGGGGCGGAGGCTCCGGCCGAGGGCACACGTGCGCGTCTAGGCTGTCGGGGTGGACCTGACCCGACGACGCTGGTACCTCGTCGCCGCGTTCGTGGCCGCACTCGCGTGGGTCGCCGGCACCGCGTTCGCCGCCTCGGCGTGGGATCCGCTGCGCGAGGCCGAGGTGGTCCCCGTCGGCCAGCCGATCCAGACGGGCGGCACGGACGATCTCGCCGTCCTGACCGACCTGCCGCAGCCCGAGCGCGCCGTCGAGTGCTTCGCGCGCAACGGCAAGAAGCGCACTCCCGTGCCTGCGGCCACGGTGGACATCGTCGTCGACAGCGACGGCAGCCGCTGGCACCTCATCGGCGTCCTGCCCGACGCCCCCGACGAGACGCGCATCGTGTGCCGTCCGGCGGACAAGCAGACCGACACCGCTCGCTACGGGACCGCCCTCGTGGACCTGTCGAGCCGAGCCGGAACCGGCCGGGCGATCGCCTGGACCGGACTCGTCGCGGGACTGGGGCTGGCCGGTGCCACCCTGACCGCCCGAACGCGCAGGATGCTCGCCCATGACTGACCTGAAGCTCTACATCGACGCGTGGCGCCAGTCGGCCGACGCCGTCCTCGCCCTCGAGCCCGACGACTGGGAGGTGCCCACCGACCTGCCCGGCTGGACCGCTCACGACGTCCTCGCGCACCTGGTGCACCTCGAGCGCGTCATGGTCGAGGGGGAGCCCGAGCCCGTGGGTGGCGGCGCCGTCCCCGCCGACTACACGAACGCCGGCGTCGAGGCGCTGCGCGGCGTGCCGGTCGACCAGCTGCGCGCCGACCTCTCCGACCTTGTCGCTCGCCGCGCGGAGACCCTCCAGGACCTCCCCGACCCGCAGGCGCCCGCAGTGAACACGCCCGCCGGGGTCGAGTGGACCTGGGAGATCGGCCTGCGGAACCGCGTGGTCGACATGTGGTCGCACGAGCAGGACATCCGTCGCGCCACGGGGCTCCTCGGCGGACTGGACGCCCCCGGCGCCCACGTCACCACCGCCTCCTTCGCGGCGGCGCTGCCCTACGTGCTGGGGCGCAAGGTCCAGTCCCCGGCCGGCACCGTCGTGCGCTGGATCGTCACCGGACCCGTCCCGCTCGACACCACGATCGGCGTCGGCGACGACGGCCGCGCCCGCCCCTCAGACGCCGAGCCGACCGCCACCGTCCGCATGGACACCGCCGCGTTCACGATCCTCGGCGGCGGCCGACGCACGCCCGACGACGTCGAGGTCGAGATCGAGGGAGACCGGGAGCTGGCCGAGCGCGTGCTGCGCGCCATGGCCGTCACCACCTGATGCGGCCCGGGCCGGCAGTCCCCGTCGTGCGGCTCGTCCGCCTGGCGCGACGCGGGCTCGCCCGGCTGCAGCGGCGCTCGGGTCCACGCACGTTCACGTCCGCCGCGACGACCGACGTGCCTGCGGAGGTCGCGTACCGGCTCGAGGGCCGAACCAGCACGATGTCACCGGTCGAGCGCGGTGCGCTCGACCCGACGACCCACCCTCGCGACTTCCGCCAGCCCGACGACACGTCCTGCGGTGCCGCCTCACTCGTCGTCTCGCGGATGCTCCACGACGAGCCGTACGCGCTGTGGCTGGCCACCGGCTACGACGCGCAGGCGGACGCGACCGACCCGACCGGCTTCGCCGAGCGGTGGGCCACCGAGGTCGTCACGATGCACCGGCGCGTGACGAGCCTGCGCGACCACGACGGCGACCTGCAGTGGCCGTGGCTGCGGGTCGTCGGCACGTCGCCGTGGGGCGCCGCACGACAGATGACCGGCACCGGCGGGTCCGGTCTGCCGGGTCACGCGTACGAGGCGCGCACGCTCGACCCCGACGACCTCGGGGCCGGGTTCGACCTCGTGCTCGCGGCCGTGCAGGCGGGTCACACCGTGCCGCTCTACGTCGGCGACGAGGTACGTCCGGCCCACGTCGTGCTCGTCGTACGGACCCGTGGAGACCAGCTCGAGGTGTTCGAGCCGAGCGCCGGCCGGATGGTGCGCGTCGCGCGCGACGCGTTCGCCGCCGGTAGGTTCAGGCTCGGCGGATGGTCGGTGCCGTGGTTCGCGGTGCTGCCCCGCTGAGATCGGAGGACACATGGGCTGGGAGACGTCGGCCATCGGCGACCTGACTGGGAAGCGCGCCCTCGTCACGGGTGCGACGAGCGGCATCGGCACCGAGACCGCGCGCGTGCTGCTGCGGCACGGCGCGAAGGTGGTCATCACGGCGCGCGACGAGCGCAAGGCCGCCGACACCGTGTCCGACCTCGGCGACGTCGACGTGATCACGCTCGACCTGGCCGACCTGCCCGGCACGATCGCCGCGGCCCAAGGGGTCGTCGACGCGGGCGAGCGCTTCGACATCGTGATCAACAACGCCGGCGTGATGGTGCCGCCGTTCACGCGCACGATGGACGGCTTCGAGCTGCAGATCGCGACGAACCACCTCGGCCACTTCGCCTGGACGGCCACGCTCTGGCCGCTCCTGCGCGAGGGCGCCACGCGGGTGGTCACCGTCTCCTCCCTGGCGCACTCAGGCACCAAGGGGATCGACCTGAGGTCCCTCGAGCCCAACGGGGACCCACGCCGGTACAAGCGCTGGCGCTCCTACGCGGAGTCGAAGCTGGCCAACCTGCTGTTCATGAAGGAGCTCGACCGCCGCGCCAAGGCGGCGGGCCTCGGGCTGGTCTCGGTGGCGGCACACCCCGGGCTCAGCGCGACGAACCTGACACGCTCGAGCGGGCCCCTGCACTTCCTCGCCGGCGCATTCAGCCAGCCCGCCCACGCAGGGGCGTGGCCCACGCTGCGGGCCGCCTCGGACCCCACGCTCACTGGCGGCGAGTACGTCGGCCCGGCGAGCCTGCGCCAGACCCGCGGCCGCCCGACCAAGGTGGGCATGACCTCCGCGGCGCGCGACCCGCGCCTCGCGGCCGAGGTCTGGGCCGCCAGCGAGACCGCCACCGGCGTGGTCTTCGACGTCTCCTGACCCTCGCCCCTCCCGGGCTCAGCCGATGCCGGCGTGGCGGGCCCAGCGCTCGGGGTCGTCGCGCACGAGGCGGGCGCGGGTCTTCACGCGGTAGCGCCACACCTGGGTGAGGCCGAGGGCCCACAGCACGTACTGGAAGCTCATCGCGGCCTTGAAGTTCTGACCGGTGGCGTCGAGGATCACGCCCACCGCGATCACGGTGATGAGGCTGGCGAGGAAGCCCGCCTGGTTGACGATGCCCGTCGCGGTGGAGAGCCGGTCGATCGGGTTGGACGTGCGGACGAGGTCGAACCCGATCATCGAGGCGGGTCCGCCCACCCCGACCGCGATCACCATGACCACCAGGAGCCAGCCCGGCGCGTCGCCGGGCCACGCCAGCACGGCCGTCCAGGCCACCACGATCGCGGACACGATCGTCAGCACGATGGTGGAGCGGTGCCACGGGTGGTTGCCGATGAGCCGGCCGAGCACGGGCCCGGCGAACATGACGGCGACGACCATCAGCGTCAGCAGCATGCCCGCGAAGGCCTCGGAGGTGTGCTCACCGCGCACGAAGAACGGATACCCCCACAGCAGGCCCAGGACGGTGGAGCTGAACTGGGTGACGAAGTGCATCCAGAAGCCGAGCCGCGTCCCGGGGTGCTCCCACGACGCGGCCAACGAGGTGCGGATGCGGGTCCACGACAGGGCCGGCCCTCGGACGGAGCGCGCGTGCGGCTCGTCGCGCACGAGCAGGAGCACGGCGATCGTCACGAGCAGGCCGAGCCCGGCGGCGAACAGGTAGGCCTTCGTCCAGCCCAGGTTGCTGAAGGCCCACGTCATGGGCACGGCGGCGATGATCCCCCCGAGCTGGCCGATCGGCCCGGTGAGCAGCGTGATCTGCGGGATCCGGCCGGGCGAGAACCACGCGTTGACCAGCCGGAGCAGGCACACGAACGTCATCGCGTCGCCCATGCCGACGAAGAAGCGGGCGGTCAGCGCCGTCGCGTAGGACTCGGCGAACGCGAACCCGGCCTGCGACAGCGTCAGCACCACCGCGCCGGCGAGCATCACCGCGCGGGGCCCGAACCGGTCGACGGCGAGGCCCACGGGGATCTGCATGCCCGCGTAGACCAGCAGCTGCAGCATGACGAACGTGGAGAGCTGGGCGGCCGTGATGTCGAACCGCTCGGAGGCCACCAGGCCCGCCACGGCGAGGGACGAGCGGTGGAAGACCGCCAGCAGATAGGCCGCCAGTCCGACGATCCACACGGTCCAGGCGCCGCGGTACTGCTGGCCCTGGTCGTTCACCGATCCAGTGTCCCTCCGCAGCGCTGGCGGTGACGTTCCGGGGGCACGCAACGGCGTGTCGACCCCGCGAACGTCACTGCCAGCGTCTCAGAACGCCAGCGCCAGTGCCGGGTCCTCGAGGATCGCCGCGACGTCCGCGAGGAACCTCGACGCCTGCTCGCCGTCGGCCACGCGATGATCGAAGGTGACCGCCAGGGTGGTGACCCAGCGCGGTACGACCTCGTCGCCCACGACCCACGGCCGCCGCGCGACCTGGCCCAGCGCGAGGATCCCGGACTGGCCGGGCGGCAGGATCGGCGTCCCGCCGTCGATCCCGAACACGCCGATGTTCGTCAGCGTGAAGGTGCCGCCGGACATCTGGTCGGGCTGGATCCGGCCTGCGCGCGCCGTGGCCACGAGCTCGTCGATCGCCCGCCCGAGGTCGGGCAGCGACAGCCCCTCCGCCTCGCGCACGACCGGGACGACCAGGCCGCGCTCGGTGGCGGCCGCGATGCCCAGGCCCACGGACGCCGGGTGGTCGATCGTCGACTCGTTCCAGCGCGCGTGCAGGTCGGGCGTGCGCCGCAGGGCGAGGCAGACCGCCCGCGCCGTGAGCAGCGTCGTGGTGACCCGGACGCCCTCGAAGCGCCGATCGCGCTTGAGCCGCTCGACCAGGTCGACCGAGGCCGAGACGTCGACCGTGACCCACTCCGTGGCCTGCGGAACGGCGACCGAGGCGATCATCGCCTCGGCCGTCGCCCGCCGCACCCCCGTCACAGGAGCCGCGGTCACGGCGTCCGCACCGTGGCCGCGGGCGAAGGCCTCGACCTCGGCGCGCGTCACCACGTCGCCGCTGGCCGGGACCTTCGTCAGGTCGATGCCGAGATCCTTGGCGAGCTTGCGCACCGGCGGCTTCGCCAGCACGCGCACGGAGGCCCGCGAGGCGCCCGCGTCCACGGGGGCGACACGGTTTCGCGTGCGGCGCCGGCCCGTGCTGGGGCCGTAGCCGACGAGGACCTCGAGCTTCTTCTCCGGGACCTCGGCAGGCGGCTCGCGATCGGCGACCTCCGCCGGGGCCGAGGCCGACGCGTCGCCGGACCCGATCCGGACGATCGGCGTCCCCACGGCGACGGTGTCGCCCTCGGAGACCAGCAGCTCCTCGACGCGCCCCGCGAACGGGCTGGGCAGCTCGACGATCGACTTGGCCGTCTCGATGTCGACCAGCGGCGCGTTGACCTCGATCACGTCGCCGACGCTGACGTGCCAGGAGACGATCTCGGCCTCGGTGAGTCCTTCGCCGACGTCGGGCAGGCGGAACTCGCCGCTGGTGACCGCGCTCATCAGAACTCCCCCGTGACGTCGACGGCGTCCAGGATCCGCTCGACACTCGGCAGGTGATCGTGCTCCACGCGGCACGGCGGGTACGGCATGTCGTAGCCCGTGACGCGCTGCACCGGCGCCTCCAGCGAGTAGAAGCACTCCTGCGTGATCCGCGTGGCGAGCTCGGCGCCGAGGCCGAGGGTCCGCGCGGCCTCGTGCACCACCACGACGCGACCCGTGCGCCTGACCGACTCCATCACCGGACCGAGGTCCAGCGGCGACAGCGAGCGCAGGTCGATGACCTCCAGCGAAGCGTCGGCCTCGTCCGCGGCGGCGAGACACGTCTTGACGACGGGGCCGTAGCCCACGACCGTCACGTCGTCCCCCTGCCGCGCGACGCGGCTCTCGTGCAGGCCCAGGCCCGCCTCGTCGCGCACCTCGCTGGTGTCCCAGTAGCGCTGCTTCGGCTCCAGGAAGATCACCGGGTCGTCCGACGCGATGGCCTGGCGCATCATCCAGAACGCGTCGTGCGCGTTCGACGGCGTCACCACCGTGAGTCCGGGCGTCAGGACGAACTGCGCCTCGGGGCTCTCGGAGTGGTGCTCGACCGCGCCGATGCCTCCGCCGTAGGGGATGCGGATGACCATCGGGACCTTCACGAAGCCGCTGCTGCGGAAGCGCAGGCGCGCCACCTGGTTCACGATCTGGTCGTAGGCCGGGTAGACGAACCCGTCGAACTGGATCTCGACCACGGGCCGGAAGCCGCGGTAGGCCATGCCGACCGCCGCGCCGACGATGGCGGACTCCGCCAGCGGCGTGTCCATGACGCGCTGGTCGCCGAAGTCCTTCTGCAGTCCGTCGGTGACCCGGAAGACACCGCCGAGACGGCCGATGTCCTCGCCCATCAGGACGACCTTGGCGTCGTCGTCCATGGCTGCTCGCAGGCCTGCGTTGAGGGCCTTGCCGATGCTCAGCTCCATGACCGCACCTCCTCGCGCTGGGCCACCAGCTCCGGTGGCAGGTCGGCGTACACGTGCTCGAAGAGGTCTGCCAGATCGGGATCGGGCAGGTTGCCGCAGACCTCGCGCAGGTGGGCGCCCAGCTCGTCGGCCTCGGCCTTGACCTCGGCGTCGAACTCGGCGAAGCCCGGATCGGTGCGCTCGAGCAGGAGCCGCAGGCGCAGCAGCGGATCGCGCTCCGCCCACTCGTCGGCCTCGTGCGGGTCGCGGTAGCGGCTCGGGTCGTCGGACGTGGTGTGCGCGCCCATCCGGTAGGTGATCGCCTCGATGAGGGTGGGCCCGCCGCCCGAGCGGGCCTTCGCGAGCGCCTCGGTGGTGACCTGGTGCACGGCCAGCACGTCGTTGCCGTCCACGCGGACGCCCGGGAACCCGAAGCCGGCGGCGCGCTGGGCGATCGGCACGCGGGTCTGGCGCTCGAGCGGGATGCTGATCGCGTAGTGGTTGTTCTGGCAGAAGAAGACGACCGGAGCGTTGTAGGACGCGGCCCACGCGAACGCCTCGTTCGTGTCGCCCTGGCTGGTGGCGCCGTCGCCGAAGTACGCGACGACCGCGTCCTCCTTGCCCTCCAGGGTCAGGCCGATGCCGTAGCCCACCGCGTGCAGGGTCTGCGCGCCGATGATGATCGCGGGGAGCGCGTACCCGTACCGGGCCGGGTCCCAGCCGCCGAGGCTCGTGCCGCGGAACAGGCTGAGCAGCAGTGCGGGGTCGAGTCCGCGGCACCACGCGACGGCGTGCTCGCGGTAGGACGGGAAGACGAAGTCGTTCGGGGCCAGCGCCCGGCCGCTGCCGATCTGGGCGGCCTCCTGGCCGAGCATCGGGGCCCACAGGCCCAGCTCGCCGTGCCGCTGCAGCGCGAACGCCTCGGAGTCGATGCGCCGGGCGAGCACGAGGTCTCGATGGAACCCGCGCAGCTCCTCGGGGGTGAAGTCGTGCGCCGCGACGAGCTCGCCGTCGGGCGCCAGGGTCTGGGAGATGGGTAGGCCCATGACTGCCTCCTTGCGGGGGCGGGATCACCGCCCCAGTGACACGGCCGCGGCTCGGGGTGGTGAGCGTAGGGCCGTCGATGTGACAGGCATCACATCTGTTCAGAGGCTATCAGGCGGCCGCGACCTCCGGCGCCCCCTTCAGCGCCGGAACGCCGCGGCGCGGGCGAGGAAGGCGTCGTTGATCTCAGGGGAGCCGATGGTGACGCGGACGCCCTCGGGGAAGGGGCGCACCGAGATCGGGTGGGCGTGGTCGGCGAACTCGGCGGAGCGGTCGCCCAGGGGCAGCCACACGAAGTTCGCGTGGGTCGCCGGGACGTCCCAGCCCTGCTCGCGCAGCGCGTCGAACACCCGGCTGCGCTCGGCGACGATCGCCTCCACGCGCTCGGTCAGCTCGTCGATGGCGTCGAGGGAGGCCAGTGCGGCCGCCTGGGCGACGTCGGTGACGCCGAACGGCGGCAGCGCCTTGCGGATCGCCTCGGTGATCGCGGGGTGCGCCATCGAGTAGCCGATCCGCAGCCCAGCCAGGCCGTAGGCCTTGGAGAAAGTGCGCAGCACCACGACGTTCGGGTGGCGCTCGAGCGCAGTGGCGCCCGAGAGCGCCTCGGGGTCGCGGACGAACTCCAGGTAGGCCTCGTCCACCACCACGAGCACGCGCGACGGGACGCGCGCCATGAACGCCTCGAACTCGGTCTCGGTGACGATCGGCCCGGTGGGGTTGTTGGGCGTGCAGACGAGCACGACCTTCGTACGGTCGGTGATCGCGTCGGCCATCGCCGGGAGGTCGTGGCGGTGGTCGGCCGTCAGCGGCACGCGCACCGAGGTCGCGCCGGGAAGGTCCACCGCGATCGGGTAGGCCTCGAACGAGCGCCACGGGTAGACGACCTCGTCGCCGGGGCCGCACCACGCGTCGAGCAGACCGAAGAGCACCGAGACCGAGCCGGTGCCGAACGCGAAGTGGTCCGTCGTGAGGCCCGTGCGCTCCGCCAGCGCCTCGCCCAGCGCCGTGACGCCCGGGTCGGGGTACCGGTTCATCCGCAGCAGCCCCTCCGCCGCGCGCTCCACGACCCCGGGCAGGGGCTCGAAGGGGTTCTCGTTGCTGGAGAGCTTGTGGCTCTCGGCGAACGCGGGCCGGCCCGGGCGATACGCGGGGATGGCGGCCAGCACCTGTCGAGGACGGGGGTCGGTCATGGCTCGAGCGTACGACCGCCCGGGCCGTCCGGTCCGGCGCGACCGGCGGTGGGATGATCGTGCGGTGCCCCAGTCCCACGTGCGCCGCGGGTACGCGCTCGTCGTCACCGCCGCGGTCTTCTTCGGGATCAACGCCGGGGTCACCCGGATCCCGATGGAGGCGGGCCTGCCGACCGCGACGTACACGACGATCCGCGTCACGTTCGCGTTCCTGACCTTCCTCGTGATCGCGGTCGCGTTCGACCGGTCGGCCCTGCGCCGGCCGCGGGGGCGCGACCTGCTGCTCGTCGTCGCGCTCGGTGTCGTGGGAGTCGCGTTCGTCCAGTGGACCTACAACATCGCGATCATGCGGTTGCCGATCGGCGTCGCGCTGCTGCTGGAGTACCTCGCGCCGGTGCTGGTGGTGCTGTGGGTGAGGTTCGTGCGCCGCGAGCCCGTACACCCGCGCGTGTGGCCCGCGATCGCGCTGGCGCTGCTGGGCCTCGCGCTCGTGGGACAGGTCTGGGACGGGCTGAGCCTCGACGGGATCGGGGTGCTGATGGCCCTGGCGGCCGCCGTCTGCTTCGCCGCCTACTTCCTGCTCGGCGAGGAGCTGACCTCGTCGGCGGCCGAGCCGCTGACCGCCCTGCGCACCGTCGTCTGGTCATTCGGCATCGGCACGATCGTGATGAACGTCCTCGGTGGCTGGGAGGGCACGAGCGCCCTGGCGAGCGACGCCTCGATGCTCGGGCGCCTCTCGGAGTTCACCGTGCCGGCCTGGCTCGCGATGGCGTCGGTCGTGCTGCTGGGCACGGTGCTGCCCTTCTTCCTGTACCTGGCCTCGCTGCGCGACCTGTCCAGCTCGAAGGCCTCGGTGACGGCCATGCTCGAGCCCGTCGTCGCGGTGATCGTGGGCTGGCTGTGGTTCTCCGAGACCCTCGACGTGGTCCAGGTGATCGGCGTCCTCGCGGTGCTCGCGGGCATCGTCCTGGCCCAGACCGCCCGGCACGTCCCCGCCGACGAGCTGCCGCCGCCCCTCTAGGGTGAGACGCATGGAACGCTTCCTGTCCTCCTGGTTCGTCAGCAGCGTCGCGCTCGCGCTCGCGGCCCTCCTGCTCGGCAGCCACATGTCCATCGGCGACGCCGACGAGACCACGCTCAACCGCGTCCTGGCCCTGGCCATCGTCGGCCTGGTCTTCACGATCGTCCACCTGTTCGTGGGCCAGGTCGTGAAGCTCATCGCGCTGCCGTTCATCGTCCTGACGCTCGGCATCCTGCTCGTCGTCATCAACGCCCTGCTGCTGCTGCTGACCGAGTGGATCACCTCGGCGTTCGGCGTCGAGTTCGGCGTCGACGGGTTCTGGTGGGCGTTCCTGGCCGCCATCGTCATCTCGGTGTGCCAGTCGATCCTGTCGGCGATCATCGACTGATGCCCCGCCGCGTCGCCCTGGTCTGCCTGGGCAACATCTGCCGCTCCCCCATGGCCGACGTCGTGCTGGAGCACCAGCTGGCGCAGGCCGGCGTCGACGACGTCGAGGTGTCCTCGTCGGGCACCGGCGACTGGCACGTGGGCCAGCGGATGGACGAGCGGGCGGCCGCCACCCTGACCGCCGCGGGCTACGACGCCACGCGCCACCGGGCCCGCACGTTCACGCCCGACTGGTTCGACGAGCAGGACCTCATCCTCGTGATGGACTCGTCCAACCGCGCCGACGTGCTGGCACTGGCCACCTCCGACGAGCAGCGCGCCAAGGTGCGCATGTACCGCTCGTTCGACCCGGAGGCCGACACGCCGGACGCCGAGGTGCCCGACCCCTGGTACGGCGGGCCCGAGGGCTTCGACGAGGTCCTGGCGATGGTGGAGCGCACCACGCGCGAGATCGTCCGGCACCTCTCCGACGGCTCGTGACGCCACCTCCCGGCGACGGCTGCCTGCGGCTGGTCACGCCCGACGACGCCGACGAGCTCGCCGAGGTCTGGTCGAGGAACCGTGCCTTCCTCGCACCGTGGGAGCCCTGGCGCGACGACGCGTTCTTCACTCCTGGGAGCCAGCGTTCCGGCATCGAGCGCGACCTCGCCGAGCACGCGGCGGGACGCATGGTCCCCTTCGTGATCTGCGGTCCCGACGGCGACATGGCCGGCCGCCTCACGCTCAGCGGCGTGACTCGCGGGGCCCTCCAGTCGGCGGCGCTGGGCTACTGGGTCCGTGAGGACCTGAACGGTCGCGGCCTGGCGACCCGCGCCGCCCGGGAGGCGGTCGACCATGCCTTCACGACGCTCGAGCTGCACCGCCTCCAGGCCGAGACGCTGCTGCACAACGTCCCGTCGCAGAAGGTCCTCCGCCGCGCCGGCTTCACGCCCTACGGCGTCGCGCCCGACTATCTGAGGATCGCCGGCCGCTGGCAGGACCACCTGCTCTTCAACGTCTTCAGCGATCCGGCGACTCCGTGACCTGACCGCTGTCGTCCATCCACTGGACGCCAGCCGGTAAGTTCAGTGACATGGCACGAATGGCGGGGACCGCAGCGCTGGCGGAGAAGCTGCTGGATGTCGCCGTGGTGTCGACCACGTCGGTGGCCGGCGGCGACATCTGCACCACCACGCGGCTGCGGCTGACCGACGGTCGTTCCGGGGTCATCAAGACCCGGCCCCAGGCCCCCGCGGGGTTCTTCACCACCGAGGCGGAGGGGCTGCGCCGCCTGCGTGCGGCGGGCGGCGTCAGGGTGCCCGAGGTCCTGGCCGCCAATGACGAGTGCATCATCCTGGCCTGGGTCGAGCCCACCAAGCCCTCGGTCGACCTGGCCGAGTCGTTCGGGCGCGGTCTCGCGGCCATGCACGCCTCCGGCATCGGCGGGTTCGGCGCCGAGCACGACGGCTGGATCGGTCTCGCCCCACTGCCCAACCGCCCCTCCCCCACGTGGGAGGAGTTCTACGCGAGCCGCCGCGTGATGCCCTACGTCAAGGCCGCCGCCGACCGCGGCTCGCTCTCCCTCGAGCAGGCACGGGTCATCGAGCAGGTCATGAAGAGGCTGCCCTCGCTCACGCCCGACCCCGAGCCCCCGTCGCTGCTGCACGGCGACCTCTGGTCGGGCAACCTCGTGTGGTCCACCGAGGGCGTGCACGTCGTCGACCCGGCCGCGCACGGCGGACACCGCGAGACCGACCTCGCGATGCTGGCACTGTTCGGCGCGCCCCACCTGCAGCGCATCCTCGACGCCTACCACGAGGCGGCGCCCCTGCAGGACGGCTGGCTCGACCGCGTGCCGCTGCACCAGCTGCACCCGCTCCTCGTCCACGCCGTGATGTTCGGCGGCGCCTACGGGGCCCGCGCGGCGGCCGCCGCCCAGAGCCTGCTCGACGGCGCGGCATAGGAACGGCCCGGCATGCGAATCCTCGTCGTCGACGACGACCGCGCGGTGCGTGACTCCCTGCGGCGGTCGCTGGAGTTCAACGGCTACACGGTCGAGGTGGCCGGCGACGGTGCCGAGGCGCTGGCGAAGGTCGCCCAGTCCGGCCCCGACGCGATCGTCATGGACGTGATGATGCCGCGGCTCGGCGGCCTCGACGCCACCCGAGCGCTGCGCGCGGCCGGCAACGACGTACCGATCCTCGTGCTCACCGCACGCGACGCCGTCAGCGACCGGGTCGACGGGCTCGACGCCGGCGCCGACGACTACCTGACGAAGCCGTTCGCCCTCGAGGAGCTGCTGGCGCGCGTGCGCGCCCTGCTGCGACGGGGCGGCAGGGCGCGCGACGAGCTCGACGACGAGCCCGCGCTCACGTTCGCCGACCTCACGCTCGACCCGAACACCCGCGAGGTGCGGCGCGGCGAGCGCTCGATCTCGCTGACGCGCACCGAGTTCGCCCTGCTGGAGCTGTTCATGCAGCGTCCCAAGCGCGTGCTGGAGCGCTCGTTCATCCTCGAGGAGGTGTGGGGCTTCGACTTCCCCACCACCGCGAACTCGCTCGAGGTCTACGTCGGCTATGTGCGGCGCAAGCTCGAGGCCGAGGGCGAGTCCCGCCTCCTGCACACCGTCCGGGGCGTGGGCTACGTGCTGCGGGAGACGCCTCCGTGATGCTCGTCGATCGGGTCCACGCAGTCGCCCACACGCTGCTCGAGCCGATCACCAAGCGGCTGTCGCTGGCCGGCCGCGTCGCCCTGCTGACGACGGCGGCGGTGGCCACGGTCCTGACGATCATCAGCATCAGCATCTTCGTGCTGGTGCGCCAGGAGATCGTGGGCGCGCTGGACGACTCGATGCTGAAGCGGGCGAACCAGGCGGTGGACGCCGGGTACACGCCGCAGAACCTCACGCCGGACGAGGCCAACCTGCTGGCGTTCGCCGGCATCCAGCTGCTCTCGATCAAGAGCGGCGGCGGCGAGTTCCTCGTCCACTCCGACGACGCGTTCCCCTACGACAACCGCGAGCGCGAGGTGGCGCTCGGCATCGAGGAGAACTCGGCCCGCACCGCCCACGTCGACGGCGTGACCTACCGCGTGGTGGCGGTCCAGGCCGGTCCGGGACAGGCGTTCATGCTCGCGCAGTCGATGGAGTCCACGCGGCGCGCCCTGGAGCGGCTGACCGTCGTGCTGATCCTCTCCACCCTGTCGGGCATGATCCTGGCCGGGGTGGCGGGTTGGGCGGTGGCCAGCAACGGCCTGCGGCCGGTGCGACGCCTCACCAGCGCCATCGAGCGGGTGGCGGTCACCCGCGAGCTCACACCGATCCACGTGAGCGGCAAGGAGGACGAGCTGGCCCGGCTCACCCGGTCCTTCAACGCGATGCTGCTGGCCCTCGGCGACGCCCAGCGCCGCGAGCGCCAGCTGATCGCCGACGCCGGCCACGAGCTGCGCACTCCCCTCACGAGCCTGCGCACCAACATCGACCTGCTGCGCCAGGCCAGCAGCCAGCCCGAGCGGCAGCTCGACGCCACCGCCCACCGCGAGCTGCTGGACGACGTCGGTGCACAGCTCGACGAGCTCACGACCCTCGTGAGCGACCTGACCGAGCTGGCTCGCGACGAGCCGCTGCACCGCGACCCCGAGCCGCTCGACCTCGCCGACGTGGTGCGACGAGCCGTCGAGCGGGTCGAGCTGCGCGCCTCCAACGCCACCTTCGACGTGCTGCTCGAACCCACGTGGATCATCGGCGACAGCCTGCTTCTCGAGCGCGCGGTGACCAACCTGCTCGACAACGCCGTGAAGTGGAGCCCGCCCGGGGGCACGGTCCGGGTCCGCCTGCACCACGGCTCCGTCACGGTGGCCGACGAGGGACCGGGCATCGCCGCCGAGGACCTCCCTCACGTCTTCGACCGCTTCTACCGGTCCACCGAGGCTCGCACGCTGCCCGGCTCCGGGCTCGGCCTGGCCATCGTGCGGCGTGCTGCCGACCGCCACGGCGGCACCGTGGGCGTGACCTCCGAGCCCGGACGGGGCGCGACGTTCACGTTCAGCGTCCCGCTCGACGAGCCGTGACGATGCGCCGCGTTCCAGGTCTTTCTGGGCGCACCTCCAGCCTGTTCACAAGCGATTCTCAGGTCCTCGCGGGAAGGTTGAACCATGACAGACCAGCGTGATCCGTACGCCGACCGCCCTTACGTGCCCCCGACGTCGCCGCACGAGCCGCAGCAGCCCGCGCAGGCCGAGAGCGGCTGGCCGTTCTCCGAGCCGCGCGCCGAGGAGCGTCCGCAGTACGCCGATGCCCCCACCTCCGACACCGAGCCCACCGTGGCCGTGAACGAGCCCACCCGCACCTTCGCCGGCGGTCCCGGCGACCCGGGCGGACCCACCACCCCCTACTACGGGACCGCTCCCACGCCGCAGCCGCGCAAGAAGCGCCGTGCCGGACGCCTCGTGGCCGCCGCCACCGGCATCGTCCTGCTGGCGGGCGCCTCCGCCGCCGGCGGCGCCGCGATCTACGACGCGATGCAGGACGACGCGAGCATGGGCACCACGGTCACGGGCACGTCCCTCGACCGTCCCGCGTCCTCGTCGGGCACGCAGAGCGACGTCTCCTCCGTGGCCACGGCCGTCCTTCCCGCCACCGTGAAGATCAACGTCACCGGCGGCGGCGAGTCCGGCACCGGCACCGGCGTCGTGATCAGCGAGGACGGCACCATCCTGACGAACAACCACGTCATCGAGGCCGCCGCCGACTCCGGCTCCATCACGGTCGCGTTCAACGACGGCAAGATCGCGAAGGCGGAGATCGTCGGTCGCGACGTCGCCACCGACGTCGCCGTCATCAAGGCCGAGGGCGTCAGCGACCTCCCGGCCGCGACCCTCGGCGACTCCAAGGACGTCAAGGTCGGCCAGACCGTCGTCGCGATCGGCTCGCCGTTCGGCCTGGAGTCCACCGTGACCACCGGCATCGTGTCGGCCCTGAACCGCCCGGTCTCCCCCGGCGACGGCGGCGACGGCGGCGCCACCACGTTCCCCGCGATCCAGACCGACGCGGCGATCAACCCCGGCAACTCCGGTGGCCCGCTGGTCAACCTCGAGGGCCAGGTCATCGGCATCAACTCGGCCATCAACACCGGCGGCAACGGCAATGGCTCGGTCGGCCTCGGCTTCGCCATCCCAATCAACCTCGTGAACAACGTCGCCAAGCAGATCCTGGACGACCAGACGGTGGAGCACGCCCAGATCGGCGTCCAGGTCCGCAACGCCACGGGCGACGACCAGGTGACCTCGATCGGCGCCGAGATCGGCGAGGTCTCCTCGGGCAGCGCCGGCGAGAAGGCGGGCCTCAAGGCCGGCGACATCGTCACCCAGGTCGACGGCAACCCGATCTCCAGCAACGGCGCGCTCGTCGCGACGGTGCGGGGCTACAAGCCGGGCGACACGATCACGCTGACCGTGCTGCGCGGCGACAAGACCCAGGAGATCGACGTCGAGCTCGGCAGCGACGAGGGCGCCCTCGCTCGCCAGCAGAACTGATCATCTGACGCAGGCGGGCCCCATCACCGATCGGTGATGGGGCCCGCCTCGTCTCGATCAGGTCAGGAGGAGCAGATCACCACCAACGTCCCCACCAGTTCCCGTGGCGCTTGTACCGCGGCTTGCCCTTGGACTCCTTCGGGTAGGCAGCATCGACCTCGACCTCGACCAGCCAGCCGGCCACCGGCAGGTTCGCGACCTGGACCATGAACCGCGACGGACGCGCCGCCGTCGCGACGAACGGCGGAGCGGCCGGCGCGGTGCCCAGACGCACGTCGATCGGCTTGCCGGTCGCCAGCGAGGTGTTCGCGAAGTACTGACGGTAGCCGCGGTTGAACCCGTTGAAGTCCGCCGTCGAGCCGTCGGGCGACGCGACGAACACGCGCATCGCGTAGACGTCGTCGAAGTCCAGGCCCTGGGCCTGCAGGTTCTCGCCGATGCGCCGCATGACGTTGATCGCCTGCGCCTCGGTCACCGTCACCCCCTCCGGCAGCACCCCGCCGGGGAAGATGGCGGTGTCGACGTAGCGCTCCGGAGTACCGCCGGGTGCCGCCGAGTTCAAGCCTGACGGGCCCAGCCCGCTCGTCTTGTAGGTCGGCGTGTCCTTGCCGATCGCGACGCCGTTCGCGATCTGGGGGTTGTCCGAGCCTGCAGGCAGCACGGAGGACGTCGTTCCGGGCTTGGGCGGGACGGGCTTGACCGATGCGGCGACGACAGCGGTGCCCGGGACGAGCACGACCGCCATCACGGCGGCGATGAATCCGATCTTGCGCTTGGACATGGTTCTCCTCTGAACGGTGGAGTGGAAAGGACGGGGCGACGTCATCGGGACGTGACCCGCTGGTGGATCTGCTCGACGACCTCGCGCGCCGACACGATGCCGCCGTGCTGCCAGGCGATCGTGTGGGAGAGCCAGTCACCGGCGAAGTAGACGTTCTTCGTCGGAGCGACCAGGCGGTCGTAGTTGCCGTCGGTGCGCGACCGCCAGCCGACCCAGGCACCTTCGATGTGCTTGACGGTCGCCCAGTTGACGCTGAAGGCCGAGGAGACGTTCTGCTTGTAGGCCTCGCCGTGGATCTCAGCGCCCTGCTCGAGCGCCTTGGCCAACCGCTGCTTCGGCGTGAGCGCTCCGTAGGTGTTGGCGCTCGAGCCGGTGTTGTAGTAGCCGACCATCACGCCGCGCTTGCTGTGGAAGCCCCCGCTCGGGTACCACATGTTCGCGAGCTCGTTGTTCGCGTTGGTGATGCCGCCGTAGATCTTGTGGTCGAGCTCCCACCACCGGCGGGAGTACTCGATGCCGATCTTGCCCGCGTTCGTGACCGTCGGCGCCTGGAGCGCGGTGATGACCTCGGTCGGCAGGTTGCTGGGGATCTTCGCGGCGACCTGTGGCGGGACGGTGCAGATCGCGAAGTCAGCCTCGATCTTGCGCTTGAGGTGACCCTGCTGGTAGACGACCTCGACGCCCTTGGCCGTGTTCTGGAGCGAGGTGGCCAGCGCGCCGAACTTGACCCGCTGCCGGCCGATGGCACGGACGAACGCCTCGGAGATCGCCTGCATGCCACCCTTCGGGTGGAGCATCTGCATCGCCTGGTCCCAGCCGCTCTCGAAGGAGAAGTAGTTGCCGATGCCGCTGGCGAACACGTCGGAGAGACTGAACGGAGCGGTCGGCGTACCGGCGGTGACACCGGGCTCGACCGAGTAGCCACGGCGGCCGCTGCCGGTGTACTTGAAGCTCGCGGCCGGGTCGCCGGGCACCTTGGGGCCGATCGATCCGAAGCTGCGGGCGAAGGAGATGATGCGTTCCTTGTCCTCGGTCGTCACGTACTGGTCGAGCGCACCCTGGTCGGTCGCCTTGGCCAGCAGCTCGGCCACGTAGCCGTACGTGTCGGCCTTGGCCTCGCGGTGCCGGATCGCCTGGCCCGACAACCTGTGATCCCCCGAGCGCCACAGGTAGCCGTGGGCGTTCTGGTTGACGAACGTCTCGAGCTCGACCCCCAGTTCGCGGCAGTAGTCGACCGTGATGTGGTGCTGGGGCAGACGCCCCGCACCCGCGTTCATCCACTGGCCCCGGCTGAATCCGGCGCGCTGGGTCTGACCCACGGTGTCGGTCGCCCTGTCGCCACCCTGGACGGTCCAGGCGCGGCCGCCGGGCCGCTCGTTGGCCTCCAGGATCGTGACGTCATAGCCGCCCTTGAGCAGTTCGTACGCGGCGGTGAGGCCCGCGACGCCAGCGCCGAGGATCACGACGCTCTTACGACCATGGCGTCCCAGCGAACCGGGCTTGAGCGGGTTGAACGGCGGGGTGTCGGCGTGGGCCGCCGAGGTCATGCCCAGCGAGCCCATCGTGTGGAGCATGACTCCGGCGCCACCGGCGACGCCTACCTTCTGGAGAAAGTCTCTCCGTGTCTGTTGCATCTGTTTCCTCCTGGACCGAGGTCTTTGACTGCGCGAGTGGTCGTCCGAGATCAACCACGGGACGAGAAGGAAGTTATGAAGGGGCAGTTTCAGTCGCGGCACTCCCGGATACCGCGCGGGTAAACACTTACTTACCCGGTGATGGCTGGACCCGAGACACGAGATTCACTCGGATTGCAGTAAAAGTTCGCGACGGTGGTCGCTCGGCGTCCGTCGCGCGCCAATCCACCGCTGAAACACCGACGTCATGCAGGACGAGGCACCGGGATCGGCCAGGGACTGCGACGACGCGTCGTCACATGGCGGGGAGACCGGGCCGTGACCGCGACCCTGCGGGACCGTGCGACAGGACGGTCAGCGGCGCTGGGCGTCCTCGTCGGTGGAGAAGTACTCGTCGAGGTCGAGATCGGCCTTCAGGTCCAGGTCGATCTGGGATTCCAAGTCGTTGCGCAGCCGCTGCGAGTGCTCACGGAGGTCACGGATCGTTCGGCCGGCCGTGCGGGCCATGTGCGGCAGCCGCTCCGGGCCGAAGACCACGAGAGCCACGAAGGCGAGCAACGCGAGCTCCAGGGGGCCGAGTCCGAACATGCGGTGACGCTAACACGGTCCGCTACGCCCTCCGCAAGGCCGATGTGGGCGGGAAACACAGGTTTCACGCGATTGTCGCGGCATCGAAACCCCCCGCCCGAGGTGCTGGTTAGCGTGGCTAGGGAACACCCACCACGGATGGAGAATCCATGCCTCACCTCGGCCCCACCGAACTGCTCATCATCGTCGGCGTCGTGGTCCTGCTCTTCGGCGGCCGCAAGCTGCCCGAGCTGGCCCGCGGCACCGGACAGGCCCTGCGCATCTTCAAGTCCGAGGTCACCGAGCCGGACGAGCTGACGGCGAAGTCCGACTCCCGGTCGACATCGGACGTCGATCCGCTCGCGACCGAGGTGGTCGCCGAACCGACCACCCTGCGTTCCTGAAACCTTGTCCGCCGTCGGCACGTTCCGGGTCAGGCTTCGACGCCGCACGGCCGCGGAGCGGCCCAGCGCGGCGATGACGTTCACCGACCACCTGCGCGAGCTGCGCCGCCGCTCGGTCAGAGCCGTCATCGCGATGGCCCTGGGAACCGTCGTGGCATGGCTCGCCTACGAGCCGATCTTCACCTGGCTCGTGGCCCCCTACTCAGATGTCAAGCCCGTTCTCGCCGAGCAGGGCATCGACACCAGCCTCGTCTTCACCGGGATCGGCGGCGCGTTCCAGTTCCAGCTGAAGGTGTCGCTCGTCGCAGGGTTCGTGCTGTCCAGCCCGTGGTGGATCTGGCAGATCTGGGCCTACGTCGTGCCCGCGCTGCACCACGGCGAGAAGCGCGCGGCGCTCACGCTCAGCGCCATCTGCGCGCCTCTGTTCCTCGCCGGTGCGTGGTTCGGCTACCTGATCCTCCCGCGTGCGATCGAGTTCCTCGTCGGCTTCGTCCCCCAGAACGCCGAGTCCCTGCTCACCGGCGCGGACTACCTGGACTTCTCCCTGCGCATCATGCTGGTGTTCGCCGTCGCTGCGCAGCTGCCGGTCGTCATCGTGATGCTGCACCGCCTCGGCATGGTCAGCGGGCCGCAGCTCGTGCATGCCCGGCCGTGGATCATCACCGGCATCTTCGCGTTCGCCGGAATCGCCACACCCACGGTCGACCCGGTCACGATGGCGTTGCTCGCCACGCCGATGGTCGTGCTGTACGGCATCGCCGAGGCGATCGTCAGGGTGCGCGAGCGGCGGGGCGCGGCGGCCACGGACGCCGCGCTCTGAGCATCGCTCAGCCCAGCAGCGCCTCGGTGAGATCGCGCAGGATGGCGTAGCCGTTCTGGGTGAGCACCGACTCGGCGTGGAACTGGATCCCGCGGTAGTGCGGGCCGGCCACCAGGTGGATGTCACCGGTGGCCGGGTCCGTCTGCACCGTCACGCCCTCGGGCAGGCCCGACTCCGGGACCCGGCCGACGAAGGTGTTGTAGAAGCCCACGGTCTCGGTGCGATCCAGCACGGGCAGCGCGCTCTGGGTGCCCTGGAAGACGATGTCCTTGTAGCCCAGGTCGAGGCCGAGCTCGTGGCACAGCGTCTGGTGGCCCAGGCAGATCGCCAGGAACGGCTGGCCGCGGTCGAGCAGCCGGCGCGTCGCCCCGCGCAGGACGGCGATCTTCGCGTCGTCGCCGTCGCGCGGATCGCCCGGGCCCGGGCCGACCACGACGAGGTCGTGGCCGTCGAGCGCCGTCTCGGTCCACTCGTCGTGGCGGATCACGTCGGTGGTCATGCCCATCACGCCGAAGACGTGCGACAGCATGTTGACGAAGTCGTCCTCGCCGTCGAGCACGATCACGCGCTTGCCCTCCAGCGTGGGCGTGGGGCGGGTGCCGGACTGGTCGCTCAGCCAGAACTGGCTCAGTCGCTGGTTGCGTGAGCCGAGCGCGATGAGCACGTCGTCCTCGCGGGTGAACGCGTCGAAGCCCTCCACCGGCTCGGGGGCGGCCGCGACCAGGCCGAACGCGCTGAGCACGCCCGACGCCTTCGCCCACGTCTCGTTCGTCTCGTACTCGGCGTCGGAGTCGCGCACGAGCGTGGCCCCGGCCGTGACCGTGAGGTTGCCGTCGAGGTCGACGTCGGCCGTGCGGATGAGGATCGGCGCGTCGAGGCGCGGCGTGCCGTTCTCGTCGCGGCCGACGAGCGCCGCCACGCTGGCGTAGTAGCCCCGGCCCTGGCGCTCGTACTGCTTGATCAGCCGGCAGGCGTTCTCCACCGGGCTGCCCGTCACCGTGGCGGCGAACATCGAGTCGCGCAGGATCTCGCGCGGGTCTCGGTCGGTGCGGCCGGCCAACAGGTACTCGGTGTGCACGAGGTGGCTCATCGGCTTGAGGTACGGACCGAGGACCAGGCCACCCTCGTGGCACAGGTCGCACATCATCTTCAGCTCCTCGTCCACGACCATGAAGAGCTCGTAGATCTCCTTCTCGTCGGAGAGGAACTTGAGCAGCTCGCGCTTGCGGTCGGCGTGGGTCTCGAGGCCCCGCATCCGGAACGTGCCGCTGATCGGGTTCATCCGCAGCTGGCCGTCGTCGAGGCTGACGTGCCGCTCGGGGCTCGCCCCGATCAGGTAGCGGTCGCCGGTGAAGATGCAGAAGGTCCAGAAGGCACCGCGCTCGCGCTCCAGCAGGCGGCGGAACACGGTGAGCGCCTTCGTGTGGTCCCAGTCGGCGACCGTGGCGCGGTAGCGGCGGCCGATGACGAGGTTCGCACCCTCGCCCTGGCCGATCTCGTCGTCGATGATGCGGCGCACCATGGCCGCGTAGTCCTCGTCGGAGGTCTCGAAGCCGCCGCGGTCGGCGAGGTCGATCGGGCCGTCGGGCAGGACCTCGAGCAGATCCGCGAGGGCGACGTCGTGGTTCGAGCGTGCCTCGATCACCGAGAGGGGTGTGCCGTCCTGGTGCGCCTCGAAGCCGCGCTCGGCGACCTGCGCGAACGGCACGAGCACGAGGTGGTCCCACGCGGGGCCGGGGCCGTCGGCCAGCGGGATGTCCGCGAGCCGCTCGATGTCGGACCGGGGGCCGCCGATGAGCGCGACCCGGTCGGCCTCGCGCCCGCGGATCAGCGCGAACGCGGGCTGGGCCAGCACGTCGTCGAGGAGGTCTTGCGTCATCGTGGTCTTCTTCCCGCGGTCGGACGAGCAACGCCCAGACCGCCATGTGGGGGTCTGGGCGTGGGTACGTCGACAGTCCTCCTCAGCGGAGGGGCCACCAGGTGCTGGTCGTCGACATGCGCACAGCGTAGCGGTCAGTCGGCGGCCGGCGGGACGGGCAGGGTCGTGTAGTCGCCGACCTCGATGACGCTCCCGGGCTTGAAGGTGACGATCTGCAGGCCCACCACCCGGCCGGCCTCGAAGGTCAGCACGGCCACCTGGGCGTCCCGGCGCAGCTTGGTGCCGAGCGCGAAGGCGTAGACGGCGCCGCCGGTGGAGCCGATCGAGACCTCCGTGGAGGTGCCGTTCGACCCCTCGGTGCTGGTGGGCCCCACCTGGCGGTGCAGGTGCCCGCTGATCGCGAGGTCGACGCAGCCCTGCGCCACGGCCTGCTTGGCCGAGGCCGCGCTGTGCGTGGCCAGAAGGCTGACCTCGCCGTCCTCGCACGCCGCCTCGGCGAGCGCCTCGCTCTGGTCGGCGATGGCGGCGATGTTGTCGCCCTCGTTGCCGTTGTAGCCGGCCGTGAGGCCCGAGCTGCGCGGGTCGCTCTCGCCGAGCATGCGCACGCCCTCGATCTCGGTGGGCTCGCCGTCGAGCACGGTGAAGTCGTTGCGCTCCATCTCGCGCTGGATGAAGCGGCCGGTGTCGTGGTTGCCCGCGACCGCGACGATCGGCAGGTCCTCGAAGGTCTCGCGCAGCGACTTGATGCTGAACGCCTCCCACGAGGCACCGTTCGAGGTGTCGTCGCCGAGGTCCAGCACGAACGACGCGTCGGCGGCGCGAGCCACCTCGCGAGCGACGGGGTCCATGCCCACGTTGTTGTGGCGGTCGGTGACGACCAGCGCGGTGGTCTGGCCGTCCTCCGGCGCGCGCACCGGGACGCCCTTGGTCTTCTCGGCCAGCGCCGTGTAGAACTCCAGCGACTCCTCGTACGTGTCGAGGGCGCCCTGCACGATGGCCTTGCTGGTGGCGGTGGCCGCGCCGCGCGAGATCTCCACCTGCGCGAGCCGCGGCTCGTCGGGCAGCTCGGGGAACTCCTGGCGCAGCGGCACCCACGCGACCTCGCGCTTGGTGCCGGGGTCGGGGGCGTAGGCCATCACGGCGCCCAGCACCACGACGGCGAGCACGCCGCCGACGAGCGCCGTGCGCGGCTCGGGCGGCCACTGCTCGCGCAGCTCGCGCCGCCGGCGCGGGCCGACCGCCCACCAGCCGACGCCGACCACGACCATCGCGATGACGCCGGCGGCCAGGCCGCGCTGCAGCGCCGCGAGACCCATCTCCGTGATCTCGGAGGTCATCGCCGCGATCTCGCCCTCGGGCTGGCTGGCGATCGCCGCGTCCTGGGCGAGCACCCGCTCGAGGTCGGTGTCGGGGCTGTCGCGCAGGACGACCTCGGCCCCGATGCCCAGCAGCGCGTCCGACGGCATGCGCAGCTCGGGCAGCAGCGGCCCCGCCACGATCGTGACGTGCCCGTCGAACGTGGGCCGCGCGGTGGCGTTGTGGGCGCCGATCGTGACGGTGCGCTCGGTGTCGACGAACGTGGTCGCGGCGACGGGCACCGCGACGGCCAACCCGACCAGCACGAGGCCGATCGCGGCAGGGAGTCGTCTCACACGTCGACCCTATCGAGCCAGGAACGACTCGTGCCGACGGTGACGAGTCGCTGCGTCGCCCGGGTGAGCACGACGTAGAGCGTGCGCCAGCCCGCGGCGGACTCGCCCACGACCCCGTCGGCGTCCACGAGGACGACGCCGTCGAACTCGAGTCCCTTGGTGTCGAGCGGGTCGAGCACGCGCAGCCGCTCGTCCTTCGGCATGGCCTCGGCCAGCCCGGCGAGCCGGCTCGCGGGGGCCACCACGGCGACCGTGCCCTCCACCTGGGCCAGCATCTCGGTGGCCTCGGCGACGGCACGGTCGAGCAGCCGTCCGCCCTCGACGACCTCGTGGCGCGGGTCGACGCCGGTGCGCCGCACGGCCTCGGCGAGGTCGGGACTGGCGATCGCCTGGCGCGCCACCCGCGCGGCGAACTCGTAGATCTCGGCGGAGTTGCGGTAGTTCGTGGAGAGCCGGAAGCGGTGCACGGGCATCGTGCCGAGCGCCTCGTCGCGCGCCGCGGCCGACTCGGCCGGGACGGGCCAGGAGGACTGGGCCTCGTCGCCGACGATCGTCCAGCTGGCGGTGCGACCGCGACGGCCGAGCATCCGCCACTGCATCGGCGAGAGGTCCTGCGCCTCGTCGACGAGCACGTGCGCGTAGCCCTCGTCCTCGATGCTGCCGGTGGCGTGCACCCGGTCCTCGCGCTCACGCTCCTCGAAGCTCATCATCTGCTTGGGCGTGGCCCAGTCGTCCTCGGTGCGGACCGGCGCCTCGCCCAGGAGGTGCCGCAGCTCGTCGATGAGCGGGATGTCCTCGATCGTGGGCTGGTCGGCCCACTCGCGGCGCAGCACCTGCTGCTCGAACGACGTGAACAGGTCGGAGGCCACCTCGCCGAGGCGGGACGGGACGGTGCGCCAGACCTCGACCGGGTCGAGCTCGGGCCACCACGCGTCGACGAAGGTCTCGAACGAGAGGTCGCCGTCGAGCTGGTCGGCGAACGCCTCCTCGCCGCGGTCGAGGCCGCGGTCGCCGGTGACGCGCTCCCAGAGCGCCTTCACGAGCTCCTCGCGCACGACCGCGAGCGTGGTGTTGGGCAGGCCGTTCGACAGCACCTTGCGCCGGAGCCGGGCCAGGTCGGACGCCTCGAGCACGAGCCGGTCGTCGCGGTAGAACAGGTCGAACCGGTTCGGCGTCCCCGGCTGCGGGGACTTGGCGATGCGGGCCAGCGCCTTGGCCATGTGGGCCGAGCCGAGCAGGGCGGCGGCCTCGGGCACGGCGTGCTGCGTGGCGCGGATGCCGTCGACGACCTCGCCGATCGAGCGCAGCACCACGCTGGTCTCGCCGAGGCTGGGCAGCACCCGCTCGATGTAGTTCATGAAGACGCCCGACGGGCCGACGACGAGCACGCCGCCGGACTCGAAGCGACGCCGGTCGGTGTAGAGCAGGTAGGCGGCGCGGTGCAGCGCGACGACGGTCTTGCCCGTGCCGGGGCCACCACCGATGATCGTGGCGCCGCGCGCGGGGGCGCGGATGGCCTCGTCCTGCTCCTTCTGGATCGTGGCGACGACCGAGTGCATCGAGCTGTCGCGGGCCCGGCTCAGGCTCGCCAGCAGGGCGCCCTCGCCGATCACGACCATGTCGTCCGGGGCCGCGTCGGCGTCGAGCAGCTCGTCCTCGATGCCGATCACGCGGTCGCCGCGGCAGCGCAGCACCCGACGACGCACGACGCCGGCCGGGTCCTGGGCGGTGGCCTGGTAGAACACGGCGGCGGCGGGAGCGCGCCAGTCGATGAGGATGATCTCGCGATCCTCGTCGCGCACCCCGATGCGGCCGATGTAGCGGGCGTCGCCCGTGCCGAGGTCGAGGCGGCCGAACACCAGCCCGTCGTGCGCGGCGTGCAGGGCGCTCAGCCGGCGCGAGGCCTGGTAGACCATCGCGTCGCGCTCGACGAGTCCGCCCTCGTGGCCGATGTGCCCGCGTGCCAGCCCCTCGGCGACGAGCGACTTGGCCACCTTGGTGGACTCCTCCAGTCGTTCGTAGACCGTGTCGACATACGCCTGCTCGTGCTGGAGCTCGCGTTCATCGGGCGAGGGCTTGCTCATCGACGTCCTTCGGTGGCGTGGGGGAACTCTCCATTCTAGGCACCGGACACCAGCCGGTACGCCCTCGCGCCACGCTTCGGGCTGTGTCATGTATCAACGTGGCCGATCCACGCTCATCCTGGGCGTCGGCCGTTCGCGGCCGGCGCAAGCGCCGCGCGGGCGCCGACCGCCAAACGGGGGTCGGCCGGCGCCCGCGGGTGCGTCCAGCGAATCAGCGGGCGCGGTACGTGACCTTGAGCTTCTTGAGGTACGTGACCTTGCCCTTGCCGTCGAAGCCGCGGACCACGATCGTCCGCTTCGCCGACCGCAGGCCCTTCTCGTACCGGACCTTGCGCACGACGCGGCCGTACGAGTCGGCCTTGCCGGTCACCATCTGGTGCCGCAGCGAGATCCGGTAGCGCTGACCCGGGGCGAGGCCCTGGGCGCGGACCGTGAACGCCTGCGTGCCGCGAAGGGTCACGCGCGAGGTCGTGACCTTCGCCGACTCCTTGAGGACGTTGGTCCGCAGGGTGGTCGACCACTCGGTGTAGCCGGGTGCGGCCACGGTGATCCGGGCGCAGACCACGCGTCCGGACAGGCCCGCGGTGACGCGGTACGAGCTCGCGGCCTTCGACGGACGGCAGTCGGCCGCGGCCGGCGCGAAGCCCCACGTGGTCGTGTTCGTCGCGCCCTCCGGCAGCGGACCCGAGAACAGCGACGCCTTCAGGGTCGCACCGATCTTCGGGCTCGTGCTGCTGAGCACGCCCCGCATGGCCGGCAGCGTGCCGCGCAGGACCGGGTGCTCGAAGGTGAACGTCCCGCCCAGGGGCTCATAGCCCTCGGACGTGACACCCACCTCGATGCACAGCGCCTCGCCGACCTGCGCCGGGGTCGGCGTGAACGAGTCCGACGTCGCACCCGAGATGGCGACACAATCCTCGTCCTGCTGCACGCCCCACTGCCAGTGACCCTCGGTGCCCTCGGGCGCCTCGGACAGGTCGATCGACAGGGAGATCTCCTCGCCCACCTTCGGGTGTTCGGAGCTGAGCTGGGGCATGGGCACCTGCAGCTCGCCCGAGCTGATCTCGACCTCGTCGGAGGTCGTCACGTCGGCGACGTAGCCGCGCGCCGTCGAGGTCACGGTGACGGAGAGGTCGTGACCACGCTGGGCGCCCTTCGGCGTGTAGGTCGCGTCCGTGGCGCCCTCGATCGGCTCGCCGTCGAGGTTCCACTGGTACGTGCGCTCGGCATCGGCCGGATCGCCACCGGTGACCGTGGCGGAGACCTGCGTGCCGACCTGGGCCCAGCCCTGGATCGTCACCGACGGCGACTCGCCGAAGGCACCGGCGCCGACCGCGCCGACCACGAGGGTCGCCTTCGCGTCCTGGTGGTGCGGCGCGCTGATCGTCACGGTCACGCACAGCGTGTCCTCGAAGTCCTCGGCACCGGGGGTGAAGGTGGCCTCGTCGGCACCGTCGATCGCCGTGCACTCGCCCTCGGCCTGCGTGCCCCACTGCCAGGCCGCGACCTCGGCGCCCGCGGGCGCGTCGTCCAGGTCGACCGAGGCGGTCAGCATGCCGTCGACCACGGGCGACTCGACGTCGACCGTGGGAGTCGGGGCGGTGAAGGTGCCCACGGCGCTTCCATGAGCGGTCACCGTGACCGTGAGGTCCTCGTAGCCGGAGGCCTCGAAGGCCGCGCGGGCGCAGAGCCCGGCGCCGGCGTCACCATCGACGACCGGGTGGGTCGTGCTCGCGGTGGCGTCCTCCGGGACGACGCAGACCGCCTCGTCGTCCAGTCGTCCCCAGCGGACGGTGCCCGAGGCATCCCCGGGCAGCTTCGCCTCGTCCACCTCGAGCGTCAGGACGTCGCCCGTCGTGGGGGGCGTGGTCGGAGTGGAGTCGGACATCGAGAAGGCACTCGCGTCCATGAGCTTGCCGGTGATCGCCTTCGTCGCGGTGACGGTGCGATCGCGGGGCTCGCCCTC
This sequence comes from Aeromicrobium choanae, assembly GCF_900167475.1. Classification (NCBI taxonomy): domain Bacteria; kingdom Bacillati; phylum Actinomycetota; class Actinomycetes; order Propionibacteriales; family Nocardioidaceae; genus Aeromicrobium; species Aeromicrobium choanae. The sequence continues at coordinate 1,796,116 of NZ_LT796768.1, read as the reverse complement.
GGTGCCCTTGGCGGTCACGGCGACCGTGGCGGTCTTGCCCCGGTCGGCCGCGGTCGGCGTGAACGTGGCCTCCGCGGAGCGGACCTCAGTGCTGCCACTGACCGTCCACGCGTACATCCAAGAAGTGGGCTCCGGCGACGTCGAAGCCGAGACGTTCAGCTCGTCGCCGACCCGGCCCGAGCCGGTGATCTGCGGCGTGAACGCAGTGAACACCGCGCCGAGCTGGTACTTCTGCACACCCGTCGGCCGGTCGATGTCCGTCGTGAACACGCTGCCGTCCGCACCGAAGGCGATGCCGGCGGCCCCGTAGTAACCCTCGTTGGCCTCGATCCCGTGCGAGCGCCAGGAGGCGACCAGGTCCCCCTCGGCAGTCAGCACCGTCGCGCCCGGTCGGCTGTAGTCACTCACGGCGATTCGCCCCTCGGAGTCGACGTCGACCTTGATCGGATTCATGAAGCTGCCACCACCGGGGACCGTCACCTCGGAGATGAAGTCGCCGTCGGAGGTGAACTTCTGGACGCGGTTGTTGCCGAAGTCCGGCAGGTACACGACCCCGTCGTCGTCGACCGCGATGCCGTACACGTTGTAGAACTGGCCCGGACCCGACCCCGGGCCTCCCCACGTGCCCAGGTAGGAGCCGTCCGCCGCCAGCTTCACGACGCGGTGGTTGTGCGGGTCCGAGACATAGATGAGCCCGGATGCGTCGTCGACCGCGATCCCGTAGCCGTAGTACGAGGCATGGGCGGACACCTGGAAGACGAAGGTGTCATCGGCCTCGAACTTCGTGATCGTGCCGTCGGTCGAGGTCACGTACACCGCGCCTTCGTCATCGACGTCGATCCCCACAGGGTTGCCCATGTTCCCCTCGATCGTGCGAACGAATTCGCCGTCCTGGGTGAACACCTGCACCCGCGAGTTGTTGCTGTCGGCGACGTAGACGTTCCCGTCGGGCCCGACGGCGACGTCCCAGGCGTAGTCGACCCGCCCTGGGCCCGATGTGCCGAAGCTCTTCACGTACGTCGCCTCGTCAGCGGCCTGGGCCGGAGCGGCCACGAAGACCAGTCCGGCGAGGGCGACGACGAGGGCGAGCAGCAGGGACAGCGGACGCGCACGATGGGGCGTCGACGCGGCCGTGGTGTGACGAGAGTGGCGTGAGTTCACTGATGAAACGTATGTGTCACTTTTCCCGACGGTGGCCGAACGGACACAAGTGGTCAGAAGTGACTACCGTTTCGCGCACCATCAGCCACTCGTGCGCCACTACGCTGACGTGGCCGCCATCTCGACGACGTAAGGAAGAACCGCATGCGCGTGCGCGTCATCGCCATCGCCGTGGTGACCGGACTGGTCCTCGCCCTGGCGCCACTCGCGGCCCAGGCGGCATCGACCTACACCGTCTCCCTCTCCATCAACGCGAGCCAGCCGACGGTCGGCACGAAGCTCAAGCTCTCGGGCAAGGTCTCAGGTCCGAAGGCAGCCGGGAAGCAGCTGCTCGTGCAGCGCAAGGTCGGCAGGGGTACGTGGAAGACCGTCGCGAAGGTGCGCACCACCACGCGACGCGGCTACACGGCGCGCGTGAAGGTGCCCACCGCCGGCCGGCAGTACGTGCGCGTCGTCGCGCCGAGCTCGTCATCGGCGGCTGCCGGAACGAGTCCCGCGCGCCGCTACACGGGCTTCCGCTGGCTCGACCTCACGAAGCAGCGCCACGCGACGGGCGGCGAGCCCGTGAACGGCCCCGTCACCATCGCGGGGAAGCGGTACCGCAAGGCGTTCACCTTCCGGGACTCCGGCGTCTACTTCAACACCGGCGGGAAGTGCACGACGCTCCGTGGCTCGGTCGGCACCCCGGACGACGCCGCCGGCCGCCTCGTGGTCCTGACCGCCCGCAACGCCGACTTCGACGACGAGCGGGAGTACCACGCCCACGCCGCGGCCGGGGCCGCGCCGAAGCGGACGCGCTTCCCCGTCACCGGAAAGGGCGTGCTGGCCTTCGGCGACGACAACAGCGCGAAGCGCGTCTCGATCGTCTTTCCGAAGCTGCGGTGCTCTGTCAACACGCTGCCGCGGATGGAGCTGCGGCCACTCGGGAGTTCCGCCGATTTCACACACCACGCGTCACTCCAGTCACTAGGCTGACCGGGCCAACACCCCCCGAACGAAGGACTCACCCATGCGCCTGCGCGCCCTCGCCCTCGCCACGGCCACGGGCCTGGTCCTGACCGTGGCTCCGGCCACCGCCGCCGAGGCGGCCAGGAAGCCGGCCTACAAGGTCTCGATCTCCACCAGCACGGCCAACCCGAGCGTCGGCACGACCGTCAAGGTCACGGGCAAGGTCACGGGCCCCAAGGCCGCCAAGAAGCGCCTGCTCGTCCAGCGCAAGGTGGGCGCCGGGAAGTGGACCACCGTCGCCAAGGTCCGCACGACCAAGAGCCGCAAGTACGCCGCCCGCGTCAAGGTCTCGACCGCCGGCAAGCACGCGGTGCGCGTCGTCGCGCCGAAGTCCTCGAAGGCCCGCGCCGGCAGCAGCCGGGCCCGCAGCTTCACCGGCTGGCGCTGGCTCGACCTCACCAAGCAGCCCAACCAGGGCGGTGGCGACATCGTGAACGGTCCGGTCACGATCGCCGGAAAGTCGTACCCGAAGGCCTTCACCTTCCGGTACTCGGGCGTCTACTTCAACACCGGCGGCAAGTGCACGACCCTGCGCGGATCCGTCGGCACGCCGGATCCGGTGGGCGCCAGCCTGCTCGCTCTGACGTTCGCGAACCAGGATCTCGACGACGCGCTCGAGTACCGGACCGTCGTCGCGGCGGGCGCCGCGCCGAAGGCGGCCAGCTACCCCGTCAGCGGCAAGCCGGTCGTGGCCTTCGGCGACGGCGGCGGCGAGGGCCGCGTCTCGATCGTCGCGCCCGAGCTGCGCTGCTCGATCAACGCCCTGCCGGCGATGGAGCTCCCCCCGCTCTGACGCCAACCCCATGAGCAACGACGAACGCCCCTCCCGCTCGGGAGGGGCGTTCGTCGTCGTTCAGCGAGGGCGGGACAGGAACGCGAGCATCGCCTCACGGGCCTCGTCGCTGCCGAAGAGCCGCGCCGACTGCTCAGCCACCTGGTCGCCGAGGGCGTCGATCCGCGCCACCAGGTCGTGGTTGAGCAGGGCCTTCGTCTCGCGGAACCCCTGCGGATAGCCCTGCGCGAGGTCGGCGAGCACCGCGTCGAGTCCGGCGTCGAGGGCGTCGTCCTGCACGACGCGCGTGACCAGGCCGATGCGCTGGGCCTCGGCCGCGTCGAACTTCCGCCCCGTGAGGAAGAGGTCGGACGCCGCCCGCGGCGCGAGTCGCGGCAGCAGCGACAGGCTGATCACCGCAGGCGCGAGCGCCAGCCGGACCTCGGTCAGCGCGAACGTCACCGACTCCGTGGCGAGCACGATGTCGGCTGCGCCCACGAGGCCGAGGCCGCCCGCGCGGACCGGGCCGCCCAGCACGACCACGACGGGCTTGGCGCTCGTCGCGATGCGGCGCTGCAGGTCGATCAGGGCGCTGGCGCCCTGCTGCATCGACCCCTCCGCGGCCTCGGACAGGTCGGCGCCCGAGCAGAACACCCGGTGGGCCGAGCGCAGCACGATCACCTTCGCGTCGGCGTCGGCCTCGGCGGTGCCCAGGTGCGCCCCCAGCTCGGTCACGAGCTGGCGGCTGAGCGCGTTGCGGTTGTGCTCGCTGTCGAGCGTGATCGTCGCGACGCCGTCAGCGACGTCCAGGTGGACGAGTTCAGTCATGGTGCTCCGTTCCGCTGCGGTGGTTTCGATACGCCGCTCGCTGCCGGCCCGGTGATCGCGTGCGGCGAGCGAAGCGAGACGTGTATCGAGATCAATAGGACTTCGGCAGGCCCAGCGAGAACTGGGCGACGAAGTTGAGGGCCATCTGCTTGCTGACGGGCGCGATGTTCGACAGTCGCGACGAGGCGAGCGCCTGCACCAGACCGTACTCGTTCGCCAGGCCGTTGCCGCCGTGCGTCTGGATGGCCGTGTCGACGGCCTTCGCAGCAGCGTCACCGGCGGCGACCTTGGCCATGTTGGCCGCCTCGCCGGCACCCATCAGGTCGCCGGCGGCGTACAGCGCGGCGGCCTTCTGCGTCAGCAGGCGCGTCATCTCGATGTCGATGTGCAGCTGCGCCAGCGGGTGGGCGATGGCCTGGTGCGCGCCGATCGGCTTGCCCCAGACGTCGCGCTCCTTGGCGTAGGCGACGGCCTTGTTGAGCGCCCAGCGCGCGGTGCCCGTGCCCATCGACGCGGCCATGATCCGCTCGGGGTTCAGGCCCGCGAACAGCTGCTCGAGGCCGGCGTCCTCGCTGCCGACCAGCGCGTCGGCCGGCAGCCGGATGTCGTCGAAGAACAGCGTGAACTGCTTCTCCGGGCTGGTGAGGCCCATGTCGATCTCCTGGGCGCTGAAGCCCTCGGCGTCGGTGGGCACCATGAACAGCGCGGGCTTGAGCTTGCCGCTGCGGGCATCGGCGGTGCGACCGACCACCAGCACGTGGCTGGCCTCGTCCACGCCGGAGATGTAGGTCTTGCCGCCCTTGAGGATCCAGCCGTCCTCGGACTTCGTGGCCGTGGTGACCAGGTGGTGCGAGTTCGAGCCGGCGTCCGGCTCGGTGATGCTGAACGCGTACGTCGCGGTGCCGTCGGCCAGGCCGGGCAGCCAGCGCTCCTTCTGCTCCTGCGTGCCGTACTGCGCGATCACGGTGCCGACGATCGCCGGCGAGACCACCATCAGCAGCAGCGGGCAGCCGGCGATCGCCAGCTCCTCGCAGACCGCCGCGAGGTCGCCGATGTCGCCGCCTCCGCCTCCGAACTCCTCGGGGATCGAGACGCCGAGGTAGCCGAGCTTGCCGGCCTCCGACCACAGCTCGGTGGTCTTGCGGCCCTCCTTCGCGGCGTCGTAGAAGTAGTGCTCGCCGTACTTGGCGCCGAGCGCCGCGACCGCCTTGCGCAGCTCGCGCCGCTCCTCGGACTCCGTGAACTGACTCATTCGGTCTCCTCCTCGATGACGGCGAGGACCGCTCCGGCCTCGACCTGTTGCCCGACGCTCACGGCCAGGCCGCTGACGACGCCGTCGGAGGGCGCCGCGATGGTGTGCTGCATCTTCATCGCCTCGAGGACGACCACGGGGTCGCCCTTCGCGACGCGATCGCCGTCGGCGACCTTCACCGCCGTGACCGCCGCAGGCATGGGTGCCAGCAGCGATCCCTCGGCCACGACGTCCGCCGGGTCGACGAAGCGCGGCACCGCGACGAGGCTCGTGGAGCCGTCCGGGCCGTCCACGTCGACGTGGTCCTGCGCCACCGTGACGCGGTAGCGGCGGGTGACGCCCTCGACCTCGAGCAGCACCGCGACGCTGGAGCCGTCCACCGCGACGGAGACGACGTCGGCCTGGTCGACCACGAGGTGGCCCTGGGCGTTGCGGTACCGGACGGGCTCGTGGCCCTCGTACTCGCGTGTCAGGGGCTGGCTGGGCACGTTGCGGAAGCCGGCGGGGATGCGCGACAGCACCTTCGCCGAGGAGGCGGCGAGCGTGGCCTCGGCCAGCGCGGCCGCGACGGGCACCAGCGGATCGGACGTCTCGTCACCGAACCACTCGTCGGCGTGCTCCTCGAGCATCGAGGTCCACAGCTCGGCGGCCTGCACCTGCGGGGCCTCGAGGATCTGCCGCAGCGCCGACCGGTTGGTCGTGACGCCGTGCACGCGGGAGCGACGCAGCGCGTCGACCAGCGTGCGCAGCGCGGTCGCGCGGTCGGGACCGTGGGCGATGACCTTGGCGATCATCGCGTCGTAGTGGATGCCGACGACGCTGCCCACCTCGACGGCCGAGTCCACGCGCACCGAGCCGGGGAACTCGAACGCGCGGATCGTGCCGGTCTGGGGCGACCAGTCCTCGGCCGGGTCCTCGGCGTAGAGACGGACCTCGATCGCGTGGCCGTTCGGCTCGGGGACGCTGCCGACCAGCGCCCCGCCCTCGGCGATGCGAATCTGCTCCGCGACGAGGTCGAGCCCGTGCACCTCCTCCGTGACGGGGTGCTCCACCTGCAGGCGGGTGTTCATCTCCAGGAAGAACACGCGGTCGCCGTCGACGAGGAACTCCACCGTGCCGGCGCCGCGGTACGCCACGGCCTTCGCGGCCTCGCGGGCGGCGATGTGCAGCGTGGTCCGGGCCCGGTCCGAGAGGCCGGGCGCGGGCGCCTCCTCCACGACCTTCTGGTGGCGGCGCTGGATCGAGCAGTCGCGATCGCCGACGGCCCACACCGTGCCGTGGGTGTCCGCGAGGATCTGCACCTCGACGTGACGGGCGCGCGGCAGGTAGGGCTCGACGAACACCGTGCCGTCGCCGAACGCGGACTCGGCCTCGGCGCGGGCCTTCGCGAGCTCGGCGTCGAGGTCGTCGAGCCGCTCGACGACGCGCATGCCGCGACCGCCGCCGCCGGCACTGGCCTTGACGAGCAGCGGCAGCTCGCCGGGCGTGACGCCATCGAGGTCGACCGCGAGGATCGGCACGCCCGCGGCGGCCATGATCTCCTTCGCGCGAATCTTGCTGCCCATCTCGTCGATGGACTCCGGGCTCGGCCCGATCCAGACCAGCCCGGCGCTCTCCACCTCACGGGCGAAGTCGGCGTTCTCGGACAGGAAGCCGTAGCCGGGGTGGATCGCGTCGGCACCACTGCGACGGGCGGCCTCGATCACGAGGTCACCACGCAGGTACGTGTCCGACGGCGCGCTGCCGGGCAGCCGCACCGACACGTCGGCCTCGGCCACGAACGGCATGCCGGCGTCGGCGTCGGAGAACACCGCCACCGTCTCGATGCCGAGGTCGCGGCACGTGCGGAAGACGCGGCGCGCGATCTCGCCGCGGTTGGCGACCAGGACTCTCTTGATGGTCATGCGGTGACTCCAGTTCGGTGATCGAGTGCCGCGGCGAGCGCAGCGAGACGCGGTGTATCGAGATCAGGCGATGCGCTCACAGGCGGAACACCCCGTACCCGCGCGCACCCTCGACGGGCGCGTTGGCGATCGTGGACAGGCAGATGCCCAGGATGGTGCGGGTGTCGCGCGGGTCGATGACGCCGTCGTCGTAGCCCAGGCCGCTCGTGAAGTAGGCCAGCGACTGCTCCTCGATCTGCGCCTCGACGAGGTCCTTGATGCCCTGGAACCCCTCGGCGTCGAACGCGATCCCCTTCGACTCCGACGACTGCCGCGCGACGATCTCCATCACGCCGGCGAGCTGCGCCGGACCCATCACGGCCGACTTCGCGCCCGTCCAGCTGAACATGAAGCGCGGGTCGTAGGCGCGGCCGCTCATCCCGTAGTGGCCCGCGCCGTACGACGCGCCCATCACGATCGAGATGTGCGGCACCTTGCTGTTCGAGACCGCGTTGATCATCTGGGCGCCGTGCTTGATGATGCCGCCCTGCTCGTACTCCGCGCCGACCATGTAGCCGGTCGTGTTGTGCAGGAACAGCAGCGGCGTGTCGGTCTGGTTCGCCAGCTGGATGAACTGCGCGGCCTTCTGCGCCTCCTGGCTGAACAGCACGCCCTGCGCGTTGGCGAGGATGCCGATCGGGTAGCCGTGCAGCTGCGCGAAGCCGGTGACGAGGCTCTGGCCGTAGAGCGGCTTGAACTCGTCGAACTCGCTGCCGTCGACGAGGCGCGCGATGACCTCGCGCGGGTCGAACGGCACCTTGAGGTCGGTCGGGACGATGCCCAGCAGCTCCTCGGGATCGAGCACGGGCTCGGCGTAGGACGAGACCGGCACGGGGCCCGCCTTGCGCCAGTTGATGCGCCGGATGATCTGGCGGCCGAGTCGGATCGCGTCGCGCTCGTCCACGGCGAGGTAGTCGGCCAGGCCGGACTGCTTCGCGTGCATCTGCGCGCCACCGAGCGACTCGTCGTCGGACTCCTCCCCCGTGGCCATCTTCACCAGCGGCGGACCACCGAGAAAGACCTTCGCGCCGCCGTCGACCATGACGACGTAGTCGCTCATTCCGGGTACGTAGGCGCCGCCGGCCGTGGAGTTGCCGAAGACGAGGGCCACCGTCGGACGGCGGTCCTCGCTGGCCTGCGTGATGTTGCGGAAGCTGGCGCCGCCGGGGATGAAGATGTCCTTCTGCGTCGGCAGGTCGGCGCCGCCGGACTCCACGAGGTTGATCGTGGGCAGCCGGTTCTCGGCCGCGACCTGCGCCGCGCGGAAGCCCTTCTTGACCGTGACGGGGTTCGAGGAGCCGCCCTTCACGGTGGGGTCGTTCGCGATGATCATGCACTCGACGCCCTCGACGACGCCGATGCCGGTGATGATCGAGCCGCCGACGGTGAAGTCGGTGCCCCAGCCGGCCAGCGCGCCCAGCTCGAGGAACGGGGAGTCCTGGTCGACGAGCAGCTCGATGCGCTCCCGGGCGGTCAGCTTGCCGCGGCCGTGGTGACGGGCGACGTACTTCTCGCCGCCGCCGGCGAGCGCCTTAGCGTGCTGCTCGGCGAGGTCGGCGACGCGCGCGAGCGCCGCCTCCCGGTTCTCGGCGTACGCGCCCGTCGTCGGGTCGACGGCGGTCCTGACACTGCTCATGCTCTGTCCTTCCACTGCAGGTCGACAGGGGTGTCGAGGTGGTCGATGAAGGCGGCGGCATCGGCGTGGATGCGGTCGCGGTCGGAGGGTCCGAGAGGCCGCACGGGGGTGATCTCGAAGAGGCCCGGGGCAGCCTTGCGCTTCGCCTTGAGGCTGCGCCAGGTCGCCGCGACGACGCCGTCGAGCAGGACGAGGTTGCCGCCCCAGACGTCGATCGTGCCGCGGTCGGCGATCGGCACCTCGTAGTGCGAGCGGTCCGCGTACGCGATGACGAGCTCGTCGAACAGGCTGAGGATGAACGCCGTGCCGTCGGAGGAGGCCGGTGCGACGGGCTCGACCTCGGCCAGCTCGTAGGCGCGCTTGGCATCGGTGACGGTGATCCCGGCCCACCAGGCGAAGTCGTGCGCGGTCGCCGGTGCGTGACCGGCCAGGTACATCGTGGCCAGGCGCACGAGCGCCTCCTCGCGGTCGAGCTCGACCGTGGGGATGCGTGAGGCGTAGGGGACGAAGGTGTCCCAGTGGCCGCGGCGCGGGCCGGTGGTGACGACCTTGTCCAGCTCGGCGCTGACGGTGACGTGGCCGAGGGCCTGTCCCCTCAGCTCGACGCCGCGCAGGGCGAGGGCCTCGCCGATCTCCTTGCGGGTGAGCGGCGCCTCGGCGGCCTCGACGATCTCGCCGACCATCCCGACGAAGCGGTCGCGGTCCTCGAGCACCCCGCTGATGCGCATCTGCGGCCGCGACTGGGCCCGGATGCGGTCGGCGGTCAGGTCGAGCATCCAGCCGAGGTCCTCGACGCGGACGACGTGCCACGTCGGGCGCAGCACGTGGTGCCGCACGAGAGAGCCCTCGGCGATCTCGGTCGCGATGGCCTCCCGCGCGGGGCGGTCCTTCGTGCGGCGCGCGAGCGACCACAGCGAGTCCTCGAACTCCTGGAACTGCACCGCGCCCAGCGTGCTGACGCACGAGATCAGGTCGGGGAACGGCTCCCCGATCAACCGCTGCCGCGCCATCCGCTCTCCGCGGACCTCCGCTGGGCTCATGTGCGCCACCCCTCTCCACTTTTGGAAACCGTTGCACCGTCCACGGACGAAATCACGTCGATCCGTTTCCAAAAGTGGCACGCGGGCGGGCGGGTGCGGGTCACGGTCAGTACCCCAGCAGCTTCGCGGCGAGGTCCTTCATGACCTCGGTGGCGCCGCCGCCGATGCCCAAGATGCGGGCGTCGCGGTAGTGACGGTCGATCTCGGACTCGCGCATGTAGCCCATGCCGCCGAAGATCTGCACGGCCTCGTGCACGACGAACTCGACGCACGCGACGGCCTCGTTCTTCGCGACGACGGCGTCGAGGATCAGCGTGGGATCGGACTTCGAGGTGTCGAGCGAGCGCTCGACGACGCCGCGAGTCAGCGCCCGAGCGGAGGCCGTGCGCGAGTGCATCTCGACGAGCTTGTGGCGGATCACCTGGCGCGCGATGAGCGGCTTGCCGAACGTCTCGCGCTCCTTGGCGTAGACGACGGCGAGGTCGAGGGCGCGCTGCGCCGTGGCGTAGGCCTGGCTGGCGAGGTTGATCCGCTCGCCGACGAACTGCTGCGCGATGTAGTAGAAGCCGGCGTTCTCGTCGCCGACGAGGTTCTCCGCCGGCACGCGGACGTCCTCGAACGAGAGCTCGGCGGTGTCGGAGCAGTGCCAGCCCATCTTGCGCAGGCTCCGGCCCACCGTGAAGCCGGGCGTGCCCTGCTCGATGACGAGCAGGCTGATGCCGCCGTGGCCCTCCCCGCCGGTGCGGACGGCGGTGGTCACGAAGTCGGCGCGGACGCCACTGGTGATGAAGGTCTTGGCGCCGTTGACGACGTAATGGTCGCCGTCGCGCACGGCACGGGTGCGGATGTTCGCCACGTCGGAACCGCCGCCGGGCTCGGTGACGCCGAGCGAGCCGATCATCTCGCCGGCCAGCGTGGGCCGGACGTAGCGGTCGATGAGGTCGGTGTCGCCCGAGTCGATGATGTGCGGCGTCGCGATCGAGTGGGTGAACAGGCTGGCCTGCAGGCCGGTCGAGCCGCCGGCGGCCATGACCGCCTCGGTGGCGATGACCGCGTCGATCATGTCGCCGCCGTCGCCGCCCACCTCCTCGGGGAAGCCGATCGCCAGGAAGCCGGCCTTCGCGGTGCGGCGGTGCAGCTCGCGGGGCAGCTCGCCGTCGTCCTCCCACTGCGGCAGGTGCGGCACGATCTGCGCCCGGGTGAAGTCCTCGACGGCCGTGCGGAGCGCGTTGCGCTCGGGGGTGTTCCAGGCGTTCATGCGAGCAGCTCCTCGGGGACGGACACGATGCGCGCGCGCAGCCACTCGCCGAGCGCCTTGGCCTGCGGGTCGAAGCGGGTGGACGAGGCGACGCCCTCGCCGAGCAGACCGTGCAGGATCACGTTCACGCCGGCCAGGTTCGGCAGCGGGTGGACCTCGATCCTCAGATCGGCCGCCTCGGGGAGGAGCTCGCGGATCCGCTCCTCAGTGAGGAGGTCCTCGAGCCAGGCGTAGGCCTCGGCGCGCCGCGGGTGCGCCGCGGGGATCCACACACCGACGTTCGCGTTGCCGCCCTTGTCGCCCGAGCGGGCGTGGACGAGGCGACCGAGGGGGATCTCGCGGGCCTCGCCGCCTTCGCCCCGACTTTTGTGACGCGGTTCGGTCGTTGAGGCGGCCCGGGGCCGAACGTCGTCACAAAAGTTGGCCGGGGGCGCGACCTCGGTACGGGAGCCGTCGGCGTGGACGACGACGTGGGGCACCTCGGCCTGGGGCACGTAGGCGGCGCGGTAGATGCCGTAGGGGGCGGCGCGGCCCGGAGGCGCGGTCATCGTGAAGCCGGGGTACGACGCGAGGGCGACCTCGACGGCGGCGCCGCTGAACGCGCGGCCCACCGTGTTCTGGTCGGCGTCCTTCACGTGGCAGCGCAGGATGGCCGCTGCCTCGGGCTGCGAGGTGGGGTCGGCCTTGTCGGTGCGGGCGAGGTCCCACACGATCTCCGCCGGCGGGCTCGACGCGAGCGCGGACTCGATCTGCGCGCGCACCCACGCGGCCTTGTCCTCGATGTCGAGGCCCGTCAGGACGAACTCGACGCTGTTGCGGAAGCCGCCGAACGCGTTGAGGCAGACCTTCGTGGTGGCCGGCGGCGCGGTGCCGCGGACGCCGGAGATCCGCACCCGGTCGTCGCCGTCGGTGGCGAGGTCGATGCTGGTCAGATCGACGACGACGTCGGGGTTCAGGTACCGCTGGTCCTGGATCTCGTAGACGAGCTGGGCCGTGACGGTGTCCACGGTGACCGCGCCGCCGGTGCCCTCGTGCTTGGTGATGACGACGGTGCCGTCCTCGGCGATCTCGGCGATCGGGAAGCCGAGGGGCCGCGAGGTGTCGATGTCGCGGAAGCCGCTGAAGTTGCCGCCGGTGGCCTGGGCGCCGCACTCGATGACGTGTCCGGCGACCACGGCACCGGCGAGCCGGTCGTGGTCCTCGCGGTCCCACCCGAACTCCGCGATCGCGGGGCCCACGACGACCGAGGCGTCGGTGACGCGGCCGGTGACCACGATGTCCGCGCCGGCCCGCAGCGCCTCGGTGATGCCGAAGGCACCCAGGTAGGCGTTGGCGGTGAGCGCGTCGCCGAAGCCGAGCTCGGCCGAGCGCGCCACGAGGTCGTCGCCCTCGACGTGGGCGACGGAGACGTCGACGCCCTGCTCGGCGGCCACCTCGCGGATCGCGGCGGCGAGTCCGGCGGGGTTGAGGCCGCCGGCGTTGGCGACGATCCTCACGCCGCGCTCCTTCGCCAGCGCGAGGTTCTCGGTGACCTGCTTGAGGAAGGTCTTCGCGTAGCCCAGGTCGGCGCTCTTCATCCGGTCGCGACCGAGGATCAGCATCGTCAGCTCGGCGAGGTAGTCGCCGGTCAGGTAGTCGAGCTCGCCACCGTCGAGCATCTCGCGCATCGCGGAGTGGCGATCGCCGTAGAAGCCCGAGCAGTTGCCGACACGAAGGGTACGCACCTGACCAGTGTCGTGCCTCACATAGAAACAGTCAAGCCTGATTGTAAGTTGTCCGCGAGGCTCGCCCCGTCACCCCTAGGCTCGCGCCATGGTGACGACCGCCGCGCTCGCGGCCTGCCTCCTGCTCGCGGTGCTGGCTGCCTTCCAGATCGCCCTCGCCCTCGGGGCACCCTGGGCCCGGTTCGCGTGGGGCGGCCAGCACACGGTCCTGCCGACCTCGTTGCGCGTGGGCAGCGCCGTGTCGGTCGTGATCTACGTCGTCATCGGCGCGATCCTGCTGGCGCGAGCGGAACTGATCTCCCTCGACGTCTCCGACCGCGCCGTCGAGATCGCGGCGTGGGTGGTGACGGGCTACTTCGTCCTCGGCATCGCCATGAACCTGGCGTCGCGCAGCCGGCCGGAGCGCCTCGTGATGGCGCCGACCTGCGTCGTGCTGGCCCTGCTGTCGGGCGTCGTCGCCCTCGCCTGAGTCAGCGGGCGATGCCGACGTACTGGTATTCGAGGTACTCGTCGATGCCCTCGCGGCCGCCCTCGCGACCGAGCCCGGAGTGCTTCACGCCGCCGAACGGCGCGGCCGGGTCGGACACGACGCCGGCGTTGACCCCGAGCATCCCGAACTGCAGCCGCGGCGCGATGCGCATGACGCGGTCGAGGTCCTTCGAGTAGACGTAGCCGACCAGCCCGTACTCCGTGGAGTTCGCCAGCGCGACGGCCTCGTCCTCGTCGGCGAACGACTGCACCGGCGCGACCGGGCCGAAGATCTCCTCGGTGACGACGCGCGACTGCGCGTCGACGCCCGCCAGGACCGTGGCGGGATAGAAGTGGCCGGGCCCGTCGGGCAGCTCGCCACCAACGACGACCCGCGCCCCGCGCTCGACCGCGTCGGAGACCAGTCCGTGCACGCGCACGCGGCTGCGGTCGTCGATCAGCGGCCCGAGGTCGGTGCCGGGCTCGTCGCCGGCTCCCACCTGCAGCGCACCCATGCGCGCGGCGAACTTCTCGACGAACTCGTCGTGCACGTCACGATGGACGAGGAAGCGGTTGGCCGCGGTGCAGGCCTCGCCGATGTTGCGGGTCTTGGCGGCGATCGCACCGTCGACGGCGGCATCGAGGTCGGCGTCCTCGAACACGATGAACGGGGCACTGCCGCCGAGCTCCATCGAGCAGCGCAGCACGCCCTCGGCGGCCTGGGCGAGCAGCGCCTTGCCCACGGGCGTGGAGCCGGTGAACGAGAGCTTGCGCAGCCGCGGGTCGGAGAGCAGCGGCCCGGTGGTGGCCGCGGGATCGGTGGTGGTGAGCACGTTGATCACACCGGCCGGTACGCCGACCTCCTCGAACACCTTCGCCACGGCGAGGGTGGTCAGCGGCGTCAGCTCGGCGGGCTTCACGATCGACGTGCACCCGGCGGCGAGGGCCGGGCCGAGCTTGCGCGTGGCCATCGCCAGGGGGAAGTTCCACGGGGTGATCAGCAGGGACGGCCCGACCGGACGACGGTCGACCATCATCTGCAGCTTGCCCGACGGCAGCGTGCCGTAGCGACCGTCGATCCGCACGGCCTCCTCGGAGAACCAGCGCAGGAACTCGGCGCCGTAGGTCACCTCGCCGCGCGCCTCGGCGAGCGACTTGCCCATCTCGGCGGTGATCAGCCGGGCGAAGGCGTCGGCATTCGCGGTGATGAGGTCGAACCCTGCGCGGAGGAGGTCGGCCCGCTCGCGCGGCGTGGTGGCTCCCCACGACTCCTGGGCCGCGTCGGCCGCGGCGAGTGCGGCCTGGCCGTCGGCCGCGGTGCCCTCGGCGACCTCGGTGATGACCTTGCCCGTGGCGGGGTCCTCGACGGCGAACGTGGCACCGCCCGAGGCGGGGGTCCAGCGCCCGTCGAGGTACAGGTCGGCCGGGTGGCCGGAGAGCAGGGACTCGATGAAGTCGGCGACGCCCACGGTCACTCCTTGGTGAAGTCGATGATCTGGCGCAGCTCGGACCCGTCGGCCAGGTCGTCCATGGCGCGGTTGATGTCGTCCAGCGCGATCGTGGAGCTGACGAGGTGCTCCAGCGGCAGGTGCCCGGCACGCCACAGGTCGACGAATACGGGGATGTCGCGCTTCGGCACGGCCGAGCCGAGGTAGCTGCCGACGAGCGTCTTCCCCTCGGCGACGAGAGCCAGCGGCGACAGCTCGATGGTGTCGTCGGGCGCGGGCAGGCCCACGGTGATCGTCTTGCCGCCCGGGGCGGTGAGCGCGATCGCGGCGGCGAAGACGCGGCCACTGCCGACGGCCTCGATCACGGCGTCGGCCTTGAACCCGGACTCTGCCGCCTCGGCAGGCGTGAGCACTTCGTGCACGCCGGCCTCCAGCGCGGCGGCGCGCTTGTGGTCGAGCGGGTCGATGCCGACGACGCGCACGCCCTCGAAGGACAGCGCGGTCAGCGCGGCCGCCAGCCCGACACCGCCGAGGCCGACCACGGCGACGGTCTGGCCGGGGGTCGGCTTCGCGACGTTGATGACCGCTCCGCCGCCGGTGAGCACCGCACAGCCGAGGACGGCCGCCACGTTCGGCGGCACGTCGTCGTCGACGGCGACGAGCGAGCGGTGGTCGACGACCGCGTGGGTCGCAAAGGCCGAGACGCCGAGGTGGTGCGTGACGGGCGAGCCGTCGCGGGTGAGCCGGCTGCCACCGGCGAGCAGCTCGCCGCCCCCGTTGGCCACCGAGCCGGGCACGCACGGCGCCATGCCGTCGGTGGCGCAGCCCGCACAGTCGCCGCAGCGCGGCAGGAACGTCATGATGACCCGCTGGCCCACGGCGAGGTCGGTCACCTCGGCGCCGACCTGCTCGATCCGGCCGGCGGCCTCGTGCCCGAGCAGCATCGGGACGGGACGCGGGCGCTTGCCGTCGACGACCGAGAGGTCGGAGTGGCACACGCCTGCCGCCTCCACCCGCACGAGGACCTCGGTGGGCCCGGGCTCGGCCAGGTCCAGCTCGGCCACCTGCAGGGGCCGGGACTGCTCGAACGGGCTCGGGGCCCCGATGGACTCCAGGACGGCGCCACGAATCTTCACATCTGCTCCTCGTCGGTCAGCCACATCGGCTCACGGGGGTCTTGCGGGTGGACGCTACCGCGCGAGGCGCGCGGCTGGCGACGGCAGGCTCGCGGATCGGGACGGCCCCGGCGACATCCCGGGACTCAGCGCTCCTCGGCCGGGCGGAGTTCCTCGAGGATGCGCCGAGCGACGGTGCGGCGGTCGGAGGTCCGCTCGCCGACCGGGCCAGCCAGCAGGGTCTCCACCGCGGCACCCAGCCGCACCCGATTCGTCGACGAGAGGTGCTCCAGCGCGCGCTCGGTCGCGACCAGCGCGTGGTACTGCTCGAAGGTCGAGCGACTGTCGCCGATCGCGTCCGCCAGGACGTCGGCACTCGCCAGCCGCGGGTCGGCCTCGATGAGCGCGAGCGCGGCGATCCGGTCGCCGTCCGATCCGTCGGCGAAGATCCGAGCCACGTCCGCAGCCGACAGGGCGTCGGTGTCGAGCGCACGGGCGTCGCGCAGGATGCCCTCCATGCGGGAAGTGCGGTCCCACCCGGCGGGCTCGGTCTCCCGCAGTCGTTCGTAGCGCGAGCCCACCAGGGAGGCCGCCGCGAGAAGCCCTTCCGCACGGCGCTCGAGCTGCTGTGCCTGCTCGGCGTCACCGGCCGCGCGGGCCCGGGCCGCCTGCTGGCGCACGCTCCGGGCGCGGCGCTCCAGCTCGAAGCGGATGCCGGCGGCCTCGATCGCCTCGAGCCGGTTGCCGAACACCGACAGCGCGCAGATCGCGACGCCCGCAGCGACCAGCGCCGTGGAGCCGAGCTCGTTGTCCGTCAGGAACACCGCCACGCCACCCGCCACCAGGACGAGGACCCCGAAGACCACTCCGCCGACCCGCGCCGATCGCGTCAGGACCGGCCCGGGAGCTTCCACCGGAGAGTGGGTCATGCGTTCAGCGTAGGTCCGTCCCGGTCCACCCACGAGCCATCGCCCGTGGGATCACGCCGGAAACTGCCCCTGTCCCCCGCACGCGGATGGCCACTAGCCTTGCGCCATGCTCATCCTCGCGATCATCGTGTTCGGAATCCTCGTCGGCGGTCTGGCCCAGATGGCGCTCGGTCGCCGCATGGAGTCGGTGAACTGGACCCTGGCGATCGCCGCCGGCCTCATCGGCTCGCTGCTCGGCGGCCTCGTCGCCAGCCTCATCGCCGGTCACGGGCTGGAGCTGCACGCGAGCGGCCTGATCGGCTCCTTCCTCGGCGCCATCGTCGTCACCGCCGCCTGGGGCGCGCTCTCCACGCGCCGCGCCTGATCGCGAGAGCCACCATGGCCCTCCAGGTGAACGTCGACAACTTCGTCGGCGCCGAGACCGCCCGCATGTTCCACGACCTCCAGGCGCAAGCCGGTGCGGTCAACGAGTTCTCTCACCTGCGGGAGCCCTCCCCCATCGAGAGCCAACTCGTGATCCGGCAGAACCGCGACACCCTCTACAGCTTCGCGGTCGTCGACGTTGAGCAGGACGTGGTGCTGACCCTGCCCGACTGTGGCGAGCGCTACGTGTCGGCGATGGTCGTGAACGAGGGCCACTTCGTCCCGATCGTGCTGCACGACGCCGGCGCGCACCGGCTCACGCAGGACGAGGTCGGGAGCCGTTACGCGGTGCTGGCGGTCCGGATCCTCGTCGACTCGCAGGACCCCGAGGACGTCACCGAGGTCGACCGCCTCCAGGACACGCTCTCCATCGAGGCCGGGTCCGCGGTGCCCTTCGCGTCCGACGACTTCGACAAGGCCAGCCTCGACGCCACCCGCGACGCCCTCCTGAAGCTGGCCGCCGGCCTGACCAGCTTCGACCGGACGTTCGGCCGGCCCGACGAGGTCGATCCCGTCCGTCACCTCATCGGCACGGCCGCCGGCTGGGGTGGTCTGCCGTCCACCGAGGCCGCCTACGTGGGCGTGCAGCCCGACGGCGACGGCCCGTACGAGCTCACCATGGCCGACGTGCCGGTCGACGGCTTCTGGTCGATCTCCGTCTACAACGCGAAGGGTTTCTTCGCCGAGAACGACCGCGACTCCTACAGCATCAACAACATCGTCGGCGTCCCGAACGAGGACGGGTCCGTCACCGTCCGCTTCGGCGATCTGGGAGCCGACGTGCCGAACGTCATCCCCACGCCGGAGGGCTGGAACTTCCTCGTGCGCCTCTACCGGCCCCGCTCCGAGATCCACGACGGCACCTGGAAGGTGCCCGCCCTCGTCCCGATCTCCTGACCGGACCTCAGTGCAGCAGGGCCTTCGCGGCCACCAGGAACAACCCCAGCAGGCCGGCCATGAACGCCTCGCCTGTCGCGCGGCGCACGCTCAGCCCCGCGCTCAGCGAGGCCAGCAGCACTCCGACGCCCAGCTGCAGGATCGTCCAGCTCAGACAGAGGTAGATCGCGGTGCTGCCTGAGGCACCGAGGGCGACCGCCAGCAGGTAGGCGAGGATCACCGGAACCCCTCCGAGGAGGACACCGGCCTGGAGTCCCACGTGGCGGGCGAGGCGACGGTGCAGCGGGTCAGCCTGGTGGCGAAGCTGGTCGCGCAGGGCGTGCAGGTAGACGTGGGTGAGCCAGTAGACGACGAGCACGACCGCCCACGCGAGGAAGACTCCCGAGGTGTGCTCGGCGTGCGCGCCGGCCACGGTCACGGTCGCCGCGCTGACGATGGTCCCCTCGATCGGCGCCCCGATGTCGTCCGCGAGGAGCGTGCGCATCCTCGAGGAGGGGGCGGTCTCGTTGCGGGGTTCGTCCATGGGCCAGCAGGCTACCGACCGTCGGCCGCCCCGCTGTCAGCCCCGGTCGAGTGCGCGGAGGTACCGCCTCGTCATCCCGGCTTGGACCGCCGTCGTGAGTGGTCCGCCGAGGCGCGCCAACCGGGTGGCGGGACGCGAGAAGGCGGTGATCGTGAAGCTCAGCGATCCATCGGGCCGGCGCTCGACGACGAACGACTCCTCCCCCGACTCCGGGTGCCCCGGCAGGGACCCATACGCGAAGCCCACTCGGTCGGGCTCCTCGATGACGTGGACCACGCGGCAGGGGATCTTCACGCCGACCGTGCCGACGCCCAAGGTCATCTCCACGACCGACCAGGGCTGCGCTCGGGCGTCCGACGCCCTCACGTGAAGCCCTGACCGCTCGTAGACCCGCCAGGACATGAGGTCCTCGGCGGCTCCGGCGAAGTCCCGGCGCGTCAGCGTGCGCTGCCGCGTGAAGTTGCGGAAGCCGGCCTGCGGCTCGGGCGTCGCGCCGACCGGCGCGTAGGTGAACGGCGCCGCCCGCAGCCGGTCCGCGTCGCCGGCGGGCAGGGCTTCGACCATGGTCACCCCACCGGGACGACGTACGAGTCGACCTCGGCGATGAGGCCGGCACGGAAGGTGAACACGTCGCTGAAGACGAAGGCGAACCGGCCGGCCTGGCGGTGGTGTCCGACTCCGGTCCCGGTGATCACGATGACCTCGCCGGCCTCGATCGTGCGGTTCACGGTCAACTCCGGGCTGCCCTCGAAGTCCGGGTTCTCGATCTCGTCGTCGAACTCGGCCTGGCCGTTCGTGGTGCGCAGACCGTGGACTCGCCACACCACGTCGTCCGTCAGGCAGCCGAGCACCATCGCGTGGTCACTGCGGCGGAAGCCGTCCATGTAGCGGTCGAGGACTTCGAGCCGGCTGGGTGTGGTCATGGACGGCACTCTGCCAACGCGCCGAGCATCTGACCAGTCCGGATCGGCGCGCCGGAACGAGTCTCACCGTCTGCGTACGGATTCGCCCCTGCCCTGCTCTCCACTGGAGACACCAGTGGCTCGACACAGACGGAGAGACCCATGCCCAGGTACCGAACGAACACGAACACCGACCACGCCTCCGGGACGAACCGGCACGTCCGTGGCCTCCTGCTGTCCCTCGCCCTGGTCGTGGGCCTGCTCAGCGCGGCGTCGAGCGCCCAGGCACGCGAGGCGACCACTCCCGATCCCGCCGGCGGCGGTTCCAGCGCCTTCGACCTCTACAAGGTCAAGGTCGTCAACAACGCCAAGGGCGTGCGGATCACCGTGAGGATGAAGGCGGTCGACTGGGACGCGGAGACGACCCCGGTCGGCGAGTTCCGCCTGCTGCTCGACACGAAGGCCTCGTCCGCGGGTGCGGAGTTCGCCGATGAGGTCGGCATCCCCGGCGACGGCGGCTTCCGCGCTCTCAAGGGATCGAAGAAGTACCGCAAGAGCTGGGAGACCTACCCGTTCCCCGGCACGTGCGGCAAGACCGTGCGCGAGCGGTACGACCTCGAGCACGGCACGGTCGTCGTCCACATCAAGCCGAAGAAGGGCTGCCTCCTCCATCCCAAGCACGTGCGCGTCAACGTGCGGACCATCCAGTCCGGGTACGTCGACGACAGTGGCTACGTGCCGTTCACGCCGGCGCGCGTCGACCACCTGCCGTACAAGGGCTCGTTCACCCCGTGGGTGAAGTACTCGAAGAAGTAGCGGAACCCGCGAAGGGCCCGGCCGATGGCCGGGCCCTTCGAGGTGTTCGACCTCGCAATCGGCGAACAAGCGGCCGGCGGATACCTAGGCTTCGACCGTGAAGTCCGTTCTCGCCGCCCTCGCCGTCTCGTCCGCCCTGGTCCTCGCGGGCTGCGGACCCTCCAGCCCGGCCGTCGACCCGAGCGAGTACGGAGCCGTCGTCGAGGAGGCCCCGGCCAAGCTCCTGACGGAAGCTCAGATCCAGGACGCGCTCCTCACCCTCAAGGACCTTCCCAACGGATGGAGCTTCGACTCCGAGTACGGCGATGGCGGGGGGTTCGACTCGCGCACGACCTCGGAAGACCCCGGTTGCGCCAAGCTCACGGCCGCCCTGTCCAGTGCCGACGACACCGCGACGTCCGGCGAAGGCAGCGTCACCTTCGCCAAGAGCGAGTTCGGCCCCTTCCTCACTCAGACGGTGACCTCACGGGGCGATGACGACGCCGTGAAGTCGATGAAGTCGCTCCGGAGCGCGCTGAAGGGCTGTGACTACTTCACGATGTTCGACGACACCCGAGGGATGAGGAGCGACTACGTGGTGTCCGACTTGTCCTTCCCCAAGCTGGGTGACGACATGGTGGCGATGACGCTGCGCTCCACCACGCAGGGGCAGTCCATCGACATGCCGATGGTGATCGCCCGGGTCGACCAGACCCTCGTCATGCTCGCGTGGTTCGAGTTGGGCGGGAGCGCGGGAACCCAGGACTTCGAGTCCGTGGCGCGAACCGCCGTGAAGAAGGTCAAGAAGGCCTCTGCCTGACCCCGAGGTCGTCGACCGAGCGGGCTTCCCCTCGCTTCAGCGCTCGGCCAGCGGCAGCGGGTCGTTGCCGGGAAGGCCGGCGAAGGCCTGGACGATGTCGAGCCAGTGGTCGACGGCGGGGCCGGTGGCGGTGATGTCGACGTCGGAGCGGTGGCGACGGCGGGTGGCCAGGAGGGCGAAGTCCCAGCCGTCGCCGGTGACGCGCTCCTCGGCGTCCTCGGGACCCCACGTCCAGAGCTCGCCGGAGGGCGCGGTCAGCTCGACGCGCGGCTCCACGGCCGGGGGCTCCTCGCCGCGCATCTGGTGCGTGAACGCGAAGGTGCGCACGCCGATGTGGCAGACGTGCTTGGCGCGGTCGGTGCGCGGCACCGCGATGCCGAGGGCCTCGGCGACGTCGTGGCCGTGGGCCCACGTCTCCATCAGGCGGGCGGTGGCCATCGAGACAGGGCTCATCGGCGGGCCGAACCACGGGATCTTGTCGCCGTCGGGGACCGACTGCAGGGCCTCGACGAGGTCGGTGCGGCCCTGGCGCCACGCCGGCAGCAGCGACTCCGCCGGCTCCTGCGCCAGCTCGTCCGTGGCCCGGTCGATGTAGCCCTCGGGGTCCTCCAGCGCCGCCACGATCAGCGCGTCGAACGCGGCCTTGTCGTTGATCGCGTAGGTCGAGGTGACGTCGGTCCAGTGCAGGTGCGCCACCTGGTGCGCGACGGTCCAGCCCTCAGGCGTGGTGACGGTGCCCCACTGGTCGGGCGTCAGACCGGCGACCCAGCCGTCCAGCTGCAGCGATTCCGCGGCGAGGTCGTCCAGGACAGTGTCGAGTTTGCTCATCGTTCCAGTTCTCGGTCGAGGGTTTCGGCCCAGGCGTCGAGGATCGAGGCCCGGCGTGCGGAGTCGTCGGTGAGGGTCGCGGCCAGGCCGAGGCCGCGCAGGAGGTCGAGCGTGGCCTGGACGAGCTGACGGTTGCGCCCGCGCGACTCGTCCACCTCGAGCAGCTCCACGGCGCGCGCGTGCGTCTCGCGACCCAGCCGGCGCTCGAACGGCGCCACCTTCTCCAACAGGTCGGCGTCGGTCCGCGCCGCGACCCACAGCTCCAGTGCCGCCAGGAAGGCAGGCGACGTGACGAGGTGGGACAGCAGGCCCAGGACCACCCGGGTGCGGCCGCTCTCGGGCAGATCGTCGGGGTCGATCGCCAGCTCCTCGCGACGACGCTCGGCGATGTACTCCACGGCCGCGACCACGAGGTCCTGCTTGCTCGGGAAGTGGTGCAGCTGCGCGCCGCGACTGACGCCGGCACGCTGGCTCACGACGGTGGTGGAGGTGCCGGCCCAGCCGACCTCCACGAGCGAGTCGACCGTGGCCTCGAGGAGCCGCTGGCGCATGAGCCGCGTGCGCTCCGGCTGGGGCGTCCTCGTGGGGCTTTCGGTCACCGGCCCAGCATCCTCGACCTCACACTTACAGTCAAGCCTGTTGGTTTCTTCTGACCTGGGGCGGATGCGTAGTCACTTGTGACGGTTGATGCGCAAACGACCTTCTGGGGCCGGCGAGAAACCTAGAGTCGCACACGCGGGGTGAGCGCTCCGCGTCCCCATCCCGAGAGCGAACTCCATGTATCGACGCGTCACCTCCGTCGCGACCAGTGCGGCCCTCGGCCTCGCTGCCGCGGTGGCCCTCATGCCCACCAGCGCCCATGCGGCCCCCGAAACGTTCACCGGACACGTCCAGGTCATCGTCGGCGACACCATCATCGGCTGCGCGACCGGCGACAGCTTCATCTCGGGCGTGACCACGGACGCCGATCAGGCATACCGCGTGTCCATCTCCGCGGGTACGCAGCAAGACCTCACGCTCGAGAGTCGCCCGGGCCACGTGGTCGGCGTCAACGAGAACTACGCCGCCCTCCCCATCAGCCAGTCCGGCGCCGGGTACACCTTCCTGACTTCCACGACGCCCGTTCCCGCCGGGTCGCCTTCGGTCGAGGGCCAGCAGAGCGCCATCTGGTCGGTCGACCCGGATTCGATGGAGCTGTCCGCGACCTTCGTGTGGCCGGACTCCACCACCGCCCAGCTGACGACCTACCAGTTCGAGGGCGAGAACTACCTCGCCGTCACCGATGATCTCGCCGCCGTCCGCCAGATCTTCAGCCACGCGCGCGCCGCCACCTTCCGCATCGGCGAGGCGTGCTCGGGCGAGGTCGTGCGCGACGCCCCGCAGGCCATCACCTTCACCTCGTCGGCTCCCACCAGCGCTCACGCAGGCCAGACCTACACGGTCGCGGCCACCGGCGGCGCCTCCGGCAACCCGGTGACGTTCTCGTCGACCACCGCCGACATCTGCTCGGTCGACGGGACAACCGTGACCTTCGACCGCATCGGCACCTGCACGATCGCCGCCGACCAGGCCGCGGCGGAGGGGTTCCTCGCCGCCGAGACCGTCGAGCAGGACATCACCGTGAACGCGATCGCCACGTCGGTCGACCTCACGCTCGATCCTGCGAGCGCCGTGACGGGCGAGGGCACCACGGCGACCGCCCAGGTCGACGTCGAGTCCGGCTCGATCGGCGCCGCCGGCGGCGTCGTGCAGTTCCGGGTCGACGGTGACCCGGTCGACGCGGTCGCCTTCGACGGCGACGGCGCCGCGAGCACCCGCATCACCGAAGACCTCGGCACCCACCAGGTCGAGGCGTTCTGGTGGCCCGAGACCAACTGGATCTACGGAGACTCCAGCGACGCCGCCTCGCTGAGCGTCACCGCCGCGAGCACCACCACCAGGGTCTCCGTGAAGGCGAACGAGCTCTCCGCGGTCGTAGAGCCGGTCGCCCCGGGCGCCGGCACCCCCACCGGCGAGGTCACGTTCCGCGTCGACGGCGCGAAGGTCGGCACCGCCACCCTCGAGAACGGCACCGCGAAGCTCACGCACACCGTCGCGACCGACAAGGCCCACGCGGTCTCGGCCGAGTACGCCGGCAGCACGGACTTCAACGCCTCGTCCGCCTCCACGTCGCGGTCGAACCCGACCATCACCACCCGCGTGAGCTCGTCGCAGAAGTCACGCGGCGGGTGGTACCGCACGCCGGTCAAGGTCTCGTTCGAGTGCACCTCGGCGGCCCAGCTGGCCACGCCGTGCCCGAAGCCGGTGACGATCACGAAGAACGGCTCGTCCAGCGTGACGCGCACGATCCGCACCGCCGACGGCGGCGTCGCCACGGCCACCGCCGCGGTCAAGCTCGATCGCACCAAGCCCAGCGTGGGCATCAAGGGCGTCAAGGCGGGCCGCAGCTACTTCGACGCCCCGCAGGCGAAGTGCTCCGCCAAGGACTCGCTGTCGGGCGTGAAAAGCTGCAAGGTCACCACGAAGCGCAGCGGCAGCCGGGTCGTCGTGTCCGCGCAGGCCATCGACGTCGCGGGCAACATTCGCACGAAGCGCGTCGCCTACCGCCTCGCCTCGTACGAGATCCAGGGCGCCAAGCTGAAGAACGGCGTCTACCGGGTCAAGCACGGCGAGACGTACACGATCCGCGTCCGCGGCGCCAAGGCGAACTACGTCTACGCGACCCCGGCGCCGGGCAAGCCGCACCGCGGGTCGGTGCCGTTCGAGAAGGCCGGCAAGAACACGTGGGCCCTCGGCGTGACGATGTCGATGACGACGAGCGCGACCCGCTCGTGGAACCTCGGCTACACGCAGAACGGCAAGCTGCACGTCATCAAGGTGAAGGTCGCCGGCTGACCTGATCGCCGGTTCCCCGGTGACGCACGTGACCGGGGAACCGTCAGGCCATCTCGCCCTCGAGGGTCTCGGGCCGCGCGCCGGCGTCCTCGACCTCGACCTCGGGCGGCTCGCCGATGTGCCGCAGGGCGAACTCCGCGGCGAGCTCGATCGCGAGGTCGGCGTCGGGCAGGTGCCCGGCCATGATCGGGAACGCGTGCAGCTGGCCGCGCCACAGGTGCACGTCCACCTCGACGCCCTTGTCGTCGAGCAGGAGCGCGAACGCCTCCACCTCGGGGCGGAGGAACTCGTCCTCCACCGCCACCAGGTGCGTGGGCGAGTGGATGTAGGCGCTGGCGTGGAGCGGGTCGGCGAAGCCCTCGATGATGTCGCCCTCGGGGAGCCAGAGCCGGCGCAGCGCCGCGACCCGCGCGATCGGCAGCACGGCCTCGCGCACCTTGTCGACGCGCATGACGTTCTTGTCCTGGCGGTCGGGCTCGAGGCTCAGCAGCGGCGAGAAGGCGATCAGCGCGGCCGGGGCGGGCAGGCCACGACGCGTGGCCAGCTCGGCCACCTTCATGGTCAGGTAGCCGCCGGCGGAGTCGCCCGCGACGACGACCTTGCCCGCGTCGGGTGCCCGTGTCACGACGTCCTCGTACGCCGCGATGGCGTCCTGGACCGAGTCGGCGATGCCGCCCACCGGGAGCTGGCGGTAGTCGACCGCGTAGATCGTGCCGCCGGTGGCGCGCACGATCTCCTCGAGCATCGACCGGTACGAGTGGACGCTGCCGGTGAAGAACCCGCCACCGTGGAGGTAGAGCAGGTGCAGCCCGGTGGTGGGCCCGTCGCCGGGCGTCATGACCTCGCCGGGCACGCCGCCGATGTCGCCGGCCTCGACCGTGATGTCCTCGGAGGCGCCGCGGTTGACCACCTCGGCGAACCGCTGGAGGCGCCGCATCGTGCGCTCGTCCACCGGCGCCAGGCGCAGCAGCGGCTTGACGGTCATCCGTGCGCCGCGTCCGATCATGCGGGCCAGCGGCGTGGGCGCGTCGTGCAGGACTGCGGCGGTGTGCACCGCCCGCATCGGGCGGCGGCGTCCGCGACGAGGGTCCGGCTGCGTGTCCACGCCCCGAGTTTATCGACCGGGCGGTTTTCCGCGTCCTGTCAGCGGGGCGCCGCGCTCCGATAGCCTGTCCCCGTGGTGACGCTCGAGGAACTGCAGGTCCGCACCCTCGGCGAGTGCAAGTACGACTCGCCGCTGTCCGACTATGTCGCGGCTCGCGCCACCAACGCCTACTACGTCGCCGAGACCGATCGCGTCCTCATCGACGACACGATCTCGTTGCTGTCCGCGCGCGGCGACACCCCCCTGACCGAGGTCCCCTCGTTCGAGCCCGGAGGGCCCCGCCGCAAGATCTTCTTCGACCCGAAGAAGACCAAGGTCGGCATCGTCACGTGCGGCGGCCTGTGCCCCGGCCTCAACGACGTGATCCGGGCGATCGTGCTGGAGCTCTTCGAGCACTACGGCGTCACCGACATCACCGGCTTCAAGAACGGCTACGCGGGCCTCGTGCCCGGCAAGGCGCCCGACCCGATCACGCTGACGCCCGCCTTCGTCGAGACCATCACCGATCGCGGCGGCACGGTGCTCGGCTCGTCCCGCGGCAGCCAGAACATCCCCCAGATCGTCGACAACCTGGTGCACCGCGAGATCGACGTCCTCTTCGTCATCGGTGGCGACGGCTCGATGCGCGGCGCCCACGCGATCGCCGAGGAGGCCCTCGCCCGCGACCTGCCCATCGCGGTCGTCGGCGTCCCGAAGACGATCGACAACGACATCCCCCTGATCGGCACCAGCTTCGGCTTCCAGACCGCCTACGCGAAGGCCGCCGAGTCGATCAAGGGCGCCCGCGTCGAGGTCGAGGCGGCCATCGGCGGCGTCGGGGTCGTCAAGGTGATGGGTCGCGCCGCCGGGTTCATCGCCTGCTACGCCGCACTGGCCAACCACGACGCCGACTTCGTGCTGATCCCCGAGGTCCCCTTCAACCTCCAGGGCGAGAACGGCCTGCTCGCCACCTTGCGCAAGCGCGTGAAGGAGCGCGGCAGCGCCGTGATCGTGCTGGCCGAGGGGGCCGGGCAGGACCTCATCCCCGCCAGTCGTCGCACCGACGCCAGCGGCAACACCGTGCTGGGCGACTTCGCGGGCTTCCTGCGTGCCCAGATCGCGCGCGACTTCAAGGACCACGACGAGCCGCTCACGCTGCGGTACTTCGACCCCGGCTACATGATCCGATCAGTGCCGGCCGACGCCGCCGACTCGGTCTACTGCACCCGGCTGGCCCAGGCCGCCGTCCACGCCGCGATGGCCGGCCGCACCGACATGGTGATCGGGCGTCCCCGGCACCGCTTCGCCCACGTGCCGATCTCCGTGGTCGTCAAGAACACGCAGAACGTCAACCCCGACGGCGACCTCTGGCTCTCGGTCCTGGAATCGACCGCGCAGCCCTTCAACATGTCCTGATCCCGGACGCCGCTCTCACATGATGAGACCTCCGGAAGGAAGCGCCGAACGGTGACAGGGTCACACTGACACCCGATGCCGAAGGAGCACCCATGAGCGAGCACTGGTCGTTCGAGACCAAGCAGATCCACGCCGGCCAGACGCCCGACCCCGCCACGGGTGCGCGCGCGCTGCCGATCTACCAGACGACCTCGTACCAGTTCCGCGACACCCAGCACGCCGCCGACCTGTTCGCTCTGGCGGAGCCGGGCAACATCTACACGCGCATCATGAACCCGACGCAGGACGTCGTCGAGCAGCGCCTCGCCGCGCTCGAGGGCGGCGTGGGCGCGCTGCTCGTGGCCTCGGGCCAGGCCGCCACCACCGGCGCCCTCACGAACGTGGCCGAGGCGGGCGACCACATCGTCGCGTCGGCCAGCCTCTACGGCGGCACCGACTCGCTGCTGCGCCACACGTTCCCCAAGCTCGGCATCGAGGTCACGTTCGTCGAGGACAGCAACAACCCCGACGCCTGGCGCGCCGCGACCCGCGAGAACACGAAGGTGTTCTTCGGCGAGACCATCGGCAACCCGAAGGGCGACATCCTCGACCTCGAGGCCATCAGCGCGGTCGCGAAGGAGGTCGGCGTCCCGTTCATCGTCGACAACACCGTCGCCACGCCGTACCTGCTGAACCCGCTGAAGCACGGCGCCGACACCGTGGTCCACTCGGCCACGAAGTACATCGGCGGTCACGGCACCGCGATCGCGGGCGTCGTCATCGACGGCGGCACCTTCGACTACGGCGCCCACGGCGACAAGTACCCCGGCTTCACCACCCCCGACGCCAGCTACCACGGCCTCGTCTTCAGCGAGGCGCTCGGCCCGGCGGCGTACATCGCCAAGCTGCGCGTGCAGTACCTGCGCAACGTCGGCCCCGCCGTCTCTCCCTTCAACGCGTTCCTGATCGCCCAGGGCCTCGAGACCCTGAGCCTGCGCATCGAGCGCCACATCGAGAACACCCGCCAGGTGGCCGAGTGGCTCGAGGCGCGCGAGGACGTCGCGAAGGTCACCTGGGCGTCGCTCGACGGCAACCCCTACAAGGAGCTCGCCGACAAGTACACGCCGCAGGGCTCGGGCGCGGTGCTCACGTTCGAGCTGCCCGGTGGCGTCGACGCCGGCCGTCGCTTCATCGACGCGCTCGAGCTGTTCAGCCATGTCGCGAACATCGGCGACGTCCGCTCGCTGGCGATCCACCCGGCCAGCACCACCCACTCGCAGGGCACCCCCGAGGAGCACGCCGCCACCGGCGTCACCCCCGGGCTCGTCCGCCTCGCGATCGGCATCGAGGGCATCGACGACATCCTCGCCGACCTCGACGCCGGGTTCCGGGCGGCCAAGTAAGCCGTGACCACCGTTCAGCCACTGGGAGACCTCACCCTCGAAGGGGGTGAGGTCCTCCCACGTCTGGAGGTCGCGTACGACACGTGGGGCGAGTTCACCGGCGACAACGCCGTGCTCGTGCTGCACGCACTCACCGGCGACTCGGTGGTCGCCGGTCCGGACGGCTGGTGGAACGAGGTCGTCGGGCCGGGTCTGGGCATCGACACCGACCGATTCTTCGTCGTCGCGGCCAACATCCTGGGCGGCTGCAAGGGCACCACCGGCCCTGCCTCGATCGGCCCGGACGGCCGCCTCTGGGGCAACCGCTTCCCGGCGATCACCGTGCGCGACCAGGTGGCCGCCGAGGCGATGCTGACCGACCACCTCGGCATCGATCGCTGGCACGCGGTGATCGGTGGCTCGGCCGGCGGGATGCGCGCGGTCGAGTGGGCGGTCACGCACCCCGAGCGGGTGCAGCGCCTCTTCCTGCTCGCCTCGTCCGCCTACGCGTCGGCCGAGCAGATCGCCTGGACCTCCACGCAGGCCGACGTCATCCGCGCGGCGGGCCCCGAGGCGGGCCTCGAGCTGGCCCGGCGGATCGCCCACACCACGTACCGCAGCGAGGCCGAGCTGGCCGAGCGGTTCGGCCGGACCGTCCAGTCCGACGGGCGCTTCACGGTGCAGTCGTACCTGCAGCACCACGGCGACAAGCTGGTGAAGCGCTTCGACGCGTGGTCCTACATCGCCCTCGGCGAGGCGATGAACAGCCACGACGTGGGGCGCGATCGCGGCGGCCTCGCCGCCGCCCTGGGCCGGGTCACGGCACGCACCGTGGTCGCCGCGATCGACTCGGACCGCCTCTACCCGCCGTACCAGCAGCAGGAGCTGGCCGACCTCATCCCCACGGCCGAGCCGCTCGCCGTGGTGCGCTCGCCGCACGGGCACGACGGCTTCCTCATCGAGCACGTCCAGGTGGGCGCCCTCGCCCGCGACCTCCTCGAGCACTGAGCCCGTCCGGTAGCGCGAGCACGCACCTCGTGGTGTCGTGGGATCGAGAGGAGATCCCATGGCACCGAAGAAGAAGGCTCCCTCGAGCCTGAAGAATCCCGACCTCTACGAGGAGCTGCGGGACGACGGCGCATCGAAGTCCAAGGCGGCCCGCATCTCGAACGCCGCGGCCCGCGACGGGAAGAAGGCCGTCGGCAAGCGCGGCGGGACGTCACCGGCCTACGAGGACTGGACCGTCGCCGACCTGCGCAAGCGCGCCAAGGAGATCGGGCTGACCGGCTACTCGAGCCAGAGGAAGTCCGAGCTGATCGACGCCCTGCGCAACTCCTGACGGCGCGGGCTTCCTGCGACCCCGCTCCCCCGCGCGCAACTTTTGGAACGCGTTGCACGTTCCTCCCGCGCGCGAGCGTGCATCGCGTTCCAAAAGTGGGCTGGGGGTGGCGGCGCCGCACGGACCGCCGGGCGTGCCTCGGGGCCGGCCCTTCGGCCGGCCCCGAGACTCTCGGTCAGTTGATGCGGTAGTCCGAGATGCCGTTCGTCAGCGACGGGCTCGGCCCGGGGCTGATGAACTGCTCGTAGCGCGTGTCGTTGTCGACGTAGCGCTTGAGCCAGGCGATCGAGTACTTCGCGATCGTCGTGTTGCTGGAGTTCGGTGCGAAGTGGCTGGCGCCACGCAGCTCCAGGTACGAGCGGCGCTCGGCGTTGGTCAGGGAGTTGTAGAACGGGATGGCGTGCGAGCCGGGGGGCGCCACCGTGTCGTTCTGCGCACCGATCTCCAGGGACGCGGCCTCGACCTCGGGCCACGACTTGTCGAGGTTCCACGGCGTCAGACCGATCGTCGCCTCGAGGGAGCGACGCGTCTTGGCCGCCTCGAGGGTTCCACCACCGCCCATCGAGTGACCGACCACGGCCTGCCGCGAGGCGTCGATGCGGCTGCGGACGGTCGTGTCGGCGATCGTCTGGTCGAGCGCCGCGAGCAGCTGCGTCCCGCGCGGGCCGGGCTGGTCGAACCGGCTGTTGGTGTCGATCGTGATGACGACGAACCCCTGCGAGGCGATCCGCGGGCCGAGCCACGAGATCGTCGACTGCGCCGCCGTGTAGCCAGGGGAGATCGCGACCACGCCGAACGTCCCCGCGGTGGTGGTGGTCGGGTAGTAGATCGTGCCGCCGCCGAAGCCCCGCGCGGAGAGCGACGAGATCGTCTTGGTGCTCACCGCGAACGGACCGCGGGTCGCCTCGATGCTGCTGTTCGTCGGGGCGGGCCCCCGCTCGTACGGATTGTCGGCCGCGACCACTGGTTGGGTGGCGGCGCCGACGGTGAGTGCCGCTCCGGCGAACGCCACCGCGATCAGTCTGGACAGTTTCATGCTCGTCTCCTTCGACGGTCTGGATCGAACCGTTGGGACGAGCTCGTCCAAACGCAGCGGCTTGCCCCCCGATGACGGGCCGATCCAAGGTATCTGCACACCTTGTGCGGATAGTTGGTGACCTCACGATGCGTGACGTCCACGCCTCCTGTCAAGAGAAAAATGTGAGCCACACCACATTCCACTAAGGTGAGTTCAATTTCAGAAATGACGGGAGCCCCCCATGCCCACCATCGACGTCAACGGCACGACCCTGCACTACGAGGACGAAGGCCCGCGCGACGCGCCGACCCTCGTGATGAGTCCCTCGATGTTCTTCGACTCGCGGATGTTCCAGGGCCAGGCGGACCGCTTCGCCGACCGCTACCGCGTGATCCGCTACGACCACCGGGGGCAGGGACGCAGCGCACGGGCCCCCCGTGATCAGCTCGACTACGACACCCACACCGCCGACGTCGTGGCCCTGATCGACGCCCTGGACCTGGCCCCCGTCGTCTTCGTCGGGAACTCGATGGGCGGCTTCATCGGCCTGCGCCTGGCCGCCCGCCACGGCGACCTCCTCCGCTCGGCCGTCGTCATGGGCACCTCGGCCGACGTGGAGGAGCAGGCCGACCAGATGGACCAGCTGATCGAGGTCCTGGCCGAGCACGGGATGGAGCCGGTGCTCGACGGCGTGCTGCAGTTCATGATGGGCACCACCACGCTGACCGACCCGTCCCGGGCCGACGTCCTGGCCGGTGTGCGGGAGCTGCTGCTGAGCCGCGGACCGGAGTACGCGGACGCCGCCTGGAACATCGCCCACCGGCCCGGTGTGCTCGACGAGCTCGGCGACATCCGCGTCCCGCTGGTCGTGGTGGCCGGCACCGAGGACGCGACGTACCCGCCCGCGAAGTCCGAGCAGATCGTCGCCGGCGTGCCGCACGCGGAGCTGATCCGCATGGAGCGCACGGGCCACGTGCACGCCCTGGAGAATCCCGAGGCGGTCAACGAGGTCCTCGAGCGCCACCTCGCCGAGGTCGCGCCCGTCTGACCACATGACACGAGGGCCCCGGCGTGATGCCGGGGCCCTCGTGGTCTGTCGTGCGTAGGAGGTCAGTTGCTCCGCGAGCTGGTGGGCGCGCTGGTGGGCGCACCGTCGCGACGACGACCGGGGCTGCGCGAGCCCTGCGGGCGTCCGCCCGGCCCACCGCGACCCTGGCCACCACGGCCCTGGCCACCGCGACCCTGGCCACCGGCGCCCTGACCGCGACCGCGGCCTCCGCGACCCTGGCTGGAGCCACCGCGGGAGCGTCCGTCGGCCGGCATCTCGGGCGCCTCGGTGCCCGCGGTCGTCAGCGACGCCACGGTCATCGGCGACGGGGCCGAGGATGCGTAGTGGTGACGCGCGGTCACACCCGCCTTGCGCTGGAGGGTCATGACCTCCTTGAGCGCGTCGGGGGTGGTCATCGTGACGACCGAACCCGACTCGCCGGCGCGGGCGGTGCGGCCCGAGCGGTGCAGGTACGCCTTGTGCTCGGCGGGCGCGTCGTAGTGCACGACCAGGCCGATGCCGTCGACGTGGATGCCGCGGGCGGCGACGTCGGTGGCGACGATGACGGTGGCCTCACCCCGCGTGAACTGCGCGAGGTTCCGCTCGCGGTGACGCTGCGAGAGGTCGCCGTGCATGTCGACCGCCGAGACGCCCTTCTGCGTGAGCTGCTTCGCCAGGCGCGTGGCGCCGCGGCGCGTGCGCGTGAAGACGATGCTGCGCGGGTTCACGCTGAGCAGGTCGTACGCGGTGCGGGTCTTCTCGGTGGCCTCGGTGACGAGCACGTGGTGCTCCATCGTCTCGACGTTGTCGTCGGTGGAGTCCACCTCGAACAGCGCGTGCTGGGGCAGGTGACGACGCACCAGCTTGTCGACGTCGCCGTCGAGCGTGGCCGAGAGCAGCAGGCGCTGGCTGTTCGCCGGGGTGCGGGCGAGCAGCGCGTCGATCGGCTTGAAGAAGCCGAGGTCGCACAGGTGGTCGGCCTCGTCGAGGACTGTGATCTCGATGGCGTCGAGCGTGAGGCAACGACGGTCGAGCAGGTCGGTCAGGCGGCCCGGGGTGGCGATGACGATGTCGATGCCGCCCTTGAGCGCGTTGATCTGCTTGTTGATCGGCACGCCACCGTAGACAACGGTGTGCTTCAGGCCCATCTTCTGCGCCAGCGGCAGCAGGGCGGCGTGCACCTGCGTCGCGAGCTCACGGGTGGGCAGCAGGATCAGCGCGCGGGGCGCCTTGGGACGGCTCTGACGGCCGGCGAGGCGGGCCAGCACGGGCAGGCCGAACGCGAGCGTCTTGCCCGAGCCGGTGCGGGCGCGGCCGAGGACGTTGCGTCCCTCGAGGGCCGCCGGGAGGACGGCCTGCTGGATGGGGCTGGGGTTGACGATCTCCTGCTGTGCGAGCTTGCGCACGAGGCCGTCGGGGAGGTTGAAGTCGTTGAACGTGGGCAGCGCAGGGCTGCGGTCAATCTGGGTCAAGGGGTCTCAATCACTGAAGGGTGCCCGCTTGCCAGGGACGCGATTTCCGCGCTACATCGTCGGGCCGGAACAGCGCGCGAAGGGCGCGTTCACCTTTCGAGCCTAGCAGCCGGGCGCCGCTGGGGCCTCATCCTGACGACGTGACCCGCGACTCCCCCACACAGCAGGGCCCCGGCTCGTCGCCGGGGCCCTGTCGATCCGAGTGGGAGGATCACTCGAAGTAGCGGCGCGGGTTCTTCACCAGCATCGTGTCCACATCGTCCTCGCTGAGGCCCTTCTCCAGCAGCATCGGCACGACGTCGTCCGGGATGTGCCGGAAGTTCCAGTTCGGCTGCATCTCGACCTTGTCCTCGGGCTTGAAGTAGTCGATGTAGCACGAGGCGTCGTGGGCCAGCGTGATCTTCTCGACGTACCCGCGGCGCACGAGCTCGACGATCGTGTCCACGCGCTTCTCGGTGGACAGGTAGACGTCCAGTCCGAAGCGGTCCATGCCCAGCAGCGAGCCCTTCTCGGCGAGCTCCGACAGGTAGTCGACGTCGTCGGAGTCACCGGAGTGGCCCAGCACGATCTTGCTCGGGTCGACGCCCTCCTCCCCCAGCACCTTCTGGGCCACGAGGCCCGAGCGGGTGTGCGGGTTGGTGTGCACCGTGACCGGGGCGCCGGTCTGCGAGCTGGTCTGGCCGACGGCGCGCATGACGCGCTCCACCCCGGGCGTCAGGCCCGGCTCCTCGATGACGCACTTGAGGAACGCCGCCTTCACACCGGTGTCGGCGATGCCCTCGTTGATGTCCTTGAGGAACATCTCGACGAGCGGCTCCGGCTGGTCGAACAGCAGGCCGGGGCCGCGGTGCTCGAACTGGTGCGGGAGGTCGTTGTAGGTGTAGAGGCCCGTCGCCACGACGATGTTGAGGTCGGTCTGGGCGGCGACCTTCTGGATGCGCGGGATGTACCGCCCCAGGCCGAGCACGGTGGGATCGAAGATCGTGTCGATGCCCGCCGACTTGAGGTCGTTCAGGTCACGGACGGCGTCGGCGACCTTCTGGTCCTCGTCCCAGTCCCCGGCGTAGTTGATGCGGAACTCCTCGCCCAGGACGAAGACGTGCTCGTGGACCAGGGTCCGACCCAGTTCAGAGCTGTCGATCGGACCCTTGACGGTCTGGACAGTCGCCATGCGCACTCCTTGGATGGTCAGTTGATGTGGCTTGTGTCACACCCCTAGGATCACAGCGTACTGAATTTGAGTCCGGATTCAACTGTCTTTCGAGAGGAATTCCCGATGAGCGCCTCCTCCGCGCTGCGACCCCTCGCAACGCCTGCAAACTCCACTCCCATGGGCCCCGTCCGTGCAACCGAGTACGGTCGTGAAGCATGACCACCACCAAGCGCGTCACCCTCGCCCAGCGCCCCTCGGGACTTCCCGACGACAGCACCTGGGCGACCGAGGAGGTCGACCTTCCCGCCCCGGCGGACGGCGAGTTCCTGGTGAAGATCGACCACATCTCGCTCGACCCCGCGATGCGCGGCTGGCTGAACGACGTGCGCTCCTACCTGCCTCCCGTGCAGATCGGTGAGGTCATGCGCGCCTCCGGCACCGGCACCGTCGTCGAGTCGAACCACCCCGACTTCGCGGCGGGCGACGCCGTCACCGGCACCCTCGGCGTGACCGAGTACGCCATCAGCAACGGCGACGGCGTTCAGAAGATCGACACCTCCCTCGTGGGCCCCGCCACGTGGCTCGGCGCCCTCGGCATGCCCGGCCTCACGGCGTACCACGGCCTGCACGAGGTCGGTGAGATGAAGGAGGGCGACATCGTCGTCATCTCGGCCGCCGCGGGCGCGGTCGGCAGCGTCGCCGGGCAGCTGGCCAAGGCCAAGGGCTGCACCGTCATCGGCATCGCCGGCGGTGCCGAGAAGTGCGCGTGGCTCAAGGAGATCGGCTTCGACGAGGCGATCGACTACAAGAGCGAGAACGTGCTCAAGCGGCTGCGCGAGGTCGCCCCGAAGGGCGTCGACATCTACTTCGACAACGTCGGTGGCGACATCCTCGACGCCGCGCTGGCGAACCTGCGTCGCGGTGCCCGGGTGATCATCTGCGGCGCCGTCTCGACCTACAACGACGAGAAGCTCGCGCCCGGCCCGAAGCGCTACATGTCGCTGCTGGTCTTCCGCGCGAAGATGCAGGGCTTCCTCGTGTTCGACTACCCCGAGAAGGACGCGGCGGCCATCGCCGACATGTCCGAGCTGATCTCCTCGGGCAAGCTCGTCGCCCGCGAGACGGTCGTCGAGGGCGGCGTCGAGAAGTTCGGCGAGACGCTGCTCGGCCTCTTCGAGGGACGCAACACCGGCAAGCTGGTCCTCAAGGTCGCCTGACCGACCCCACGCGAACGGCGCCGGAGCGAGAGATCGCTCCGGCGCCGTCGTGCGTCAGGCGTGGGCGGCCAGGAAGTCCAGCACCTTCGGTACCACCGTGTCGGGTGCCTCGAGCAGCGGGCTGTGCCCGCAGCGCGGCACCATCACCAGCTCCGAGTCGGGCAGGCCGTCGGCCAGCTCGGCGGCCCAGTCCGGCGGCCGCACCGGGCACTCCTCGCCCGAGACCACGAGGGCCGGGACGCCGATCGACGGCAGCAGGGGCGTGGCGTCCTTGCGGCGCATGACCCCCACCATCGCGGGCAGCAGGTCGGCGCCGAGCTCGCTCATCCGTCCCGACCACAGGTCCACCACGTCCTTCTTCTGCGGGTCCTCGAGCGTCGACCGGCCAAGCATCACCTGCTGCAGGAACTCCAGCCGGTCGTCGACGAAGCCCTGCTGGGCGGCGTTCGTCGCGAACGCCACGTACTCCTCCACCTTCTCGGCGGGCTCGCCACGAACGGACGAGCCGACGAAGGCGAGTGCCCGCACCAGGTCGGGCCGGTAGGCGGCCAGCCGTGCCGCGACGTCGCCGCCCATCGACGACGCCACCACGAGGGAGTCCTGCAGGCCGAGCTCATCGAGCACGGCGGCGGTGTCGCCCGCGGCCTGCTCCATCGTGACCTCGTCGGACTCGGCGGGCGCGCTCGCGCCCTGACCGCGGAACTCGGGCAGGACGAACCGGAACCGCCCTCGGCCGGCCTCCACCAGGCCGTCGAACATGCGGTGGTCGAGGAAGAGCGAGTGGAGGCAGACGACGGCGGGGAGGTCGTCCTCCCCGGTGTCCTCGACATTGAAGGTCGTGCCTGCTGCGTTGATCGTCGTCATGTGGGGGGATCCTCTCGTGTGACCTGCGTCACTGTCTCGGGTCACACTAACCTGAAACCGAATATGATTTCACCTATGACTTCCGAAGCGCCCTCGGCCACCCGCGCGCCCTCGTCCCTCCTCGCGGGCAGCACGGGCGCCGGAACGGACGCCTCGCTGGGCGAGCTCCTGCGCAGCCGGCGCAGCATCCGCGGCTATCGCCCGGACCCCGTGCCCCAGGAGGTCATCCGCGAGATCCTGGCCGATGCCGTCCTCTCGCCGTCGTCGATGAACACCCAGCCGTGGAAGTTCCACGTCATCTCCGGCGAGGTCCTCGACCGCATCCGCGAGGAGAACACGCGGCTCATGCTGGCCGGAGCCCCGATCCAGCGCGACGTGACCGTGGCCGAGCGCTACGAGGGCGTGCACCGCGACCGCCAGGTCGACATCGCCAAGCGCCTCTTCGGCGCGATGGGGATCGCCCGCGAGGACCAGGAGGCCCGTCTCGACTGGACCATGCGGGGGTTCCGTCAGTTCGACGCGCCCGTCTCGATCGTCATCGCGCACGATCGCAGCCTCGAGCCCGTGGGCCCGATCGCGCACTTCGACCTGGGCGCCGTCGTCCACGCGCTCGTGCTGTCGGCGTGGTCGCGGGGACTCGGCACCGTGATCAACAGCCAGGGCATCATGCAGGGAGCCGCGGTTCGGCGCGAGGCGGGCATCCCCGACGACCACGTGATCTTCACGGCGGTCGCGCTGGGCTACCCGGACGAGGACTTCG
This sequence comes from Aeromicrobium choanae, assembly GCF_900167475.1. Classification (NCBI taxonomy): domain Bacteria; kingdom Bacillati; phylum Actinomycetota; class Actinomycetes; order Propionibacteriales; family Nocardioidaceae; genus Aeromicrobium; species Aeromicrobium choanae. The sequence goes on along the minus strand of NZ_LT796768.1, from coordinate 1,758,719 downwards.
CCGCCAACCACGTGCGCTCGGCGCGCGAGTCGGTGGACGACGTCGCCCACTTCGTTGGATTCGACTGAGCCGCGTCAGGCCCGCTTCGAGCCGTCGAGCGGGACACCGAGCGCGTCGAGCCAGACCCGCGTCGCCGTCTGGACGATCGAGTCGTCACTCATGCCCGGCTCCTCGAGGGCGTACACGTGGTACGCCAGACGCCCGAGGATCGGCGAGAGCGCCCGCGCCGTCATGTACGGATCGAGCTCGGGATTGGCGTAGCCCGCGTCCTGGAGCCGCTTGATCCACCGCGCGTTGCGCTCGGCGAACGCCTTGGCCCGCTCGAGGCGCAGCTGGCGGAAGTTCGGGTCGATCGTCGCGACCTGCTCGAGCAGCAGGTTCAGCTTCGCGTTGCGCTTGTACGCCTCGACGTACGCGCGGTTGCTGGCGTCGAGGATCGCGGCCACGTTGCTGAGGTCGTCGTCCACCCGCGGCAGGCCGGGGTGGAGCATGTCGTCGGCCGCCGCCTGCATGACAGCGGTGAAGATCTCCTCCTTGCTGTCGAAGTAGGTGTAGAACGTGCCGATCGAGCAGTTCGCCCCGGCCGTGATGTCGGCGAGGCGCGAGTTGATGAACCCGTCCCGCTCGAACACGTTGCGGGCCGTGGCCACCAGGGCGGCGCGCGTGCGCACGCCGCGGGCCGTGGTGGGCATCTCCCGGACGCGCGAGGTGTCGACCAGGGTCGGCAGCTCGCGAACGACTTCCTCTGCTTCCACTTCGCTCATGACGTCACAGATCTTACTGCGCGGTAATGCTCGGCGTGACCGGGCTCACCGGATCACGACCGGATTGACGGGCGCGCCGGTGCCGCCGACGACCTTGAGCGGCGCGGCGGTGTAGAGGAACGTCCACCGTCCGTCCGCCGCGCACGCCGCGGCGAGGTCGTCGAGCCACGCGATCTCGGTGAAGGTGACGCCGAGGTTCCGCATGAGCGCGCTGTGCAGCGGCAGCACCACGCCGTGGTTCGGGTCCATCGTGACCTCGTTCGCGATGGTGTCGGTGACGAGGTTCGGGATCTCCATCCGCTGGAACCACTCGACGAGCTCGGGCGAGTAGGTCAGGCCGGGCTCGCAGAAGTCGGCGTAGAAGTCCTCGGGGGTCGTCTCGTACCAGTGCCCGATGAACCCGGTCCGGATCAGCAGCACGTCACGCGGCTCGATCTCCTGACCCTGGGCCTTCGCGGCCTCCACGAGGTCCTCGTGCGTGAACGTCTCGCCCTTGTCCAGGTGCGCCTTCCCGCGGTGGCGGGCCATGTCGATGAGGATGCCGCGACCGACGATGCCCTTCTGGGCGATGGGCAGCACCGAGGCCTTGCGCATCTCGCCGACGGTCTCCGTGGCGTCGAAGCCGTTCCAGATCTTGCCGCCGATCCAGACGTGACCGAGGGCGTCGTACTGCGTGGACGCCTGAAGGAAGATCGTCGCCTTGTCGTCGGCGTAGTGCGCGCCGCCGGGCGTCTCGTCCCCCTCGCCGCGCTGGAAGAATCCCTCGTCCATGATGTTCTGGCGCTGGATCGGCTCGCGCCCCGGCCACACGGGATCGCCACCGGGGTCGCCCATCGGGACCTGCAGCGTGAAGGTCTCACCGGAGACGATGGCCGCGGCGCCGCGGACGGCCTCCTGCGGGCCGAGGTAGTTCAGTGAGCCCACCTCGTCGTCGGGGCCCCACTTGCCCCAGTTCTTGGGCGAGTCGGCCAGGACGGCCTCGGTGTCGGGGGCGGCGTTCTCGGTCATGGACGTCCTCTCGGGGTGGTGAGGCGACCGGCGAGTCCGGTCGTCTCGGCGACGTGCCAGGCGTGGTCGATGACGCCCTGGATGCGTTCGGGGGTGGGCGCGCCGCCCTCGGCGGTGTTGGCCGGGTTGTCGAGGGTGCGCCGGTAGACGCCCTCGCTGATGATCGCGACCTTCCAGATGCCCAGGACGTGCCAGAAGGCGAGCGTCCCGCCGTCGCGCCCGGAGGCGTCGAGGTAGGCCTGCGCCAGCTCGTCGCGAGTGGGGAAGCCGGGCAGCGTCGAGGCCGCGAACAGCCCACTGGGGGCCTCGCCGGCCTCGGGCCAGTAGGCCAGGGTGCTGCCGATGTCAGCCATCGGGTCGCCCAGGGTCGACAGCTCCCAGTCCAGGACGGTGCGCACCGTGCCGTCCTCGCCGTCGACGATCACGTTGCGGATGTGGAAGTCCCCGTGCACCAGGGACAGGTCGCCCGGCGGCGGGACGTGGTCGTGCAGGAGCGCCGTCAGCGCGTCGAGGTCGGGGCGCTCGACCGTCCTGCTCGCCTCGAACTGGCGGGACCAGCGCTTGAGCTGGCGCTCGGCGTAGGGCGAGCGCGACGCGAGGTCGCCGAGCCCGACCGCGTCGACGTCGACCGCGTGGATCGCCGCGAGGGTGCGGGCGATCTCGAGCCCCAGCCGGCGGCGGGCGTCGAGGGTGAGCGACTCGGCGATCTCCATCTGGTCCAGCACGATGCCGTCGACGTGCTCCATCACGACGACGGGCACGTCGGCGACCCGCTCGTCCTCGCACACGCCGACGAGCGCGGGGACGGGGACGGGCGTCTCCTGCAGCGCCGCGAGGATGCGGTGCTCGCGCACCACGTCGTGCGCCGACGCGAGCAGCTCGCCGAGCGGGGGCCGGCGCGCGATCCACGTCCGGCCCCCCTCGTCCTCGAGGCGGTACGTCAGGTTGGACTGGCCGCGGCCGACGCGGGTCGCGGAGATCGTCCCGCCCACGTCGACGCCGCGGCCACGCATCCAGCCGCCGAGGGCTGTCAGGTCGAGTGCGACCGTCACTTACCGCTCCCGAAGCGCTGTCCGCCGTCGATCACGAGGGTCTCGCCCGTGATCCAGCTCGCGGTGGAGCCCGCGAGGAACGCGACGGCCGAGCCGATGTCCTCCGGCTCGCCGATCCGGCGCAGCGGCGTGTTCGCCGCGACGGCCTCCTCGTGCTCCTTCCACAGCTCCTCGGCCAGGCGGGTCCGCACGACGCCGGGGGCGACCGCGTTGACCCTGATGCCCGGGCCCAGCTCCTGCGCCTGGTGGCGAGTCAGGTGGACCAGGGCCGCCTTCGAGGCGTGGTAGACCGCGAGGTTCGGGCCCACGGCGAACGCGCCGAGCGACGCGGTGTGCACCACGGAGCCGCCGTGCTCACCCATCCAGAACTCGTACGCCAGCTGGGTCCACAGCGTCGGACCCCACAGGTTCACGTCGAGCGTCTTGGCGAACCGCGAGTGCTGCTGCTCGACGAGGGAGCCGAACGCGGGGTTGGTGCCGGCGTTGTTGACGAGGACGTCGATGCTGCCGAACCGCTCGAGCGTGCGCTCGAGGCAGGCCCGGGACGCCTCCTCGTCGGTGACGTGGGCCCCGATGCCGAGGGCGCGCTCACCCACCTCGCGGGCGGCCGACTCGGCGTCCCCCTCCTTGCGTGCGGTCAGGACGACGTTCGCGCCCTCCGCGTGCAGGGCGTGGGCGATCGCGAGGCCGATGCCTCGCGACGCGCCCGTCACCACGGCGGTACGACCGGCGAGTCCGAGATCCATCAGAGACCACGCTCCGAACCGCGGCGGCGCAGCTCGACGCGGGCGAGGGTGCGCTTGTGGACCTCGTCGGGTCCGTCGGCGATCCGCAGGGTGCGCTGGTGGGCGTAGAACGAGGCCAGCGGGAAGTCGTCGGTGACGCCACCGCCGCCGTGGACCTGGATCGCGCGGTCGATGATCTTCAGCGCGATCTCGGGCGCCTTGACCTTGATCGCGGCGATCTCCACCCGAGCCTTCTGGTTGCCCACGGTGTCCATCAGCCACGCCGTCTTGAGCACCAGCAGACGGGTCGCCTCGATCTCGATGCGGGCCTCGGCGATCCAGTCCTGGATGTTCGAGCGGTCCGCGACCGGCTGACCGAACGTGGTCCGCGACTGGGCCCGGTCGATCATCAGGTCCAGCGCCCGCTCGGCCATGCCGATCGAGCGCATGCAGTGATGGATCCGGCCCGGACCCAGACGGGCCTGGCTGATCATGAAGCCATCGCCCTCGCCCGCCAGCAGCGCCGTCTTGGGAACCCGGACGTCCTCGAACAGGATCTCCGCGTGGCCCTCACGGTCCAGGTAGCCGAACACCGGAAGACCACGCACCACGGTGACGCCGGGGGTGTCGATCGGGACGACCATCATCGACTGCTGACGGTGCGTCTCGGCCTCGAGGTTCGTCTTGCCCATCACGATCAGGACCTTGCAGTTCGCGTGCAACGCGTTCGACGCGAACCACTTGCGACCGTTCAGCACGTACTCGTCGCCGTCGGGAACCATCCGCAGCTCGACATTCGTCGCGTCCGAGCTCGCCACCGCGGGCTCGGTCATGCAGAACGCCGACGCCATCTCACCGGCGAGCAGCGGCTTGAGGTACTTCTCCTTGTGCTCGGCGGTGCCGAACAGCTGCAGCACCTCCATGTTCCCGGTGTCCGGAGCGTTGCAGTTGATCGCCTCCGGAGCCAGGTACGGGCTACGACCCGTGATCTCCGCCAACGGCGCGTACTGCAGGTTCGTCAGCCCCGGCGACCCCCACTCCTCGTTCTTGTGCGGGTGGAACAGGTTCCACAGACCCAGCGAACGCGCCGTCTTCTTCAGCTCCTCCAGCACCGGCGGGTGGAAGTTCGGGTTGCCCGACTCCGCCATCTGCTGGTGGTACACGGCCTCGGCCGGATACACGTGCTCGTCCATGAAGGCCTGCAGCTTGTCCTGGTACTCACGCGTCATCGCGTCGAGTTCGAAGTTCATCGGTCTCTCCTCGAGGTGGTGCGGGCGCCGGATCTCGCCGTCCGCGGGTTTGGTCGGGGGTGGCGGCGCTAGGCGGCGGCTCGCCGTCGGGCGAGCGTTCCCACGCCGACGCCCAGGATCAGCAGCAGGCCCTGGAAGAAGTACTGCCAGTAGGTCTCGAGTCCCACCAGGGCGATGGAGTTGAAGCCGACCGAGACGGTGATGACGCCGACGAGCGTGCCCAGGATGTGGAACTGCCCGTCCCGCAGCACGGCGGAGCCGAAGAAGGACGCGGCGAACGCGCTGAGCAGGTACGTGTCTCCGGCCGAGACCGCGGCGCTGCCCGTGCGGGAGGCCAGCAGGAAGCCGGTGACCGCCGCGCACATCGAGCACACGACGAACGCGATGACGCGCACGCGGTCGACCCGGATGCCCGACAGCTCGGCGGCGACGCGGTTGCCACCCACGGCCTGCATGGACTGCCCCAGGACCGTCCGGTTCAGCAGCCACCACAGCAGCGCGGCGATGACCAGCATGATGAAGACGGGGTACGGGATGCCGAGGAATCGGCCGAACGTGATCTCCAGGAACGCGTCCGGATCACCCAGGGCGATGGGGGCGCCGTCGGAGATCATGTAGTTCACGCCGATGACGATCGTCCCGACGCCCAGTGTCGCCACCAGGGCCGAGACGTTCATGAACGTGACGACGAACCCGTTGATCAGGCCCACGATCGCGCCGACCACCAAGATGGCGACCAGCGCGAGCGGGATCGAGAGGTTCTGATTGACCATCAGCGCGCACGCGGTCACGCCGGCGAGGCTCGCCGTGTTGCCGATGCTGAGGTCGAACTCGCCCGTCACCAGGACGAACGTCAGGCCCATCGCGATGATCGCCGACAGGGCGCTCTGGTTCAGGATGTTGATCGCGTTGTCGACGGTCGGGAAGGTGGTCGGCGCCAGGATCGACGTGCCGATGATGAGCACCGCGAGGACGAGCAGCGCGCCGTACCGGCCGAACCACTCGAAGAAATGGGCGTTTGACTTCGGGGCTTCCGAGGTCGGTTCGTTCTCCATCAGGCTGGTCATGCGGGCTTCTCCGTTTCGGTGGTGCCGGAGCTCTCGGAGCTTCCAAAGCACAGGGCGGTGAGGTGGTCCTCGTCGAACTCGCTGGCCGGCACCTCGGCGACCAGCTGTCCCGCTCGCATCACGAGGACGCGGTCGCAGATCGCGAGCTCCTCGAAGTCGCTGGAGATGACCAGGACCGAAGTCCCCTCCGAGGCCAGTCCGGTGATGATGCGGTAGATCTCGGCGCGCGCGCCGACGTCCACCCCGACGGTGGGCTCGTCCAGGACGAGCAGTCCGGGATTGGTCCGGACGTACTTGCCGACGACGACCTTCTGCTGGTTGCCGCCGCTCAGGTGGTGGGCCGTGTCCCGGATGGAGCGGGCCTTGACGGAGAAGCGCTCCATCAGGGCCTGCCCCGTGGACCGCGACGACTTCGGCCGGAACCGCGCCCGCATGCTCGGCGCCGATCCGTGCTCGGCCATCGCCAGGTTGTTCTCGACCGTGTCGGTCAGGACCAGACCCTGGCTGCGACGCTCCTCCGGCACCAGCGCGATGCCGGCCCGCAGGGCGTCGTGGGGCGACTTGGGCGCGTATGGCTCTCCACCCAGCGTCATGGTGCCGGCGGTCGCCCGATCGGCGCCGATCAGCAGCCGCGCCAGCTCGGTGCGGCCGGCGCCGACCAGGCCCGCGATGCCCACGATCTCGCCCTCGTGGACGTCGAACGAGGCACCGAGGACCCGCGGGGCGCGGCTGAGGCCACGCACCCCCAGGCGCACCGGACGGGTCTCGGCGACGCTCTCGTCGGCCTCGGCCTCCAGGCGCGACACCAGCTTCTCGACCTCGCGGCCGACGATCTGGGTGGTCAGCTCCTGGCGGTCGGTCTCGGCCGAGTCCAGCGTGGCGACCTTCTGCCCGTTGCGGAACACCGTGATCGTGTCCGACACCTGCAGGACCTCGTCGAGGCGGTGCGAGACGTACAGGATGCCCACCCCGTCGGAGGTCAGCTCCTCGATCACCGCCATCAGCTTGCTGGCCTCCTCGTCGGTGAACGAGGCGGTGGGCTCGTCCATCGCGATGAACCGGGCGTCGCGCATCAGCGACCGCCCCAGCGACACCATCCACCGGTCGGACACGGAGAGCTGCTCGACCTCGATGTCGAGCGGGATCTCGAAGCCCAGCCGCTCCTGCACCGCCTTCGCCTCGCGGCGCAGGCGGCGCAGGTCCAGGATCCCGAACCGGCCGGGGTGGCCCGATCCCATCGCCATGTTCCGCAGGACCGAGAACTTCGGCACCAGGTTCAGCTCCTGGTGGATGAAGCTCAGGCCCAGGTCGGCGGCGTCACGCGGGTTGGCGACCTCGACGCGCGCGCCGTCGAGGAGGATCTCGCCCTCGTCGGCGCGCTCCAGGCCCGCCAGGATCTTCACGAGGGTCGACTTCCCCGCGCCGTTGGCGCCGCACAGTGCGTGCACCGAGCCGGGTCTCACCTCGATCGAGACGCCGTCCAGAGCCCGACTTCCGCCGAACGACTTGGAGATGCCTCGCATCTGGAGCAACCCGGACGTCACGGGTGCCGGGTCTGGCCCGACGCCTGCTGTGGAACCGGTCATGGTCTCCTCCTCGTCGCCCTGCGCGGGCACGTCGAGCTCTGGACGGATCGTCATGTCAGCCAGCCCCTCAGGACGCGTCCGCGCCGGGGTTCTCCGCCAGGTACTCGTCCAGCGTCTCCGGCGTGATGATCGGGAAGGGGATCTCCTCGGTCTTCGGCTCGGCACCGGGGCCGCCCTCGATGACGTCCGGCGTCGCGTCGAAGAGCATCTGGGCAGCACCGGTGGTGTCCGGAGCGGCGGTCGCCGCGAGCTGACCGTCCTTGAGCGCCTTCAGCGCGGGCGGCGTGCCGTCGTAGCCGTAGATCTTCACGTCGTCACGGCCCGACTGCTTCGCGGCCACGATGGACCCCATCGCCGGGTCGTCGAAGCACGCCCAGATGGCGAGCGGCTCGGAGCCCTTCGGGTTCTTCGCGAGCCACGTCGTGGCGAACTTCTGGCCCGACTCCAGCTGGCCCGGGATCAGGACCTCCTGGCGATCGACCGTGATGTCGGTGCCCTCGACGGTCTCGTTGAAGGCGTCCTCACGCAGCTGGCACGGCAGGCCCGGCTTGTAGCCGAGGGCCAGGACGCGGCCCTTGCCGCCCATGTTCTCGACCATCGCCTCGGGGACCTCGACGCCCGGCGAGACGACGAGGTCGAAGGTGACCCCGTCGGCGCCGCCACCGGCGATGGAGGCCACGGGGATCCCGGCGGCCTCGGCCGACTTCAGTCCGGCCGTGAGCGACTTCGACTCGATGACCGAGACGATGATCATGTCGACGTCCTTCTGCACGAAGTCCTGCATCGCGCCGATGGCCTTGTCGACGGCCCCGTCGGGGTTGGCGGTCGTGACCTCCCAGCCCTCGTCCTCGGCCATCTCCGTGTACTTGTTGATCACCGCTTCGGTCGTCACCTCACTGGGTGCGAAGCGGACGATGCCGACCGAGAAGGCGTCGTCGCCACCGTCGGAGCCGGAGGACGAGCCTCCACAGGCGGCGGCTGTCGCGAGGGTGAACGCCAGGGTGGTGCCGAGTGCAACGCGTCGAAAATTCATCGAGCCTCCTCAAGCTCAAGCCCACTCGAGGTTGAGTGGTGCTTCTGGTCCCCCGAGAGTCGCCCGCGGGCGACTGTGGCGGCGGCGGCGTCCGCGTGGACCCCACCACCCATCACGAGGCGTGGTGCCACGGCGATGTTCTGGGTGAGCTCGCCGGTGGCGACGAGCTCGCTCTTCCTGGCCGTCATGCCAGGGAGTCCTGGTAGCGGCGCATGCCACGCAACCAGCGGTCGTAGTCCGATGCCTTGCGGCGGTAGAACTCGAGGACGTCGGGGTGCGGCAGGATCAGGAACTCGTCGGTGGCGAGCGAGGCGACCACGATGTCCGCCACCTCGAGTGCCTCCAGGACGAGCCCGGCCTGCGTGACCGCCTTGGCGCCCTGACGTGCCGCCTCGCTGTCGGAGTCCGCACCGCTGTTGAGCATCGCGGTGTTGACGCCCATCGGGCACAGGCAGCTGACGCCGATGCCGCGCGACCCGTAGGTCACGGACAGCCACTCCGCGAACGCGACGGCCGCGTGCTTCGTGACCGAGTAGGTGGCCGAGCCGATCTGCGTGAGCAGGCCCGCGGCCGAGGCGGTGGACAGGAAGTGACCGCTGCCCCGCTCCAGCCAGCCCGGCACGAGCAGCTCGGCGGCCCGCACGTGGGCCATGACGTTGACGTCGATCGAGGTCTGCCAGTCCGACGGCGTCGCGTCGAGGTTCTCCCCCAGCCCGACGCCGGCGTTCGCGGCGTAGAGGTCCACCGGACCGAACGCCGACTCCGCCAGGGCGATCGTCGCGCGGATGTGCTCGACGTCCGAGCAGTCGCCGGCGAGCGCCTCGATCGTGCCGGGGTGGTCCGCGGCGATGGCCTCGACCTCGCTCTTCAGGCGCCCCTCGTCGAGGTCCGTGGCGACGACGCGCGCACCCTGCTCGACGAACCGGCGGCACAGCGCCGCGCCGATCCCGCCTCCGGCGCCGGTGACGATCGCGACGCTTCCCTCGAGGTTCATGCGCGGCCGCCCTGAGCGGCCACGGAGCGCAGCTCGTCCCGGTCGATCGCCCGCTTGAGGATCTTCCCGGTGGCGCCCTTCGGCAGGGCGTCCACGAACGCGAACAGACGAGGCACCTTGTAGGCCGACAGGCGCTCCTTGGCCCAGGTGCGGATGCTCTCGGGCGTCGCGTCCGAGCCTTCGGTCAGCACCGTGACGGCGGCGATCTCCTCGCCGTAGTGGTCGTCCGGGACGCCGACGACCGCGACCTCGACGATGTCGGGGTGCTCGTACAGGACCTCCTCGACCTCGCGCGGGTAGACGTTGTAGCCACCGCGGATGATCAGGTCCTTCACGCGGTCGACGATGCTGAGGTAGCCGTCCGCGTCGATCGTGCCGATGTCGCCGGTCTTGAGCCAGCCGTCACGCAGGTCCGCGGCCGTGGCGTCGGGCCGGTTCCAGTAGCCCTTCATGATCGTGGGACCGGTGACGTAGACCTCGCCGGGCTGGTCGGGACCCAGGACGTTCCCGTCGGGGTCGCGCACCTCGATGCGGGAGCCGGGAAGCGCGGGCCCGACCGTCCCGGTCCGCTGCTCGCGGGTGATGTCGTTGAACGTGGCCGCGCCCGTGGACTCGGTCAGGCCGTAGCCCTCGAGGATCGCGCAGTCGAAGCGGTCCTTGAACGCCCGGATCACCTCGACCGGGAGGCTGGCGCCGCCCGACGTGGCCAGCCGGAGCGCCGCGAAGTCCTCGGGGGTGTGGTCGCCCTCGGCGTGCAGCATCGCGTTCCACATCGTCGGCACGCCGGCCATGGTGGTGAGCTCGTCGGCCACCATCACGTCGAGCATGACCCGGGGGTCGAACGGGTGGACCAGGGAGAACGAGGCGCCCGTCGCGAGCGCCGTGTTCATGCACACGGCCTGGCCGTAGACGTGGAACAGGGGCAGGCCCGTGCCGAAGCGGTCGTCGGGGCTGATGCTGAGGACGGGCTGGAACGACGTGACGGTGTCGACGAGGTTCGCCGCGGTGAGCTCGGCGCCCTTCGGCCGGCCCGTGGTGCCCGACGTGTAGAGGATCAGGGCGGTGTCCTGCGGCGCGTGGTCGTGCGGCTCGGTGAGCGGCTCGGCATCGAACGAGAACCCGGGATCGAGCTGCCAGAAGTCGAGGCCTCGGTCGGCGGCCGCCGCCCGGGCGTGGCCTGCGCACTCGTGCCAGGCGATGACGAGCGTGGCGCCCGAGTCGTCGAGCACGTAGCCGATCTCCGGCTCGGTCGACATCGTGTTCATCGTGATGACGGTGACGCCGGCGGCGTGCATGCCGTAGTAGACCTCGGGGAACTCCGGGATGCTCGGCGCGATGAACAGCACCCGGTCCAGCGGCGAGAGTCCGGCGGCCCGCAGGGCTCCGGCGACCTGCTCGTTGGTGCGGCGCAGCTGACCGAAGGTGATGGTGCGCGGCGAGCGGATCGCGACTCGATCGGGCTCGGAGCCGGCGTGGGCCCAGACGTCTGAGGCGATGTTGACCATGTGGGGGACCTTCCGATGCTGCGTGTGACCTATGTCACCGAGCAACGTATGTGAAACCGATCACAGGTTCAATAGGAATCTGAACTCAATTTCAGAATTCTTTTCGGGCCATCCCTGGGGGCCCGATGGGCCATGGCGCACGCCGGGACACGCGGAAAGGCCCGGCACCGCAGGGCGGTGCCGGGCGTTCCGGTCGAGTCACGGACGTGACGGAGCGAGCAGTGACCTACTTCACCTCGTCCGGGTACTTCTTCGCGAACTCGTCGTAGGACTCCTTCGTGACCACGAAGGTGGGGATGGGGATGTCCTCGGGCTCCGCGTCGACGCCGCCCTCGATGACGTCGGGCGTGCGCTCGGCCAGCTCGCGGCCGGCCCCGGCGACGTCGATGAACGCCGTGGCGCGCATCGCGCCGGACTGCACCGCGGTCACGGCGGCCGGCGTCCCGTTGATGCCGTAGACCTTCACGTCGTTCCGGTCCGCCGACCGCAGAGCGCTGACCGCACCGAGCGCCGGGTCGTCGAAGCACGCCCAGATGGCGAGGTTCCCGCTGCCCTCGGGGTTCTTGGCCAGCCACGCCTGCGTGAACTTCGTGCCGCTCTCGACCTGGCCGGGGATGGCCACCTCCTGGCGGGTGACGGTGATGTCGCTGCCCTCGAGGGCGTCGTTCAGCGCCTCCTCGCGGCCGATGCACGGCAGGCCGCTCTTGTAGCCCAGCAGGAGCAGCTCGCCCTCGCCGCCCATGTCGTCGACCAGCTGCTTCGAGACGTCGGTCGAGACCAGCGCGCCGGAGTCGGCGTTGAGCGGCACGCCCTCGCCGGAGCCGCCGCTGAACGAGATGATCGGGATGCCGGCCTCGGTGGCCGCGCGCACGCCGCCGGTGATCTGGTCGGTCGGGAAGACGGTGACGATGATCAGGTCGACGCCCTTCTGCACGAAGTCGTTCACCGCGCTGATCGCCTTGTCCACCGAGCCCTGCGGATCGACCTTGGTGGTGTTCCAGCCCTGTTCGTCGGCGTAGTCCACGTAGGAGTTGATCGCCTTCTCGGCGGTCTCGTCGGTGGCCGAGAACTGGACGATGCCGATGTCGTAGGACTCGTCTCCCCCGCCCCCGCCGTCCCCGTCACCGTCACCATCTGAGTTCCCACAGGCGGCGGCGGTCATCAGGACCGCGGCCATCGTCGCCCCGAGCGCCATGCGTCGAATGTTCATCGAGCCTCCTCAAGCTCGAGTCCGCCACCGACGGGCGGACTCACGACCTCCTCCGAGGACGTCGGAGCGACGTCGATGTGAGGTAAGTCACGATGAACTTAAGTGAAGCCAAACTCAACTTCAATAGTGCCGACGGGTGATACGCCGTCTCGTCGTCTCAGACGAGCTTGCGCACCACCGACAGCGGCGCGTGCTTCATGACCTGCCCGATGGGGGCCCAGGGCCACGCGGGCACGGCGGCGTCGACGACTTCCTTCTCGATGTACTTCACCATCGCGGCGGTGCCCGTGGCGGTGTCGACCATGAGCCTCTGCTCCTGCTCGACCTGCGCGTTCATCTCGCTGGCGATGTAGCCCGGGTAGAGCGTCGTGACCTTGATGTCGTGGCCCTTGCGGCCGATCAGGTCCGAGCGGATCCCCTCGGCGAGGTGCGCGACCCCGGCCTTCGTGGCCGCATAGGTCGTCATCGACGACGGCATGCCGCGCATCGCCGACATCGACGAGATCAGCACGAGGTGACCGGCCCCGCGCTCGTAGAAGTGCTCCATGGCCGCCTCGGCCTGCGCGAGCGCGGCGACGAAGTTCGTCATCGCGGTCTCGCGGTTGGCCTCGAACTTCCCGGTGCCGATGCGACCACCCTTGCCGAGACCGGCGTTGACGATCACGCGATCGAGACCACCGAGGGCGGCGGCCGCCTCGCCGAAGACGCGGAAGACGGCGTCGTGGTCGTTGACGTCCAGCGCGTGCACCGAGACCTCGATGCCCGGATGGGCCGCGACCAGCTCGGCCCGCAGCGACTCGAGCCGCTCGACCCGCCGGGCCGTGATCGCCAGGTGGTGCCCCGACGCGGCCAGGTGGCGGGCCATGCCCTCGCCCAGGCCCGAGCTCGCGCCCGTGATCAGCGTGTTCCGTCGCATGTCGCTCCTCGTGGTGTCAGCGGAAGGTGACGTCCGCGGCACGCAGGTGACTGTGGTCGTTGAAGGTCAGCACCCGCGGCCCCGTGCCGCCCACCATGAGGGTAGTGACACTGCTGTTGACCACGACGTCGTTGAGCTTCTGGAACGCCGAGTCGTCGCCGGTGATGAGGTGCGACGCGACCATCGCGATCGGCCCGCCCGAGGTGAACACCAGCACCCGGCGTCCCTTGCCCGACGCGAGCTCGACGGCCTCCTCGAAGCCGGCCATGACCCGCTCGCGGAACAGCGCGTACGGCTCGGCGAAGTCGCCCTCGCCGCGGCGCCACACGTCGATCGCCTCGTTGAGCGCGGCCTGGAACTCCTTGGAGTTCTTCGTCAGCGCACCCGGGTCGAAGGCCGTGGCGACGGCCAGGTGGTCGTACTCGTTCCAGCGCGCGTCGACCTCGTAGCCCGAGAGGCCGGGATCGGCGTCCTCCTCACCGAGTCCGCTGGCGTCGATCGCCGCGATGGCGGTCTGGGCGTGGCGCAGCATCGCACCGGCGACGGCATCGGTGAAGACGGCTCCGCCCGCCTCCCAGCCGGCGCCGAGCGCCGCGGACTGCCGGGTGCCCAGCTCGCTGAGGCGGTCGTAGTCGTCGGTCCCGAAGGACGCCTGGCCGTGACGGACCAGGTGCAGGGTTCCCACGTGCTCAGAACTCCAGCACGAGCTTGCCGGTGGCCTGCGCCCGGTCGAGCGTGAGCAGCGCCTCGGAGGCCTGCTCGGGGGTGAACGACTGGCCCACGACGGGCTTGAGCGCACCCGACGCGAGGTGCTCGGCCATGGCGTCCCACTGCTGCTTGATCAGGCCCGGGCGCTTCATCGCGTACGCGCCCCAGCCGACGCCGACCGCCGACAGGTTGTTGAGCAGCAGGCGGTTGGCGGCGATCTTGGGGATCTCGCCCGCGGTGAAGCCGATGACCAGGATGCGGCCGTCGTCGACGAGGCAGCGCAGCGAGTCGGTGAAGCGGTCGCCGCCGGCCGGGTTGCCCACGGGGTCCACGACGATGTCGACGCCACCGGACGCCTTGACCGCGTCCTTGAAGCCCTCGGAGAGCACGTACTCGTCGGCGCCCGCGGCCACCGCGATCTCGCCCTTGGCGTCGGTGGAGGTGACGGCGATGACGCGACCGGCGCCGAACGCCTTGGCCACCTGGATCGACGCGGTGCCGATGCCGCCGGAGGCGCCGTGCACGAGCACGCGCTCACCCTCGGCGAGGCCGCCGCGGTTGACCAGGCCGAAGTACGCGGTGCCGTAGTTGAACATGAAGGACGCGCCCTCGGCGAACGACACCGAGTCGGGCAGCTTGAACGTGAGGAGCTGGTCCGCGACGACTTGCTCGGCGAACCCGCCGAGCATGGGCAGGGCGGCCACGCGGTCGCCCGGCGCGAACTCGGAGCCGGCGGGAGCCTCGACGACGACGCCGGCCACCTCGGCACCCGGGGTGAAGGGCAACGGCGGCTTCAGCTGGTAGAGGCCGCGGCTCTGCAGCAGCTCGGGGAACGCCACGCCGGCGGCCTTGACGTCGATGAGGACCTGGTCCTCGCCACGCTTCGGGGCCTTGACGTCGACGAGTTCGACGGCCTCGGGACCGTCGAGGGATGTGATCTGGATCGCTCGCATGCCCTGAGCGTAGCGGATATCTAAGCGCTTGCTTAGTGCCTGTCCGTGAACTTGAGGATATCCTCAGGTTCATGGCCACCGGAGTCCGCTTCCCCACCGACAGTTCCACCGCCACCGCGCGCCAGGTCGTGGCCGACGCGCTGCGCAAGGTCGACCCGGTGGGCGCGCAGGCGGCCGAGCGCGAGACGAACTGGCGCCGTGGCTACCTGATCCACTTCTCCCGACTCCTCGAGGCGGGGCTCGCCACGCCCGAGGACGCCGTGACGATCGCGACCGAGGGCCTGCGCAGCATCCGCGAGCAGATGCGCTGCGGCGACGGCTCGCTGGCCGACGCGCTCGACTCCCGCGCCGCCGGTCACGACTGGTCCACCGTGGACATCACCGGCGAGGCCGAGCCGGAGACCGAGCTGAGCGTCCCCTATCGCGGCCGGAGGCTCACCGGCGCCGATCTGGACGACCAGCTCGACGACTGGGTCCAGCGCGGTGTCGTCGAGCCGACCTTCTCCGAGGCGATCCGCGAGGTCGCCGCCCATCCGGAATGGCTGCGGCTCGAGGGCGACACCGTGGTGGTGCTGGGCGCGGGAGCCGAGATGGGGCCCTACCGGTCCCTGCTGCGCTGGGGCGCCGACGTCATCGCGGTCGACCTGCCGCGCGCCGACATCCAGAAGCGCATCCGCGACCACGCCCGCGAGGGCGCGGGCCGGGTCAGGCTGCCGGTGGGCGGCAAGGAGACGGGCGCCGACCTGCTGCACACGCTGCCCGAGCTGGGCCGCTGGCTGGATGACCTCGAGGGTCGCCTCGTCCTCGGCACCTACTGCTACGCCGACGGGGCCACCCACGTGCGCGTCTCGGCCGCCGCCGACACCCTCGCGGCCCGGCTGCTGTCGCAGCGTCCCGACACGGCGCTGGCGTACCTGGCCACCCCGACGGACGTCTTCGCCGTGCCCGCCGGGGCCGTCACGACCTCGAACGACGCCTACGAGAACGGCCGCCGCCTGCTGCGTGCGCCGTTCCGGACCCTCAGCGGCGGACGCCTGCTGCAGCGCAACTACCCGCCGGACGTGGAGATCGGCGTGTGCGACTCGCTCGTGCCGCAGCAGGGCCCGAACTACGCCCTCGCCAAGCGCGTGCAGCGGTGGCGCGCGGCGGTGGCCCGTCACGACGGCGCGACGGTGTCGTTGAACGTCGCCCCGGCGACGCGGACGGCATCGGTCGTCAAGAACCGGGCGCTCGCCGCGGCCTACGCCGGGGCGCACCGCTTCGGCGTCGAGGTCTTCGAGCCCGCCACGAGCAACGTCCTGATGGCCGCCCTGCTCGTGCACGACCTACGCAGCGACCGGGTGCCTGCGGAAGAGCCTTGGCGCGAGGAGGCGTACGCCGCCGCCCACGGTGGGCTCTGGACCGCCGGCTACCACCCGCGGTCCGCCCTGGGGCTGGCCGCGGTCCTGGGCTTCGCCGGCTCCCGCGCCTGACCGACGCGGCGCCGGCCCTGCCACTCGCCGAGCGGCGGGCGAATCTGCGCCCTCGCGGGGAGGGGTGGGGAGCCGGTAGAACGGGGACATGAGTCGCCTCGGTGCCGCCCCCGTCGTCCACCTCGCCGCCGGGACGTGGCTGCTGATCGACCTGTGGCGGGCGTGGACCCCCACCCTCATCACGATCTTCGGGCAGGCCGCGTCGACGCCGCCCGAGCTGATCGGCGCGTTCGCGTTCGGGTGCGTGCTCGTCCCGGTGGTGCTCGTGGCCGTCGCGCGGCGCCTCGGCCGCGAGGGCGCCCTCGCCCCGGCGGTGCTGGTCGTCGCACTGGCGGGCCGGGTCGCGCTCCAGCTCACCGACGGCGGCCACCTGCACCTGGTCGTCGCCTCCGTCGCGGGGATCGCGGCGATGACCTGGCTCGCCCTCGCCCTCCCCCGGCGCCGGGAAGTGGCCGTCACCGGCGTGGTCGCCGGCCTCGCCGTGTCGGTCACCACCCACGCCGCGCTCGGCACGTGGGGCGCGGTCTGGCGCGACGACGCGTGGGCCTGGGTGCTGCTGGCCGTCCAGCTCGTCGCCTGCCTCGCCACGCTGCGGCACTCCGCGGACGGCCGAGGCGTGGGGCGCCGGTTCGCCCTGACCGTCATGCCGGGCCTGTTCCTCGCCGGCGTGATCGTCGCGAACGCCGGCCGCGCCTCGGCCACCCTGGACGAGGCGGGTCTCGCCGCGGTGGCGTTCGGCGCGACGGTCGCGGTCGCCGCCACCCTCGTGCCGGCCACGCGGGCCTCGGCCGTCGTGGCAGCGGTCGTGCTGACGGGTGCGGTCGCGGCCTCCGCCGTCGTCACCGACGCCGACGGGCTGCTGCCCGCCTGGACCGTGATCGCGTTCGTCGTGGGGATGCCGGCACTCGCCCACCTGTGGCGCGCCGCCGACCACGGCGAGCGCGGCACGTCACTCACGCTGGCGCTCGGCGGTCTCGTCTGGGTGGCCCTGCTCTTCGCGTACTACGCGGGCTACGACCTGGGCTATCGCGCCGACTGGCTGCTGGTGGGCGTCGCCCTGCTCATCGGCGTCGCCGCCGTGACCGCTCCCCCGGCGCCCGCCACGGTTGCGTCACCCCGGGTGCTGGCCGCCATCGGCGTGACGGCCCTCGCGGCGGGGCTCGTGGCCGCGACGGCGCCCGCACTCACGGTGCGCCCGTTCGACACCACCGAGCCGCGGGACGACGAGGTGCGCGTCGTCGCCTACAACCTGCGGATGGGCTACGGGATGGACGGCGTGTTCCGCCCGAAGGCCGTCGCCGCGATCCTCGTCTCGGCCGACGTCGGGCTCATCAGCGAGATCGACCGCGGCTGGTTCCTCAACGGCGGCCAGGACCAGCTGGCGATCCTCGAGCGACTGACCGGACGGACCGCCTGGTTCGGCGCCGCGGCGGACCCGGTGTGGGGCGACGCCGTCATGCTCGACGCGAGCCGGGCCCGCGTCGAGCGGCGCGCCCTGCCGTCACACGGTGCGGTCACCGGTGCGCAGGCGATCGCCGTGCAGCCGGAGGGCCCGTGGGAGTCGACCTGGTTCGCGTCGACCCACCTGCAGCCCGTGGGCAGCGACGAGGGCGTCACCGCGCAGTCGGCCGACCTCGCCGCGTGGCTGCGCGAGCTCGGCGGCCCGATGATCCTGGGCGGAGACTTCAACCTGCAGCAGGGCAGCGCCGCGTACGACACCGTGACCGACGTGGGGCTCGTCGACGCCGCTCCCGGCGGCGCCGACACGAGCCCGGCCGACGCCCCCGTGAAGCGGATCGACTACCTCTTCTCGACGCCCGACCTGGTCGCCTCGGACGTCGAGGTGCCGGGCCTGCGGGCGTCGGACCACCTGCCGGTGGTCGCGACGTTCACGCGCCGGTGAACTTGGCCTGACGCTTCTCGGTGAACGCGGCGACGCCCTCGGCGAAGTCGTTCGAGGCGCCCAGGACGCCCTGCTCGACCGTCTCGGCCGCGAGGGTCTCGTCGAGGTGCGCCAGCGCCGCGGCGTTGATCGTGGACTTGATCCGCGCATAGGCCATCGTGGGGCCGGACTTCAGCCTGTCGACCAAGCCGTCCACCGTGGGCTGCCACTCGCCGGCGGGCACGCAGTGCGTGATCAGGCCGGCGGCGTACGCCTCGGAGTTCGGCAGCTTCTCGCCCAGCATGAGCAGGCGCGTGGCGCGGGCCCTGCCGATCGAGGCGGCGATGAGCTCGTGCGCGGCGCCGTCACCCATGAGGCCCACGTTGACGAACGCCTGGAGGAAGTAGTCGTCCTCCTGGGCCACCTGGAAGTCCGAGGCCAGCGCGAGCGAGGAGCCGATGCCGGCGGCCAGGCCGTTGAGCGCCGCGACCACCGGGAACGGGGCCTGCGTGAGGGCGTGGATCAGGCGGTCGGCAGCCTCCAGGATGCCGGTGTTCGTCGCGCCCGGGGCCATCACGGCACCGGAGCAGAACGCCCGGCCCTCGCCGGTGATGACCGCCACGCGGACGCCCTCGGCGTCCTCGAGCGCGTCGCTCATCTGCTCGAACATCTCGGTGGTGACCGAGTTGAGTCGCTGCGGGGCGTTCAGGGTCAGCGTCAGGACGCCGTCCGTGCGGTCGACCAGTAGGTCGGTCATCGTCTCCTCCATTGTCCGAGCAGGGTCTGCAGCACCGCGATGAGCGCGGTGGGCTGGTCCAGCATGATGTGGTGTCCCGAGTCGGGGATCACGGTGACGGGCACGTTGCCGCCGAGCCGCGACCGGATCTCCTCGGTGATGTCGGTGGTGGCCATGCCCCGCTCACCGCGCAGCAGCGCCACCTCGCACGCGCTGCGGGCGACGTCGCCGGGCTCCATCATCGATCGCAGGAAGACGCGCGGGTCGAACTTCCAGGTCCAGCCCGAGCCCTCCTCGCGCACGACGTGCTGGATCGAGCCGCGCGCGATGTGGTCGCGGATGTACGGCAGGCAGGACGGGTCCTCGGGCAGCGTGCGGAAGCGGGCCACCATCGTGCGCGCGTCGGGGTAGAGCGGCATCGTCAGGTCGGCGCGGTCGGCCCGCCACGAGCGGGCCTCGGGCGACACCGCCTGGACGGGCGAGTCGATCGCAGCCGCGCCGAGCATCCCGGCGCCGTGCTCGCGGGCGGCGGTGAGCGCGACGAAGCCGCCCATGCTGTGCCCGAAGACCACGGGCCTGTCGGTGGACTCCGAGGTGGCGACCGCCATGACCTCGCGGGCCCAGGCCTCGAGCGTGTAGGCCTCGCGACGGCCGCTGTCGCCGTGCCCGCTCAGGTCGAGCGCCAGGACCCTGTGGTCGACCGCGAGGTGCGGGGCGACATGGTCCCACCAGCCCGCGTGCGCAGCGCCGCCGTGCACGAGCACCACCACCGGGTCGCCCGGCCTGCCCCAGGCGCGGTACGAGATCGGCACGCCGTCGACGTCGATCTCCAGGTGCTGGGGCTTCTGGTCGAGCGCCCACGTGAACCAGTCGGGAACGGTCATCGGTGGAACCTCGTCACGTCGTCCAGGCGGGCTCGGCCGGCCCGGAACGAGTTCGCCGGGTGGTCGGGGTCGGCGTGGCCGAAGGAGATGCCGCAGACGATCAGCCGGTCCAGCGGGAGCTCGAGCCACGTGCGCAGGAAGTCGGACTTCTGGGCCAGCGCGGCCTGGGCCACGGTGGCGACGTCCCGCGCCTGCGCGGCGAGCAGGAACGACTGGACGAACAGGCCGCAGTCGATCGCGGCGTAGACACCGAGCGACTCGGGTGCGGAGATCACCGCGACGTGGGGGGCGCCGAAGAACTCGAAGTTCCGCAGCATCTCGCGGGCCGAGGCCTCGCGGTCGCCCTTCGCGACCCCCACGGCCTCGTAGAGCTGCCAGCCGACCTCGCGGCGACGCTCGGCGTGCACTCCCTCGTAGCCCGGCGGGAACGGGTAGTCCGAGCCGAGCGAGGCGTCGGCCATGAGGTCGCCCCTCAGCCGGGTGAGGGCCTCGCCGGAGACGACGTCCACGTGCCAGGGCTGGACGTTGCACCACGACGGCGTGCGCGCGGCGGACGCCAGGATCGCGCGGATCTCGTCCTCCGGGACGGGCTCGTCGGTGAATCCGCGACAGCTGAAGCGGGAAGCCAGCAACTGGTCCAGGACCTGCGCCTGTGCCGGTGCCTCGTCGATCATGGGGACACCGTACCGGCCGGGAAACTCCCGTCGACCGTGACGTTTGCTCCCGAGGTGACGGGTGGGCTCACGCCTCGGAGGAGCGGACCTGCACCACGCGGACGGGCGAGGGCAGCTCGACCGTACGGCTGACGGTGCACAGCTTCTGGTGCGACTTCTCCATCGCATCGGTCACGCGCTCGGCCATCTTCTGCCCGATCTCGTCGTTGTCGAACGCGATGTCGAGGGTGACCAGCAGCTTCTCCAGCAGGTTCGCCCCGCTGGGATCCTTGACCTTGTGCCCCTCGACGGCGATGTCGAACCGCCTGGGCTCGGCGCGCTTCGTGAGGGCCTCGACGGTCAGGCCGGTGCACCCGCCGAGGGCGACCAGCAGCAGCTCCACCGGGGTGAAGTCGGTGTTCTGGCCCTCACCGATCGAGATGACGCCACCGCGCCCGTTCTCGGCGCGGTACTCCATCGCGCCGGTGCGGACCAGGTGGACACTGCGCAGGGTGGAGGATTCGTCGCTCATGCCTCGACAGTAAGCGCCTGCGCACCGGCGCGCTCAGCGGGTCAGGCGTCGAGATCGGCCTCGACGAGGGCGGCGATCTTGGCCAGCGCCGCCTCGTCCTCGCTCTCGACCGTGACCTCGGCACCCTGGCCCGCGCCGAGCGTCATGATCATCAGGGCGGAGCCGGCGTCGACAGGCTCGCCGCCGGCGGTGGCGAGGGTGACGGGCACGCCGGACTCGGCGACGGCCGCGGCGATCGTGGCGGCCGGACGGGCGTGGAGGCCGACGGCCGATCCGACGGTGACGGTCTTGCTGGGCATGGAGTGTCCTCTCAGACGGTGACGGGTTCGTCGGCGGTCTCAGCCGCCTGCTTGGAGTAGCTGACCTGCTTGAGGGCGGTCACGAGGAATCCTGCCACCAGCGTCCCGACGATGAGGGACACGAAGAACCACAGGACGTTGTCGACGGCGAAGAACACGAAGACTCCGCCGTGCGGAGCCACGCAGGTGACGCCCAGCGCCATCGACATCGCGCCGGTGACGACGCCGCCGGCCATCATCGCCGGGAGCACGCGGAAGGGGTCGGCGGCCGCGAACGGGATGGCGCCCTCGGAGATGAACGAGGCACCGAGCAGCCACGCCGCCTTGCCGTTCTCGCGCTCGGCCGGGGCGTAGAGCTTCGGGCGCAGCGCCGTGGACAGGGCCATCGCCAGCGGCGGCACCATGCCGGCCAGCATCACGGCCGCCATGATCTTGGACTGCGAGGAGCCCGGATCGAGCGCACCCGTGGTGGACAGGCCCGTGACGGCGAAGACGTAGGCCGCCTTGTTCACCGGGCCGCCGAGGTCGACGCACATCATCAGGCCGAGCAGGCCGCCCAGCACGATCGCCGAGCCGCCGGTCATCCCGTTCAGCCCGTCGACGAGAGCCTCGTTGAGCCACGCGAGCGGCTTGGCGAGCACCAGGATCATCGCCATGCCCACGACGAGCGTGGAGACGAGCGGGATGATCACCACCGGCATCAGGCCAGCCAGCCAGCGCGGCACGGGTCGGCTGGCGAACCACGCGGCGACGAGTCCCGCCAGCAGGCCGCCGATGATGCCGCCCAGGAAGCCCGCGCCGCTCTGGTTGGTCTCGGTGACGCCGATCTGGGTCGCGGCGTAGCCCATGACGAAGCCGGGGGCAATGCCCGGACGGTCGGCGATCGCGTAGGCGATGTAGCCGGCCAGGGCGGGCACCAGGAAGCTGAAGGCCCAGGAGCCGAGCAGGTAGACCAGCGCTCCGACGTAGTAGAGGAACGCGCTGTCGAACAGGGCGTGGTCGCCGGCCGCGGGCAGGTTCGTCAGCGAGTTGGTCGCCAGGATCTCGTTGGCCGTGTCCGTGATGTCGTAGCCGGCCAGCAGGAAGCCGAGCGCGATCATCAGGCCGCCCGCCGCCACGAACGGGATCATGTAGCTGACGCCCGTCAGCAGCCAGCGCTGCAGCTTCTTGCCGACGTGGTCGTTGTCACCGGCCCCAGCACCCGCGCTGGCGTCGGCGTCGCCCTCGACGCGGCGGGCATTCGGGTCGCTCGCGGCCGCGAGGGCCTCGTCGATCATCTTCGCCGGCTCGTTGATGGCGCGCTTCACGCCGCTGCGGATCACCGGCTTGCCGGCGAACCGCGACTGGTCCTTGACGCCCACGTCGGTCGCGAAGATCACGGCGTCGGCCGCGGCGATCTGCTCCGCGGTCAACGGCGTCACACCGGAGGAGCCCTGCGGCTCCACGGCGAAGTCCACCTGGGCGTCGCCCGCGGCCTGGGCCAGGGCGTCGGCGGCCATGTAGGTGTGCGCGATGCCGGTGGTGCAGGCGGTCACGGCGACGACCCGCCGACGCGGCGCCTCCGTCGTGGTGGTGTCCTCGGCGGGCGCGGGCGCGGCGGGAGCGGGCTGCTTGACGTCGACCCCCGAGGTGGCGTCCTCGACGAGCGCGATCACGTCGTCGGGGGTCTGCGCGTCACGCAGCGCCTGGGTGAAGTCGGCCCGCACGAGCGCCCGGGCGAGCGACGAGAGCAGCTTCAGGTGGGCGTTCCCCGCGCCCTCGGGCGCGGCGATCATGAAGACGATGTCGGCGGGGCCGTCGGGCGCGCCGAAGTCGGCGCGGTTCGTCAGCCGCGCGAACGCCAGGGTGGGCGCGGTGACGGTGGCGGTGCGGCAGTGCGGGATGGCGATGCCGCCGGGAACGCCCGTGCCGGCGAGCGCCTCGCGAGCCTTGGCGGCGTCGGCGAGCTCCTCGACCGAGCCGGCCCGGCCGGCGGCGACGACCTGCGCGGCGAGGGCCTCGATGACGTCCGACGCCCCAGCGCCGAGGTCGACGTCGAGTGACACCAGCTGAGGGGTGATGAGCTGTTCCATGTTGGCCTCCATCAGGCGGGATCCACGGTCTCGACGTGGGGTGCTTCGGGCAGGTCGGAAGGACCGGGCAGGCGCGATCCGGGCAGGGCGGCCGCGGCGGCGCCGTGGACGGCGGCGCTGGCCAGGCACTCGGCGGGCGAGCGACCCGCGACGTGGGCCACCAGGTAGCCGGCGAGCGAGGAGTCGCCCGCGCCCACGGTGCTGCGCACGGTGACCGGTGCCGGCGGGCAGAACCACGAGCCCTCGGCGCTGGCGAGCACGGCACCCGCTCCCCCGAGGGTCAGCAGCACGGTGCCGACGCCGTGATCCTCGCGCAGCTGGTGCGCGCGGGCGGCGGCGTGGCGACGGTCGCGCTCGATCTCGTCGGGGTCGCAGTCGAGCAGCTCGGCCAGCTCGTCGGAGTTGGGCTTCATCAGGTCGGGCGAGGACTGCTCCACCGTGAGGCCCAGTGCCGCGCCCGAGGTGTCCACCGCGACGCGTGCACCCGCCTGCTGCAGCCGGCGGGTGGTGGTGGCGTACCAGTCGAACGGCACACCGGGCGGCAGCGAGCCGCTCAGCACCGCCCAGTCGCCGGGGCCGACCGCCGCGGCCAGCGCGTCGGTCAGTGCGGCGAGCTCGGCGTCGTCCAGGCGCGGGCCCGGGGAGTTGACCTTGGTGGTGACGCCCTCGGGCTCGGCCAGCGTGAGGTTCACCCGCAGGCGTCCACTCACGGAGACGGCGCGGTGGTCCAGGCCCAGCGCGACGAGCGCGGCGAGCAGCGGCTCGTCGGCTGCGGCGGGGAGCACGGCGGTGACGGGCACCCCCGCGGCGTGCAGCACGCGGGCGACGTTGATGCCCTTGCCACCGGGATCGTCGTGGGCGATCTCGCTGCGCACGACGGCGCCGCGCTCGAGCGGCTCGAGGAGGCTCACGAGCCGGTCGATCGCCGGATTCGCGGTGACGGTGACGATCACAGCCCGCTCCTTCCGATCCTGGGTACCAGCGTCACACGTCGGGGGTGCACGTGCGATGTGGGTTTGTGTGGCTTTGAATGTTGTCTTGTATTGATTTACGTCACATCGTGGGACATTGTCAAGACCCCGGTGTCGCGTGGATCACGCGGGCGTTACGGTCGAGACGTGACCAGCGTGTACTCCGGAACCGCCGTCGTCCCCGGGATCGGGGTCGGCCCGGTGGTCCGCCCGGCCCCCCGTCCGACCGCTCCGGAGCACGAGGAGGCCGGTGACCCGAGCGTCACCACCGTCGCCTTCGGCACGGCCGCCGCCGAGGTGGCGCGTCGCCTGCGCGCCCGGTCCAAGGCGGCCAGCGGTGCGGCCTCCGAGGTCCTCTCCGCAACCGCCACACTCGCCGAGGACCGCGGCCTGGCCACCTTCGTGACGAAGCACGCCACCCAGGGCGCCGGCCCCGCCACCGCCACCACGGCGGCCATCGAGGAGCTCGCGGCCATGTTCACCGCGGCGGGCGGCCTGATGGCCGAGCGCGTCACCGACCTCTACGACGTCCGCGACCGCATCGTGGCCGAGCTGCTGGAGCTGCCCGAGCCCGGCATCCCCGTGCCCGACGAGCCCTCCGTGCTGCTGGCCGACGACCTCGCCCCCGCCGACACCGCAGGTCTCGATCCCGCGCGGATCGTCGCGATCGCCACCGAGCTCGGCGGGTCCACCAGCCACACCGCGATCATCGCCCGCCAGCTCGGGATCCCCTGCGTCGTCGCCGTCACCGACCTTCACGACGTCACCGCGGGCGATCGCGTGGCGGTCGACGGCAGTCGCGGCACGGTCACCGTCGATCCCGACGAGGCCCAGGTCGCTGCGCTCGTCGAGGAGGACCGTCGCACCCGCGAGGCCGCAGCCGGCTGGACCGGACCCGGCCGCACCGCCGACGGTCACGAGGTGCAGATCCTCGCGAACGTGCAGGACGGCGCGGGCGCCCGTGTCGCCGCCGAGCAGCCGATCGAGGGCGTCGGCCTGTTCCGCACCGAGCTGTCCTTCCTCGACCGCTCCACCGAGCCGACCGTCGACGAGCAGGCCGACATCTACGCCGCGGTCTTCGAGGCGATGGGCGACAAGAAGGTCATCGTGCGCACGCTCGACGCGGGCTCGGACAAGCCCCTCGCGTTCGCCAACCAGCCCGACGAGCCCAACCCGGCGCTCGGCGTGCGCGGCCTGCGGATCGGCCTGGCCGACCCCGCGATGCTCGACCGTCAGCTCGACGGCATCGCCGCCGCGCAGGCGCGCACCGGTGCCGACGTGCGGGTGATGGCGCCGATGGTGACCACGGAGGCCGAGGCGCAGTGGTTCGCCGAGCGCGTGCGCGCCCGCGGCCTGCTCGCCGGGATCATGATCGAGACCCCCTCCACGGTGCTGCTCGCCGACCGGATGTTCCGCCACCTCGACTTCGTCTCGATCGGAACGAACGACCTCTCGCAGTACACGTTCGCCGCCGACCGCATGGCGCCGACGCTCAGCGACCTCACCGACCCCTGGCAGCCGGCGCTGCTCGCGTCGATCAAGCTCGTCGCCGACGCGGGCCGCAGGGCCGGCAAGCCGGTGGGCGTGTGCGGCGAGGCCGCGGCGCACCCGCTGCTCGCGTGCGTGCTGACCGGACTCGGCGTCACCTCGCTGTCGTGCGCCGCCACCGCGGTGCGCCCCGTGGGCGCCAAGCTCGCCCAGGTCACGCTGGCCCAGTGCGAGGCGGCCGCCGAGGCCGCCCTCGCCGCCCCCGACCACGCCCGCGCGGCCCAGGCCGCCGCCGAGCACCTCGCCTGAGCTCCACTGTTCACCGTGGCCAGGGGTTCAGCCGCCCCGAGCCAACTTTTGTGACGGGATTCCGCCGCCGAAGGGCTAGCCGGCCTAACAGCGTCACAAAAGTTGCGTCAATGGGCGTTAGCAGCGCCACCGTCCACAGGCTCGGGCGATGGATCGCGTCGTCCACAGCCGCTCGGCGAGGGGTTCTCACCGGCCCCCCTCGAATCGCAGGGTTCAGCGATGGCGTCAATCCCTCCCGCACTGCGCGGCCGCCCCTTCACCACCTCCGAGGCGTTGGCGCTCGGCGTCACGAAGCATCGGCTCTACGGGCCGGCGTTCAAGCTCTTGCACCGCGGCCACGGCGTCTGGTGCGCGGCCGACGAGCCGCGCACGCTGGCACTTCTCCTCGCTGCCGACCGGCTGATGCTCCCACGTGACGCCGCCGTCAGCCATGTCACGGGGTTGTACCTGCACCTGCCTGCGGACTTCCCTGAGTCACCAGGGCTGCACGCGCCGCGCCATTGGTCGACGAACTCCGCCACGCAGGTCCGATCCCCTGCCGTCACGCTGCATCGCCGACAGTCCGGACTGCGCCCCGGAGCGGTCGGTCACCTTCCCGTGCTCAGCCCGGAGCGCTGCCTCGTGGACGCAGCGATCTCGCTCAGCCAGGCCGAGATCGTCCGCTTCGGCGACGCCCTCGTCAGGGCCGGTCACCTGACGCCGGAGGGCTTCGCGGGGTTCGCGTGGACGCACCACCTCCACGGCGTGCGGCGATCGCGGATGACCGCATGGCGCATGCGGGAACGCGTCGGCTCGTTCATGGAGACCGACGCGCGGTTGATCATGGCGGCGTGCGGACTTCCCGAGCCGGAGACCAACGGCGCGATCACCGTCGCGGGTGGCCCCACCTGGCACGGCGACCTCGTCCTGAGGCGGTGGCGCATCGTGGTGGAGTACGACGGCTGGTACCACGAGCGCTCCTCTTCGCAACGGCGGATCGACATCATCCGGCGCGAATCGCTCGAGGCCGACGGTTGGCTCGTCGTCGTCCTGACTGCCGACGACCTCCGCTCCCCGCCCACGCTGGTCGCCCGGGTCTGGCGCGCCCTGGTGTCGCGCGGCTGCACCGCTCCCGCGCCCACCCACGCCACCGCGGAGCTCCGCGAGCTGGCGCGCTTGCCGAAGCCTCGCCTCTGACGGACCTGCCGGCTCCCGAGCGCAACTTTTGTGACGGGAATCGGTCAGCAGGGGGGCGGCACGCCGAAACGTGCCACAAAAGTTGGGCGAGGAGGAGCAGGCGGGCGGGAAAGCGGGCGGGAGGCAACCCGTCTCAAAAGTCGCGGGGGCGCGCGGCGCACCGTTGACTGAGGGGCATGCGCACTCTCGTGACGGGATCCACCGGGTACGTCGGCGGCAGGCTCGTGCCACAGCTGCTCGACGCCGGCCATGTGGTGCGCGTCCTGGTGCGCGACGAGCGCAAGGCGCGGGCGCACCCGTGGGCCGACCGCGTCGAGATCGTCGTGGGCGACGCGACGAAGGCCGAGGACGTGCGCCGCGCGTGCGAGGGCGTCGACGTCTTCTACTACCTGCTGCACTCGATCGGCTCCGGCGGCGACCTCGTGCGCACCGAGCACGAGATGGCCGCGACGATCGCCGAGGCCGCGAAGGACGCGGGCGTCGGGCGGATCGTCTACCTCTCGGGCATGGTGCCGAAGGACGAGGAGATGTCCGAGCACCTGCGCTCGCGCGACGAGGTGGCCCGGGTGCTGCTGGACTCCGGCGTGCCCACCGCGGTGCTGCAGGCCGGCATCATCATCGGCTCGGGCTCGGCGTCGTTCGAGATGCTGCGCTACCTGACCGAGCGGCTGCCCGCGATGATCACACCCCGCTGGGTCGACTCGCGCACCCAGCCGATCGCGATCCGCGACGTCCTGCACCTGCTGGTGGGCTGTGTCGACCTGCCCCCGGACGTGAATCGTCGCTTCGACATCGGTGGCCCCGACGTCCTGACCTACCTCGAGATGATGCAGGGCTACGCGAAGGTCGCGGAGCTGCCCCGACGCCGGATCCTGCGCGTCCCGGTCCTGTCACCGAGCCTCTCGAGCCACTGGGTCGGCCTCATCACTCCCGTGCCCGCGGACCTCGCACGGCCTCTCGTGGAGAGCCTGCGCAACACCGTGGTCGCGCAGGAGGACGACATCTGGCGCTACGTCCACCTCCCGCCCGGAGGGCTGACCGGGTTCGAGCGGGCCGTGGAGCTCGCGCTCACGAAGATCCGGAACCTCGACGTGCCCACGCGGTGGACGTCGGCGGCCACCCGCGGCGCCCCCTCCGAGCCGCTGCCCGAGGACCCCGACTGGGCCGGCGGCTCGCTCTACACCGACGAGCGCACCCGCGAGGTGGCTGCGTCGCCGGAGAACCTGTGGGCCGTCATCGAGGGCATCGGCGGCGACCACGGCTGGTACTCGTGGCCACTGGCCTGGGAGGTGCGCGGCCTGATCGATCGCGCCTTCGGCGGTCCGGGCTTGCGTCGCGGGCGCCGCGACCACAGCAGGCTGGTGGTGGGCGACGCCGTGGACTTCTGGCGGGTCGAGGAAGAGGTCGAGGGAGAGTTCCTGCGGCTGCGGGCCGAGATGAAGGTGCCCGGCCTCGCGTGGTTGGAGCTGCGTGTGGGCTCGGACGACTCGGGCACGACCTCGTTCCACCAGCGCGCGCTGTTCCACCCGCGCGGCCTGCTGGGGCACCTGTACTGGTGGGCGGTCGCGCCCTTCCACGGCTTCATCTTCGGAGGCATGCAGCGCAACGTGGCCAAAGCCGCCGAGTCGCGCTCCTGAGGTTCGGAACCGACCCCCCGGCCCGACTTTTGTGACGCCAGTCGGCCCGCGGGCGCGCTGGCGGCCGAACCGCGTCACAAAAGTGGGGAGAGGCGGCACAAAAGTGCGGCGCGTGGGGTGCGCGCGTATCAGGGCGGGGGCCCGCGGTTCATGGGAGGTCGTGCCCGATCGGGCTCCAAGTCACCCCCAAGTCGGGCGCAAGGTCTCGGGCCGACTCTCGGTGGCAGGAACCATCCCCCCACTGAAGGAACCGAGACAGATGTCCTCCCTCCTGTACCGCTTCGGCCGCACGACGGCCCTGCACCCGTGGCGCACGCTCGTCGGCTGGCTGATCCTGGCCTCGCTCGTGTTCGCCGCCAGCTCCGCGTTCGGTGGCTCGACCCAGGACGACTGGAACGTCCCTGGCGCCGAGTCCCAGCGCGGGATCGAGCTGCTGCGCGATCACCTGCCCGACGCCGGCAACGCCTCCGCGAACGTCGTGGTCCACGATGACCGCGCGATCCCAGCGGCCGTCCTCACCACGCTCGGCGAGCGTCTCCAGGACGTCGCGCACGTCTCGAGCGTCAGCCCGCCCCGCATCAGCGCCGACGGCCACACGGCCGTCGTGCACCTCGCGTACGACACCGAGGTCACCCACCCCGACCTGATGGGCGACATCGAGCCGCTGGAGAAGGCGGTCGAGGCCACGCAGGACGCCGGCTACCAGGTCGAGCTCGGCGGCGACCAGCCGGCGACCGCCAGCGCCCCGATCAAGGGGTACGGCGAGCTTATCGGCGTGGGCGCGGCCGTGCTGATCCTGCTGATCGCCTTCGGCTCGGCCGTCGTCGCGGGACTGCCCGTCCTCGTCGCGGTCGCCGGACTCGCGGTCGGCTCGGCCGGCGTCACGCTCCTGGCCGCCACGATGGACGTCTCGACCTCGGCCCCGATGGTCGCGTCGATGGTCGGTCTCGGCGTCGGCATCGACTACGCCCTGCTGCTGGTCAGCCGGCACGCCGAGTTCCTCGCGCAGGGCCACTCCGTCGAGGAGGCGGCCGGGCGCAGCCTCGCGACCGCCGGCAAGTCCGTGGTGTTCGCGTCGCTGACCGTGCTGATCTCGCTGCTGGGCCTGGGCCTGACCGGGCTGCCGACGTTCGCGACGTTCGGCTGGGCCACCGCGATCGCCGTCGTGGCGGTCATGCTCACGGCGCTGACGATGGTGCCCGTGCTGTGCCGGTTCGCCGGACGCAAGGTGCTCTCCCGCGGCGTGCGCCGTGGCCGGGCTCGCACCGGGCGGCCCCTCACGGCCCGCTGGGCCGAGGGTGTCACGCGGCGCCCGCTGCTGTGGGCGCTCCTCGGCACGACCGTGATGATCGCCCTGGCGGCCCCCGTGCTCGACATGCGCACGTGGCCCCAGGACGACGGCAACCAGACGACCGAGGCGACCACGCGGCGCGCGTACGACCTGACGGCCGACGCGTTCGGGCCGGGAGCCACCGGGCCGATCTCGATCGTCGTCGACCACGCGCGGCTCGCCCCGTCCGAGGTGGCTGCCGTGCGCGAGACCCTCGAGGGCAACGACCAGCTGGTGTCCGTCTCCCCGGCGATGGCCTCGCCGGACGGAGCGATCACCGTGCTGACCGCCGAGCCGGCGTTCGGTCCGGCCGACGCCCGCACCTCCGGGCTGGTGGACGACCTGCGGGCCGACCTCCCGGCCGGGGTCGAGGTCACCGGCCAGACGCCGATGTTCGCCGACCTCGCGGAGATGCTGTCGCACCGGCTGTGGATCGTCATCGGGTTCGTCGTGGCGGTCTCGGTGCTGCTGCTGATGCTCGTGTTCCGCTCGGTCGTGATCCCGCTCAAGGCGGCCGTCATGAACCTGCTGTCGATCGGCGCCGCCTATGGCGTCATGACGGCGGTCTTCCAGTGGGGCTGGGGCGCGAGCCTGCTCGGCATCGACCATGCCGCGCCCGTGTCCAGCTGGGTGCCGATCCTGATCTTCGCGATCCTGTTCGGCCTCTCGATGGACTACGAGGTGTTCCTGCTGAGCCGCATCCGTGAGAAGTGGCTGGACACCGGCGACGCGACCGCGAGCATCGTGCACGGCCTGGCCGCCTCGGGCAAGGTCATCACCGCCGCAGCGGCGATCATGGTCTTCGTGTTCCTCGGCTTCGCGACCGAGGGCGACCTCGTCGTCAAGATGCTGGGACTGGGCATGGCGACCGCCGTGTTCCTCGACGCGACGGTGGTCCGGATGATCCTCGTGCCGGCCACGATGACTCTGCTCGGGAAGTGGAACTGGTGGCTGCCGGCGTGGCTCGACCGCGCCCTGCCGCAGGTGGACGTCGAGGGCGACGAGCGCGAGCTCGTCACCACCCGGTGAGGTCGCTCAGAATCCGCTCTGCTCAATAGCCGAAGTGGTCCCGCTGGTCGCGCAGTCGCTGCGCGGCCAGCGGGATCTGCCACTGCTCGCACAGCTCCTCGGCCCGGTCGGCGTGGGCTCGCGCCGCCGCGAGGTCGCCGAGCGCCGCGTGGGCGCACGCGATGTAGTGGTCGACGGGGCCCGAGGCGTTGCCCGACCCCGCTGAGCAGCTGAAGCCGGGGAACGGCGCGATCCGCGCCAGCGCGTCGGCGGCCAGCGTCCGGTCGCCGACGTACAGGGCCGCCTCGGCCGCGTTGCACCACGCCAGCATCGAGAACCAGTCGTCGTGGTCGAGGTCCACGGTGTACCGCCGCAGGTGGTCGCGCGCGTCGTCCACCCGGCCGGCTCGGCAGAGCAGTGCAGCGGTCACGGAGGTCAGGGGAAGGGGGTCGGTCTCCTCCATCGCCACGAGGAGGTCGACGACGTCCTCGGCGTGCCCGCTCCACACGGTGAGGACCAGCTCGGCGCCGAGGATCGCGACGTCCGACTGCGGGAGCGTGACCGTGCGCTCGAGGCGGCGCATCCGCTCGAGCGCCGCGGCGCACGCCTCGAACTCGCCCGCCATCGCGAGCCACGGGATCTCCAGCCCGTCGAGGACGAGCTGCGCGTAGGCCAGCCGCAGCCGGTCGGCCTCGACACGGGCCGGCGCGATGACCTCGCGCATCTGCAGCGGACGGCCCGCCTCGCCGAGTGCGACGGCCTGCAGGGTCGTCGAGATCACCACGTCGCGGTCGCGGCCGAGATCGCGGGCGAGCCGGGCGGACTCCTCGGCCCACGCGGCGCGCTCGAGGGCCGTGCCCGCCGTCCACAGGGCGGCCACCCCGACCTGCGCGACGTCGACCACGAGGCCGGGGTCGCCCAGATCGTCGGCCATGGCCCGCGCCCGGGCGACCAGGTCGGCGCGCTCGGCGAAGGGCGCGGTGTAGTACTGCTCGCTAGCCAGCGCGGCCATCACGCGACACCGCAGGGCCGACGGATCGGGAGGCAGGTCGGCGAGCGCCTCACGCAGGGCCGCGACCACGTCCTCGTTCACCTGCCCGTGGTGGCTGGACTGCCACAGCGCTCCCTGGGTGGTGGCGAGCGCGGCCCGCGCGAGCAGCTCGGGGTCGCCGAGCGAGCGGGCCTCGCCGATCGCCTCGGCGACGTCGGCCGCGAGCTCGGTCCAGCGCGCCGACCAGCGGTGGGCGTCGGCCAGCTCCATCAGCGCGTCGAAGCGGTCCCGGGTCGTGGCACCGGGGTCGGCCGACATCGCCCCGAGGGCTGCCGTGAGCAGCTCGGCGCGGTCCTCGTGGGCGTGCAGCGCGCGGGCCGCCTCCGCCGCGCGCTCGGCCGCGCGCCAGGCGGTGGCCGCATGGGCCGGACCGGCGGCCAGCCAGTGCCGCGCCTCCTCGGACGGGCGGTCCGCACCCGCGATCGCGGCGGCCACGATCGCGTGCCGGCGGGCGCGACGCGACGCCGAGAGTCCCGCGTAGAGGCTGTCGCGCACGAGCGCGTGGGCGAAGGAGTACCGGTCGATCCCCTCCTCCCCGACGAGACCGGCCTCGACGGCCGGCTCGAGCAGGTCCAGCACGCCCTCGTCGTCCGTGCCGAGCACGGCACGGAGGGTCGGACCGTCGAACTGCCGGCCCACGACCGCCGCGGTGGCCAGCGCCGCCCGGGTGTCCTCGGGCAGCCGGGCGAGCCGGCGGGTGAGCACGTCCTGGACCGCTCGGGGTGTGTCGTCCTCGGCGAGCAGGGCCGCCAGGTCACCGCGCTCACCAGCCAGCCGCGCGTACTCGACGAGGAAGAAGGGGTTGCCGTCGGTGCGCTCGTGCAGCGCCTCCACCTGGGCTGGCGAGGGAGCCGAGTCCGCGACCCCGACGACGACCTCGGCGACCTCGTCGGGACCGAGGCCCGACAGGTGCAGCCGCACCGCGTGGCGGCGGGCGAGCGCCTCGGCCGCGTCGGCGAACAGGCCCGACGGCTCGGGATGGTCGCGCCACGTCGCCACCACCAGCAGGCGGGCGTCCGTGACCGACTCGGCGAGCAGCATCAGGCAGCGCAGGCTCGCGGGGTCGGCCCAGTGCAGGTCCTCGAGGACCACGACCACCGCGTGCCCGCGGGCCTGCTCGCGCACGGAGGCGAGGATCGCCTCGCGCACGCGGAAGTCGTCGGCGGCGTCGGTGACGTCGGGGAAGTCGAGTCCGAGCTCCTCGAGCACGGACCGCCACGGCCACAGGGGTGGCGCGCCCTCGTCGCTGGAGCACCGGCCCACGGCGACCACGGCACCCGCCGCCGCGGCCCGAAGTCCGAGCTCTGTGGCGAGCCGGCTCTTGCCGATCCCGGGCTCACCGGTGATCGCGGCGAACGAGGTGGTGCCGGCGAGAGCGGCGTCGAGACTGCGCGCGAGGGCCGCGAGCTGCTGGTCGCGCCCCACCATCGGCCACGGCGCTGAGGCCGGCGAGCCCTCGTCCGCGGGCTCCGGGGGCGGATTCCAGTCCAGCGCGGAGTCCTGGCGCAGCAGTGCCGTCTGCAGGTTTCGCAGCTCCGCCCCCGGCTCGATGCCGAGCTCGTCATCAAGCACGGAGCGCACCCGGCGCAGCACCTCGAGCGCCTCCGCCTGACGCCCGGATCGCGCGAGGGCGAGCGCGCGCAGTGCCCAGAGCCGCTCCCGGAGGGGATGGGCCGTCGTCAGCGCCTCGAGCTCGGCCGCGGCCGTCGCATGGCGGCCCAGGGCGAGCGCCGCGACCGCGCGGTCCTCCAGCGCGACGAGCCGCAGCTCCTCGAGCCGCGCGCGCTCGGCCACGGCGGCCGGTGCGTCACCGAGTTCCGCGTAGGGACGGCCACGCCACCGCGCCAGCGCCGTGCCGAGCATCGCGTCCACCTCCTCGAGCGCGGCGCGGGTCGGCAGGGCCGACTCCAGCAGTCGGTTCGCGTCGGCGACCTCGCGCTCGAAGGCGTGGGCGTCGACGTCCTCCTCCGACACGTGCAGGGCGTAGCCGGGCGCGACCGTGACGAGCACCTCCGCGGGCGCGCGGCGCGCACGGCCGGGCTCGAGCACCTTGCGCAGGCCCGAGACGTAGGCCTGCAGCGTCGTCGCGACACCGGCCGGCGGGGCGTCGCCCCACACCAGGTCGACGATCGTGTCGACGCCGACCGGCCGACCGCCGGAGAGCGCGAGCGCGGCGACGAGCGTGCGCTGCCGGGGCGTGCCGAGATCCAGATCGACACCGTCCGCCGAGACGGCCACCGGCCCCAGCACCGTCAGCTCCACAGTCGAAGCATAGGGACGCTCCCGGGCCACCGACAGGGATCGGCGGAATGGGCGAATCCCCCGCAGTCCCGGGACTCCAAGCCAGATCCCAGTCCGTATCAAGCGCTGCGACCGATGCTCTCGGGGACAGGAAGCGAATCCCCCCACCAAGGAGCACCACCGTGTCCATCAACGAAACCCTCGACCAGCTCGAGCGCCCGGCCGACCGCCTGCGCGGACTGGCCGGCGGCGCCATCCACCTGCCCGGCGATCCCGGGTACGACGCGGCACGCGCCGCCTGGAACCTCGCCGTCGACCAGCGTCCCGCCGCCGTCGCCGTCCCCCGCGACGCCGACGACGTCGCCCGGATCGTGCGCGCCGCGCACGCGGCGGGCCTGCGGGTCGCACCGCAGAGCACCGGCCACAACGCGGGCCCCCTCGCGGCCGGCGGCCTCGACGACGTCGTCATCGTCCGCACGAGCGAGCTGAACGACGTCAGCGTCGACCCCGAGCGCCGGATCGTCCGCGTCGGCGGCGGCACCGTGTGGCTGCCCGCCGTGAAGGCGGCGGCCGAGCACGGGCTCACCGTCCTGCACGGCTCCTCGGTCGACGTCGGCATCGCCGGCTACAGCCTGGGCGGCGGCATGGGCTGGTACGCCCGCAAGCTCGGGCTCGCGGCGAACAGCCTCACGGCCGTGGAGATCGTCCTCGCGAACGGCGACCTCGTGCGCGCCGACACCGAGCACCATGCCGAGCTGTTCTGGGCGGTCCGCGGAGGCGGCGGCAACTTCGGCATCGTCACGGCGCTGGAGTTCCGGGCGTACGACTTCAGCACCGCCTACGCCGGCCTGCTGATGTGGGACGTCGAGATGGCTCCGCGCGTGCTCGACATGTGGCGGGCGTGGGCGCCGGTCGCCCCCGACGAGGTGACCACGTCGTTCCGCATCCTGCGGATCCCCCCGATCCCCGAGATGCCGGACTTCCTCCGCGGCCGCACCATCGTCGTGATCGACGGCGCGGTCCTGGCCGACGACGAGCGAGCCGCCGACATCCTGGCCCCGCTGCGCGCGCTGGAGCCCGAGCTCGACACGTTCGGACGGGTCCCGAGCGAGACCCTCGTGCACCTGCACATGGATCCGGAGGAGCCGGCGCCCGGCATCATCCGCTCGACGATGCTGCGCGAGCTGGACGACGCCGGCGCGGAGGCGTTCCTGGGGCTGTTCGGCCCCGGCGTCGAGACGCCCCTCATGATCGCCGAGCTGCGCCAGCTGGGCGGCGCGCTCGGCCGGCCCCACGAGGGCGGCGGCGTGCTGACGCACCTCGAGGGCGAGTTCGCCCTCGTGTGCGGGGGCATGGCGCCCACGCCCGAGCTGGGCTCGATGATCGCCTCGGCCGGCGAGCGCGCCGTCGCGGCCCTCGGGCCGTGGTCGAACGGGCGGTCGTACCTCAACTTCGCCGAGGAGCCGACCGACACCCGCACGGCCTACGCGGACGAGGTATGGCTCAGGCTGGCCGCGGTCCGCTCCGCGGTCGACCCCGACGGCGTGTTCGTCGCGAATCACGCGATCCCGCGGCTGTACGAGAACGGTCGGCCCACCCGCTGACCCGCCACGCCGCCCGAGCCCGCCGAGACCCCCAGTCCCGGCGGGCTCAGGCGGTGGGCATCGGTTGCAGGCGCGTGGGCGGAGGGCCAGAGTCGTGGCCATGAGCCTGTTCCGCACGAAGACCGTCGAGCAGTCGATCGCGGAGACCGACGAGCCCGAGCACCGCCTCAAGCGGGACCTCAGCGCCCGCGACCTGATGGTCTTCGGCATCGGCGTCATCATCGGCACCGGCATCTTCGTGCTGACCGGCCAGGAGGCGCACAACCACGCCGGGCCCGCGATCGTCATCAGCTTCCTCATCGCCGGAGCCGTCTGTGCCCTCGCCGCGCTCTGCTACGCCGAGTTCGCGGCCACGGTCCCGGTGGCGGGCAGCGCGTACACGTTCAGCTACGCCACCCTCGGCGAGTTCATCGCGTGGATCATCGGCTGGGACCTGCTGCTCGAGCTGGCCCTCGGAGCGGCCGTGGTGGCCCGCGGCTGGTCGGGCTACCTCCAGGAGCTGCTCGAGCTGCCCACGCAGGTGGCCGGCGACGAGGCGGTCGTGGACGTCGCCGCCATCGGCATCGTCATCCTGCTGTCGTTCCTGGTGATCGCCGGCACGAAGCTGTCCAGCTCGGTCACGAGCGTGTTCGTGCTGATCAAGGTCGCGGTCGTGCTCTTCGTGGTCGTGGCCGGCCTGTTCTTCATCAAGGCCGCGAACTACAAGCCGTTCATCCCGCCCGCGCAGGAGCAGGAGCTGGCGAAGGGCGCCGACCAGCCGCTCATCCAGGCCGTCTTCGGCATGGCCCCGACCGCGTTCGGCGTCATGGGCATCGTCGCGGCGGCCTCGGTGGTGTTCTTCAGCTACATCGGCTTCGACGTGGTGGCCACCACCGCCGAGGAGACCAAGAACCCCCAGCGGGACGTGCCTCGCGGCATCCTGGGCTCCCTGCTGATCTGCACGGTGCTCTACATGGCCGTGTCGTTCGTCATCACCGGGATGCTGCCCTACACCGACGACCGGATGAACACCGGCGCCCCGCTGGCCGAGGCGTTCTCGGCGAACGGGATCGAGTGGGCGGCCAACCTGATCTCGCTCGGCGCGGTCGCCGGCATGACCACGACGATCCTCGTGCTGCTGCTGGGCCAGTCGCGCATCCTGTTCGCGATGTGCCGCGACGGGCTGCTGCCGCGTGGCCTGGCGAAGGTGCACCCCACCTTCGGCACGCCGCACCGGATCACGATCATCACCACCGCCTTCGTGGCGATCCTCGCGGGCTTCGTGCCGCTGGCCGAGCTGAGTCACCTGGTCAGCATCGGCACGCTGTTCGCGTTCGTGCTGGTCTCGGCGGGCGTGCTGATCCTGCGGCGCACCCGGCCCGACCTGGAGCGGGCGTTCAAGGTCCCGTTCGCGCCGCTCGTGGCGGGCGGGTCGATCCTGACCTGCATCTGGCTCATGCTGAACCTGTCGCTGCTCACGTGGGAGCGCTTCGCGATCTGGATGGCCATCGGCATCGTCATCTACTTCGCCTACGGCCGCCGGCACTCGCGGCTGGCTCAGAGCAGCTCGACGCGGTAGGACAGCTCCTCGCGCCCGCCCGGCGCCACCACGGCGTTGCCCGGCTTGCCGGCGAACTGGCCCACGTAGTCGGTCGGCGCGGGCCGGCCGCGCCACGGCTCGATGCACACGAAGCGTGCGCCGGGCACCGACCACAGCGTGATCCCGGTGAACCCCTCCCACGTCAGCCGCACCTGGCGACCGGCCCCGGAGGAGTAGACGAGGCCGCGACTGGCGACCTCCGGCATGATCACGGCGCCGTCGGTGAACCAGGCGTCGTTGAGCGTCATCACGCGGTCCCAGGCGGGGTTGTCGAAGCGCTCGTCGGTGAGCAGGTTGTCGACGACACGGCGCACGGGGGCCGTCTCGGGTTCGTCGAACCGGACCTGGTGCATCGAGCGGGGCTGGTCGTCCTCGAGCGGCCAGACGAACGCCGGATGGGAGCCGAGGTCGAACGGCATCGGCTCGTCGCCGCGGTTCTCCACGGTGTACTGCACCGAGAGGCTGCGCCCCTCCACCGAGTAGGTCACCGCCAGCGCGAAGTCGAAGGGGTAGTACCGCCGCGTCTCCTCGTCGGCGACCAGCACGAAGGACGCACGATCGTGGGCGCTGTCGACCACGCTCCACTCGCGATCGCGGGCGAAGCCGTGCTGGGGCATCGGGAACGTCTCGTCGCCCACCCGGATGCGGTCGTCGGGCACCCGGCAGATGACGGGGAACAGCACGGGGGCGTGGCGACGCCACGGATCGTCGCCCGACCAGAGGTACTCGTGGTCGTCCTGGTCGCGGATCGATACGGGCTCCGCCCCGTGGTGCGACAGGGCGACGGTGATCTCGCGGTCGTGCAGGACGAGGGGGGTCATGTCACCGACGGTAGACACCGAACCCCTCCCGCCGCACGCCAAACGAACCCGACATCACCAAGGTCACATCAGACGGAGGCGTCGCCACGGTCGCGGAGCAGCGACCGCTTCCGGGCCCGGCGCGCGGTCTCCGGCTCGTAGCCGTACCCGTATCCATAGCCGTATCCGTAGCCGTATCCGCGCCGGCGCTTCCTCGGCTTCGGGGACATCGTGACGACGGCGCCGCACAGGCGCGCGTCCACGCTGGAGAGGCGGTCCAGGGCCGACGCGTACTGGTCGGTGGTGGTGGATCCGTGCT
Organism: Aeromicrobium choanae; assembly: GCF_900167475.1. Taxonomy (NCBI): domain Bacteria; kingdom Bacillati; phylum Actinomycetota; class Actinomycetes; order Propionibacteriales; family Nocardioidaceae; genus Aeromicrobium; species Aeromicrobium choanae. The sequence continues at coordinate 1,719,905 of NZ_LT796768.1, read as the reverse complement.
TGATGACCATGATCGCGCCGTCGGTCGCGGCGGCCAGCGGAGCGGCGTCGGTCACGGGCAGCAGCGGCGGGGCGTCGATGAGGACGATGTCGTAGTCCTGGCGCAGCCGCTCGATGAGCTTCAGCATCTCGGGCGACCCGAGCAGCTCCGCGGGGTTCGGCGGGATGCGGCCCGACGGCAGCAGGTCGAGCGTCCCGCTGACCTTCTGGATGGCGTCCTCGGGGTCGACGCGGCCGAGCAGGATCGTCGTCACGCCGACGCTGCCCTCGAGCTTCAGGTACTCCGCGAGCTTCGGGCGGCGCAGGTCGGCCTCCACGAGCAGCACGCGCTGGCCGCTGTCGGCGATCACCTGGGCGAGGTTCGCGGCGGTCGTGGACTTGCCCTCCGACGGCACGGCGCTGGTGACGACGTAGCACTTGTGGCTCGTGCCGGCGTCGATGAACTGCAGGTTCGTGCGCAGGACGCGGAACGCCTCCACGCGTGGATCGTGGCCGGACCGCCCGCGCACGAGCGGCTCCTTCACGGCGTCGCGGTCGAAGTTGATGTCGCCGAGCACGGGCACCTCGCGGCCGGAGACGGCCGTGATGTCCTCCTGGGTCCGGATCCCGTTGTCCATGAGCTCGCGCAGGATGGCCAGGCCGAAGCCGAGCAGCAGTCCCAGCACGAGGGCGAGCCCGAGGTTGAGGAGGGGCTGGGGCGAGACCGGCGAGTCCGACACGGTGGCGCGATCGACGATCGACGCCTTCACCGGCGCGTCCTCCTGGCCGTCGGGGGTCTCCAGCTCGCGGACGTAGCCGGCGAACGTCTCGGCAACGGTCTGGGTGAGCTCCTGGGCGCGCTCCGGCGAGGGGTCGCTGACCGAGACCGACAGCACGACCGTGTCCAGCTCGACGCTCGTCTCGATGCGGTCCATCAGCTGCTGCGGGGTCTCCTCGAGGCGCAGCTTCTCCACGACGCGGCTGGCCACCTCCTCGCCGCGGATCAGGGTCGCGTAGGACTTCACCCGCTGCTGGCTGAACTGGCCGCCCTGCTGCAGCTCGCCGCCGTCGGCGCTCTGCGGCGTCTTGACGAAGAGCCGCGCGGTCGACTGGTACTGCGGCGTGATCGAGACCGTGTAGACGGCGGTGGCCGCGAGGGTCAGCAGCACCACGCACGCGACCAGCAACCACCGGTCGCGCGCGATGCGCAGGTAGTCCTTCACGTCCATGCGGGCCTCCTGGTGGCGGAACGGGAACTGGTGCCGAGGTCGAGCGGGTCGGGCGTGCGGGAGCCGGGGCTAGGCTGCACCGCGTGGGCCACCGCATCCTCGTCGTCTGCACGGCGAACGTCTGTCGCTCCCCGATGGTCGCCGCGATGCTCGGGCACCGGCTCGATCCCCAACTCTTCACCATCGACAGCGCGGGTGTCCGGGCGCCTCGCGGCCGCCCGATGGATCCGGACTCCGCCGACCAGCTGCGCGCCCGCGGCGTGCCCGTCCCGCAGCGCACGGCGCAGCAGCTGACGCGCGACCTCGTGCTCGGGGCCGACCTCGCGCTGACCGCGACGCGGGCGCACCGCGCCGACGTCCTCGACCTCGACCCCCGCGCGCTGCGCCGGACCTTCACGGTGCTGGAGTTCGCCGCCCTGGCCCAGCTCGCGGAGACCGGCGGCGTCGACGACATCGTCAGGGCGGCCGCAGGGCTGCGCACGCAGGGCCCGGCCGACACCGACCTGCAGGACCCGATCGGGCGTCCCCCGGCCGTGCATGCGGAGGTCGCCGAGCGCGCCGGTGGCGCGGTCACCGCGATCGTGGCGGCCTTCGGCGGCTAGGAACATGCGCTCGGCACCTTGACGTCGTTGCTCGACGTGGCGATGCCCGGGGTCTCGAAGTACCGCGCGTCCGCGTCGGCGCCCGGCGCGGTGCGCACCCGCCACGTCACCGAGATCTCGTCCCCGGGCGCGATGGTGAGGGTGCCGTACTGCACCGCGCGCTCCTGGTAGGTGACGTCGCTGGAGGCGAGCGGCTTGTCGGTGCCGTCGATCGTGAAGCCCACGACCTGTCCGCCCCGCGGCGCCAGCAGGCGGTAGGTCAGGAGCTGGTTGCCCTTCTGCGTGCGGTTGCCGCGGCCCGTCACCGACTGCGGCGCCTTCTCCGGGTTCCCGCTGAACTGGTTGCGGAACGAGGTGGTCACGACGATCACCTGGCTGCGATCGGCGGAGCACGTCGTCGCCTTCACGCGCGTGTCGTAGCGCAGGTGGTACTGCATCTTCGACTGCGAGGAGTCGGTGATGTAGAGGCCGACGTACGGTGACGAACCGGGCTGGGCGACCTCGCCCGCGACGGGCGTCCGCGCGATGACCTGCTGCCGCTCGGGGTCGCGGAACCAGATCTGGACCCGGCGCTCCGAGGCGGCCTCCGAGAGCGCCCGGACGATCTTGACCCAGTTGCCGCTGCCGTTCATGACGGCCTGGAAGGTACGGCCGGTGGCGGTCTCGAAGTACTCGTTCTGGTCTTCGGGATCCTCGTGGTCGACGTAGACGCCGTTGAGCAGGCGCGACATCGCGTTGTCGGCGGTGAGGCGGTCGCCGTCGACCTCGATCGCCCCGATCCCCCGCAGCACGTAGGACAGCGCGACGGCGTCGAGGCTGATCACGCCGTCGATGTCGACGTCGTAGGTCCGCTCGGCGCGTCCCGCCCAGATGGACGCCACCCGAGGGAAGTCCGGGCTGATGTTCGTCGAGCGCACGTCGTGACCCATGATCGTGCCGAACGCCGCCCGCTCGTCGCGGCTCAGCCTGGCGTCGGGCAGCCGGGTGCCGTCGGCGGCCAGGTTGAGGTCGCCGGCCGCCGACTGCTCGCTCAGCGTGATCCGGCCGTTCTCGGTCCGCAGCAGGACGAAGGCACCCGCGAGGCCACCCGTGGAGCGGATCTCGGCATTGGTCTGGAAGGCCAGCAGGTAGTGCTGGGCGCCCTCGACGCCGAGCGACTGCACCGCGAGCCGCATCACGCGGTCGGCGGCATCGGCCGACCGGTTCGCGTCCTCGACCTGGCGCTGGAGCTCCAGCACGGGGCGCACGAGGGGACCCACCAGCCCCTCCGCCTCGATCCGGCGGATCCGCTCGGCGTTCTCGCCCAGGACGTCGCCGGCCGTGGAGACCGCGGGCGCCATCGTGCCGAGCGTCTTCACGTCGAGGCGGCCGTCGCTGGGGCGGAAGCTGTCGACGGACAGGGCCGAGCCCGCCTCCACCAGTGGCGGGAGACCACGCACGGCGATGTCGTCGATGGCCGCGGAGGTCACCTGCACGGCCTCGACGTTGCGGCCCAGCCACGGGACCCGAGAGGCCAGGTCCCACGTGCCGCCCCGGCTGACCCGGTGCGCCCGCTCGGTGTCGGCCTGCATCCGGCGCAGGGTCACCGCGGCACCGTCGGCGTCGCCCGAGGCCATCTGCTGCTTCAGGGCCACCGCGCTGTCCTGGGCGCGCACCAGGCTCGAAGCCACGGACCTCGCCTCGAGCACGAACGGCACGAGGGCGAAGCCGGCGACGGCCAGGGCGAATCCGATCGAGAGCCACAGGACTGCGGACCTGCGGGAGATGCGGTTCACCACGGCCGCCGCCGTCCGACGTGCCGGGCGGACCGGCTCGCCGACGTGCCCACTGCGGTCAGGCGGACTTGCGGCGACGAGCCGCGACGGCCACGCCGCCGCCGATCACGACGAGGCCGGCACCGAGAGCGAGCAGCTCCCAGTTGGAGCCGCCCGTGTCCGCGAGCGCGCCGTTGTCGGCCGAGGCCGCGCTGTCGTCGCCGGCGCCCTCGTCGTCGCCGGCAGCGGCGTCGCCGTCCACCACGACGGTGAAGGTCTGCGTCGTCACCTGGTCACGCGCGGCGGCCTGCGTGGCGTCGGCGCTGTAGGCGATCGGACGGAACGGACCCGCCGTGGAGTAGCGGCAGACGACCGTGCCCTCGTACGTGCCGGGATCGGTCGGCGCGTCGAAGGTGGCGGTGTAGTCGAAGCCGATGGCGCCGGGGGCCGTGTCGCCGTTGAAGCGGGCGGACCACGAGCACTCGACGTTGGAGGAGAACGAGACCGAGAACGGCTCGCCCGGCTGGACGACGGTGGTGCCGTCACCGTCGGTGACGATCGCGGGATCGCCGTATCCCTCGGAGGTGGCCGGGGTGGCGAGGGCCAGCAGCAGCAGCGCCCCCAGGCCCAGGACGTAGGAGATGGGTCGGAGCAGTTTCACGAACATGTGGTGGGTTCCCCTCGAAGCGACCAACAGAATGGTGACGCCCTGCAAATGTAAACAGTTACTTACCAGTCTGTCGAACCATCGCCCGATAGTTCTTCGGAACCAGGGTCATATGGCCCAAGGGGTGAGACCCGTGTACGCCGCCGCACCCAAACGCCCCTATCGTGACTCCTGTGGCTGTGGACGACCGGTCCATCGGGATCATTGGCCCATCGGGGGGCCTCACCTGGCCTCGGCTGTTCAAGGCCGAGGGGACTCGCGCTGCCCGCCGTCAGTACGCACGCCGCGTCGCGGTCACCGACCTGCTCGTGCTGCTCGTCGTCATCATCTCGTCGGAGTACATCTGGCTCGGTGGCAATGCCGGCACGATCGGTCCCCAGCTCGGACTGGGCTACACCAAGTTCGGCGTGCTCCTGACGTTCGGCTGGTGGCTCGCCCTCCGCCTGGGTGGCACGCGCAACCGCAACGTCCTCGGGTCCGCCGACGAGTACCAGCGGATCGTGCACGTCACGGTCACGGTGTTCGGCGTCATCGCGATCGTCACGCTGCTGATGAACTTCAACCTCTCGCGCGGCTACCTGGCCATCGCGTTTCCCCTCGGGCTGATCGGGCTGCTGTTCACCCGACGCATCTGGCGACGGTGGCGCCGCCGCGAGATCCTGCGCGGCCGCCTGGTCGAGAACGTCCTCGTCGTGGGCCAGCCCGAGAACGCCCGTGAGATCGCCGGCTGGTTCACGAACCATCCCGCCGAGGGCCTCCGGGTGACCGGGGTCTGGCGGCCGGTCCACGCCACCGAGAGCCAGTGGCTGCGGGTCGGCGAGAACTTCGTCCCCATCATGGGCCAGGCGCGCTCGCTGAAGTCGGCGGTCAAGATGGCCGGCGCGGACGCGGTGATCGTCTCGGCCACCGACGAGCTCGGGCACCACGGGCTGCGGGACCTCACGTGGGAGCTGGAGTCCGCCGGCATCGAGATGCTCGTGTCACCCAATCTCGTGGCGGTGGCCGGCTCGCGCATCGGCATGCGCGAGGTGGCCGGGATGCCGTTCGTGGCCGTGAAGGAGCCCACCTACGCCGAGGCCGGGAACTGGCCGAAGCTGGTCTTCGACTGGTGCGGCGCGATGGCGATCCTGCTGCTGAGCTCGCCGATCCTGCTCGCCACGGCCGCCGCGATCAAGCTCTCCAGCCCGGGTCCGGTGTTCTACCGCCAGGAGCGGATCGGCCGCGACGGCGAGCCGTTCCAGATGATCAAGTTCCGGTCCATGCGCGTGGGCGCCGACGCCGACCTCGCCCGGCTGCTCGAGGAGCAGGGCACCGCCGGCCAGCCGCTGTTCAAGGTCGAGAACGACCCCCGCATCACCGGGGTGGGGCGGTTCATCCGCCGGTACTCGATCGACGAGCTGCCGCAGCTGCTCAACGTCCTGCACGGCGACATGAGCCTCGTGGGCCCCCGCCCCCAGCGCGAGGGGGAGGTCGCGCTCTACGACCAGACGGCCCGGCGGCGCCTGCGGGTGCGCCCCGGCATGACCGGCCTGTGGCAGGTCTCCGGCCGCTCGAACCTCTCGTGGGAGGAGGCGATCGCCCTGGACATGCACTACGTCGAGAACTGGACCCTCATGGGCGACCTGCAGATCCTGGTGCGCACCGTCAGGGCCGTCGTGGCCAAGGACGGCGCCGTCTGACCCACCCACGACGAAGCCCCGGTCCAGGTGGACCGGGGCTTCGTCATCATGCGGAGTGCGATCAGGCGAACTTCTCGCCCTTCTCGGCCTTCTCGAGCAGCAGCGCGGGCGGGGTGAACCGCTCGCCGTACTTCTCGGCCAGCTCCTGGGCGCGCTCGGCGAACGCCTTGACGCCGATCTCGCCCGTGGCGGACTCGTAGCCGTTCACGTACTGCAGCGCGCCACCGTGGACCGGCGGGAAGCCGATGCCAAAGATGGAGCCGATGTTGGCGTCGGCCACCTGGCGGATGACGCCCTCCTCGAAGCAGCGGACCGTCTCGATCGCCATGATGAACGTGAGGCGCTCCTTGATGTCCTCGAGCGGCACGTCCACATCGTCCTTGACGAACAGGTTCCACAGCTCGGGCCACAGGAACTTCTTGCCGCCCTCGGGGTACTCGTAGAAGCCGGCGCCGGCCGCCTTGCCCGGACGACCGAGCTCGACCAGCTTGTTGACGACCTCGGACGCGGGCGTGACGGGCAGCTCCTTGCCCTCGGCCGCGGCGGCCTTGCGGGCCTCGCCCTCGATCTTCTGCTGCAGCGTCAGCGAGACCTCGTCGGACATCGCGAGCGGCTGGCCCGGGAAGCCGGCCAGCTGCGCGGCGCGCTCGATCGTGACCGGGTCGACGCCCTCGGCGAGCATCTCGACGCCCTCCATCACGAGCGTGCCGAACACGCGCGAGGTGAAGAAGCCGCGGCTGTCGTTGACGACGATCGGGATCTTGCGGATCTGCTTCGTGAAGTCGATCGCGCGGGCCAGGGCCTCGTCCGACGTCTTCTCGCCCACGATGATCTCGACGAGCTGCATCTTGTCGACCGGGCTGAAGAAGTGGATGCCGATGAAGTCCTCGGGACGCTGGACGCCGTCGGCGAGGGTGGTGATCGGCAGCGTCGACGTGTTCGAGCCCAGCAGGGCGTCGCCGTTGACGATCGGCTCGAGCTCGGCGAAGACGCTGTGCTTGAGCTCGACCGACTCGAAGACGGCCTCGACGACGAAGTCGCAGCCGGCGAGGTCGGCGTAGTCGGCCGTCGGCTGGATGCGGGCCAGGATCTGGTCCTTCTTCTCAGCCGTGAGGCGACCCCGCTCGACCTGCTTGGTCAGCAGGTTGTCGGAGTAGCTCTTGCCCTTCTCGGCGGCCTCGACGCTGACGTCCTTCAGGACGACCTCGATGCCCGCGCGCGCCGCCTCGTAGGCGATGCCCGCGCCCATCATGCCGGCGCCCAGGATGGCCAGCTTCTCGGCCTTGCGCTCGGCGACGCCCTCGGGGCGCGACCCACCGGCGTTGATCGCGCCGAGGTCGAAGAAGAACGCCTGCGTCATGTTCTTGAACTGCTGGCCGATCAGCAGGTTGACCAGGTAGCGCGACTCGATCCGGCTGGCGGTGTCGAAGTCGACCTGGGCACCCTCGACGACGGCGCTCATGATGTGGCGCGGCGCGATGTACGGCGCGCCCTTGAGCTGCTTCTTGAGGTTGGCCGGGAAGCTGGGCAGGAAGGCCGCCAGCTTGGGGTTGCTGGGCGTGCCGCCGGGGATCTTGTGACCGTGACGGTCCCACGGTTGGGTGGCCGCTTCCTCGTTGCCGGCGTTGGCCTCGACCCACGCACGCGCCGCGGACAGCAGCTCGTCGGCGGGGACGATCTCGTCGATCAGGCCGATCTTGAGCGCCTTCTCGGGCTGGTTGCGCTGGCCCTGCAGCAGGACGTTCATCAGCGCGTCCTGGATGCCGAACATGCGGGTGGTGCGGGTGACGCCGCCGCCACCGGGCAGCAGGCCGAGGGTGACCTCGGGCAGGCCGATCTCGTAGCGACCCTCCGCCGCGATGCGGTGGTGGCACGCCAGCGCGATCTCGAGGCCGCCACCGAGGGCGGCGCCGTTGATCGCCGCGACGACGGGCTTGCCGATCGTCTCGAGCTGGCGCAGCGTGGCCTTGATCGACTCGACGTTGTCGAACAGCGTCTGGGCGTCGTCCGGGGTGGCCTGGGTCATCAGCTTGAGGTCGCCGCCGGCGAAGAAGGTCTTCTTCGCGCTGGTGATGACGACGCCCTTGATGGCGTCGCCGTCCTGGGCGATCTCGTCGGCGAGACGGTTCACCGCCGCCTCCATGGAGGCGCGGTAGGTCTCGTTCATCGTGTTGGCGCTCTGGTTCGGGTCGTCGATCGTCAGGGTGACGATGCCGTTCTCGACCTCGTAGCGCACCGCGTCGGTTGCAGTCATACGTATTCCTTCGTGGTCTGGGGTCGGACGGATCAGATGCGCTCGACGATGGTCGCGATGCCCATGCCGCCGCCGATGCACAGCGTGGCCAGGCCGTAGCGCTTCTCGCGGCGCTCCAGCTCGTCGACGAGGGTGCCCAGGATCATCGCGCCGGTGGCACCCAGCGGGTGGCCCATCGCGATCGAGCCGCCGTTGACGTTGGTGCGGTCGTGCGGGAAGTCGTCGAGGTCGCGCATGAGCTTGAGCGCGACGGCGGCGAACGCCTCGTTGATCTCGAGCAGGTCGATGTCCTCGATCGACAGGCCGGCCTTGTCCAGCGCCTTGCGGCACGCGGGGCCGGGGCCCGTCAGCATGATCGTGGGCTCGGAGCCGATGACGGCGGTCGAGACGATGCGGGCGCGCGGCGTGAGGCCGTGGCGCGCACCGGCGTTCTCGTTGCCGATCAGGACCAGCGAGGCGCCGTCGACGATGCCCGAGCTGTTGCCGGCGTGGTGGACGTGGTTGATCTTGTCCACGTCGACGTAGCGCTGGAGCGCGACGGCGTCGAAGCCACCGAGGTCGCCGATGTCGGCGAACGACGGCTTGAGGCCCGACAGGGACTCGACCGTGGTGCCCTCGCGCACGAACTCGTCGTGGTCGAGGATCGTCAGACCGCTGAGGTCCTTGACCGGCACGATCGACTTGTCGAAGTAGCCGTTGGCGATCGCCTTGGCCGCCCGGGCCTGCGACTCCGCGGCGAACGTGTCGACGTCCTCGCGGCTGTAGCCCTCGATCGTGGCGATGAGGTCGGCGCCGATGCCCTGCGGCGCGAAGCCGGTGTCGAGCGAGGTCTTGGGGTCCATCGCCCAGGCGCCGCCGTCGGAGCCCATGGGCACGCGGCTCATCGACTCGACGCCGCCGGCGATGATCAGGTCCTCCCAGCCGGACTTCACGCGCGAGGCGGCCTGGTTGACCGACTCCAGGCCCGAGGCGCAGAAGCGGTTGAGCTGCACGCCGGCGACCTGCTGGCCGAAGCCGGCGGCGAGCACGGCGGTGCGGGCGATGTCGGCGCCCTGGTCGCCCACGGGCGACACGACGCCGAGGACGACGTCGTCGACCTGGTTCGGGTCGAGGTCGGGGTTGCGCACCTTGATCTCGTCGAGCAGGCCGGTGACCAGCGAGATCGGCTTGACCTCGTGGAGCGACCCGTTCTTCTTGCCGCGCCCGCGGGGGGTACGGATGGCGTCGTAGATGAATGCCTCGGTCATGGATGTCCTCACAACGGATGGAAGCGTTGGCGATGATTCTGACACCATTACTGTCAGAGTCGCCACATACCCCCAGTATTTCATTGCAGGCAAGTGGAATCCACGCCTGCGAACGGCCTCAGTCCCCCGGGATCACCAGGCCGGCCAGGAGCACGCCGAGCACCACGAGCACGACGGCGGCGAGCATCGCGACGGCCGCACGGGCCGCCGGGGAGCCGCTCGATGCGGCCCGCACGGCTCCGAACCCGAGCACCGCGCCCGCCACGTCGGCGACCACGTCGAGGAGCGACGCAGTCCGGTCGAGGGGTCCGAGACCCTGCACCAGCTCGATCACGACGGCGATCGCGAGGCCGGCGGCGACGGCGAGCAGCACCGAGGCCCGAGGCAGCGCCACGGCCACCACCGCACCGACCGGGACGAAGAACAGCGTGTTGGCCAGGACCTCGGCACCGTCGACCACCCGCGAGGCCGGCACGGAGAGCACGTCGGCGATCGTGGTGGTGAGCGGCCAGGCCTCGACGCCGAGCCCGGAGTCGACGTGGCGCGGCCACAGGCCGATCGCGGCGGCCAGCACGACGTAGAGCACGGCGAGCACGAGCACGGCGCGGGGCACCCGGGGCCGGGGCTCTTCCATGGGCCGAGCGTAGGACAGCACCCGTCCGGATCGGGGCTAGTCTCGTGACCGTGAACGACGCCCCCGAGTCGATCGGCATCGAGCAGCTGGCCGAGCGGGTCGGCATGTCCGTGCGGACCGTGCGGTTCTACGCCGGCCGCGGCCTGATCCCGCCGCCGCGACGTGAAGGGCGCAACGGCTACTACGGCGCCGACCACATCGTCCGCCTCGAGCTCGTGCGCGAGCTGCAGGCCCATGGCTTCACGCTCCAGGCGATCGAGGGCTACCTGGAGAAGATCCCCGCCGACGCGGGACCCGACCAGGTGGCCCTGCACCGCACCCTGCTCGCGCCGTGGATGCCCGAGCTGCCCGAGACCCTGGAGCGCCCCGCGCTGGAGAAGCGGGCCGGGCGCGAGCTCTCCGACGAGGATCTCGAGCTGCTGATCGCCCTGGGCGTCATCGAGCCCACGCCGGACGAGGACGTCTTCCGCCTCGCGCCGGCCCACCTGGCCGTCGGCATGGGCTTCCTCGACGCGGAGCTGCCGATCGACGCCGCCCACGCGGCCCGCAAGCTCATCCTCGCCCACGGCACCGCGCTGGCCGACGAGCTGACCGCCCTCTTCCGCACCCAGGTGTGGCCCTACCTCACGTCGTCGGGCCAGCCGCCCGAGATCATCACGTCGATGATCGAGCGCTTCAAACCGCTGACGATCCAGGCCCTCGTGACCGCCTACGAGCAGGCCGTCGACGAGCAGAAGCGAGAGACGGTCCGGCGCCGGAGCTGAGTCCGATGGTGCCCGTGAGGCACGAGTGAAGACGTCGGTAGGCTGGGGGCGACGCCACCGGTCCTTCGGGCCGCCGGCGCGGGATCAGGGGGGTCCATGAATTCTCACGCGCATCCGTCCTCGACGGCGCCGACCGTGGCGCTGGTCAGCGGCTTCTGGGGCCAGAACATCGGCAACGCCTTCTTCAACATGGGCGGCCGGTGGATCCTGGACCAGGTCTACGGCGAGGGTGCCGTGGCCTTCATCCAGGACCAGCCCGGCTACCGCACCTTCCACGACGCGTCGAAGGGCAACCCGGCGAACGACATCGAGTTCCTGAAGTACCTCGACGTCGAGCGCATGGTCCTGCAGGGCCCGGTCCTGTCCCAGCACATCGGCAGGCTGTGGGGACCCACGCTGTCGGCGCTCACCGCTCGCGGGGGCCGCTACGCGCTGCTGGGCGCCGCGTTCTTCAAGTTCACCGACGTCGAGCTGAACGCGGCACGGCAGTTCCTCACGGAGTTCCCGCCCGAGTTCATCGTCACCCGCGACGGCCGCTCGCACGACATCCTCGCCTCCTGGGGGCTCGACGCGCCGCTGCACAACGGCCTCGACAGCGCCTTCTTCGCGCCGAAGTCGTACACCCCGATCCGCACGACGGGGCTGGACTACTACACGTTCAACTTCGACCGCTATCCCGAGCCGACGATCGAGATCGGAGCGCCGACGCAGGACGCGGAGGTGCAGTTCGAGGCGGACGGCGCGACCTGGAGCCTCCGGACCCCGTCCATGACGTCCAAGCTGGCCCACCGCTCGAAGGTGCAGGCCTACCTGGGTCACCTGATCGACCGCCGGTCGCTGCCCGAGACGCTCAACGGGCGGGTCGTGGTGCGGCCCGAGCACCGCTTCAACCCGCACATGACCTACAAGATCTACCAACACTCCAACGCGATCGCCTCGGACGAGCCGTGGACGTACTTCACGACCTACGCGAACTCGCAGCTCACCCTCGCGGACCGCGTGCACGCGTGCGTCATCTCGCTCGCGTACGGCACGCCGGCCATGCTCTTCACCCCCTCGCCCCGATCGGCGCTGTTCGACCGGGTCGGCTGCGGCGACATCCGCAAGCACCCCGTGACGCTCGATCCGGACTTCCTCGAGGCCGAGCGTGCGGCCGAGGTGGACTGGCTCCGCGCCCATGTCTGATCGCCGCGCCGCTCCCCCGTCGGCCCAGGAGTAGACCGTGGCACCCGGGGCACTGCGCCGACTGCTCGGCGTCACCACGCTGATCGGCGTGCGCGTCGCCGGCGCGGTCATCGCCGGCGGCCTGGCGGTGTACGTGGCCCGCGTCCACGGAGCCGAGTTCTCCGGCACCTTCTTCGTGCTCGTCTCGACCCTGACGATCCTCAGCGTCCTGACCCGGCTCGGCGCCGAGCCGTACCTCACCGAGCAGATCGCCCACCGCGACGGACGCGACCGCTCCGACGCCTCATACCTCGCCTCGACCGCGTGGGCCGTGCTGGCGATGCTCCTCGGGGCCGGTGCCCTGCTCCTCGCACTCGAGATCATCGCGCCCGAGGTCTCCGAGAGGCTCCTCGGCGGCCTCGACCTGCCGCTGCTGCTGTGCGCGGTGCTCGGCCTCAACCTGCTCTGGCTCACCACGGCCTACTGCCGCGCGAAGGGGGCGGCCGGCCTCTCGATCTTCCTCGAGACGAGCGTCTGGTCGATCTGGCTGTGGGCCGTCCTGGTCGTCTCCGAGCTGGCCGGCAGGACTCCGGACACGACCGCCGTCGCGGTCGGCGTGGCCCTCATGGTGCCGACGTTCCTGCTCCTGCTGCTGCCCACCTTCGTGCGCAGCCGCGAGAACCCCCTGCGTCCCCGCGGGTTCCGGGAGGCGATCAGCGGCGTCACCGCCTTCGGCGCGCTGACGGTCACCAACGGGATCTTCGCGCTCATCCCCCTGCAGCTCCTGGGCTGGTACGGACTGACCGAGGAGGCCGGCGTCTACAACGCGGCGCTGCGGGTCTCGATGATCATCGGGGCCTCCGGCGTGATCATCAAGAGCATCGTGGTGCGCCAGGCCGTGCACGGCGAGGGCCTAGATCCCGACGCCCGGCGCGCCCACGTGCGACACACCTGCTGGCTCGCGCTCCCGTGGCTGGCGATCTCCCTGCTCATCGCCTGGCAGGGGGACCTGCTCTCGGCCCTGTTCGGGTCCGAGTTCGGCCAGATCGAGTCGATCGTGCTGATCATCCTGATCGCGCAGTCGATCAACGTCGCCTGCTTCTACCTCGAGACGCGCGCCGTCCTGGCGGGCCAGCGGCGCCTGCTCAACATCACGTCCGCCACGCTCCTGGTGCTCTCGCTGGGCTTGAGCCCGATCCTGGTCGCGCAGTACGGTCTCACCGGCGCGGCGTGGGCGTTCGCCATCCCCATCGTCACCAGCCGGCTGCAGCTCGCGTGGCTCTACCTGCGCAGCCCGGCGACTCCCGCCGCGGGAGCCGAGGCCGGCGACACGACCGAAGATCGACTCGAGTCCGAGGAGCTGACGTGAGGATCCCTGACCGCGCCGCGGCCAAGCTGCTCGCCCACCGCCTGATCACCCGGTGGAAGCTGGGCGAGCCCGCCGGCCACCGACGCGTCGCGCACGACTGCAAGATCTCCGGGCCCGTCACGATCGGGGACTACACCTACATCGGCGGCCGCTCCGAGATCCGCGCGGTCCTCAGCTCGATCACGATCGGCCGGTACTGCTCGATCGGCCGCGACGTGAAGGTCTTCTCGTCGGGACAGGCGCACCGCTTCGACGGCCTGTCGACCTACCCGTTCTACGTGATCGACCGCGAGGTCGAGCGCCGCCACTACAACGTCGAGACGACCGACACCACGATCGGGAACGACGTCTGGATCGGGTCGAACTCGATCATCCAGGCGGGCGTCACGATCGGCGACGGCGCCGTGATCGGTGCCGCGTCGGTGGTGACCCGCGACGTCGCGCCGTACTCGATCGTCGCCGGGGTCCCCGCGCGGCAGATCGGGACCCGCTTCGACGACGGCGTCGCGGCGGCGGTCGCGGAGTCGCAGTGGTGGCTGCTGGACCATGACCGTCTGATGGGACGGGCCGGCCACCTGCTGCGCACGAACGCTGCGCTGCGCGATCCGGAGCAGCTGCGATTCTGATGCGCGGAGGCAAGGAGTCTGCCGCGATGCTCGTGCTGCTCGGTCTGGCGGCATGGGACCTCAACGACGCGTCGGGGCCCAAGGCCGTGCCGAGCGCCACCCTGTTCCTGGGGATCGTCGCGGCGTGCTTCGTCGCGGCACTCGTCCTGTCGCGCCGCTCCGCGCAGCCCATCTCGCGCAAGGCCGAGATGCTCGTGGTGGCGTGCATGGTCACCGGGCTGGTGATGATCCCGTTCCGGCCTGACTTCGTGGCCCGCTACGTCGTCAGTGACATCGGGCTGCTGCTGTTCTTCCTGCTGTGCATGGTGGTGGCGTCCACCTTCCTCGACGAGCTGACCGACACGCGGTTCGTGGCCTGGTTCGTCGGCGTCTACATCGTGATCGCCGTGGTGGCCTACGTCGCCGCGGCGGTGAACCTGCGGCCCGCGTACTACTGGGGCGGGCGGTGGGACCCGCCGTACTTCATGATGCTCGGCGGCCTGTCGCTGTTCGCCCGCCACGCGAAGACCGCTCCGCGTCGCGGGCTGGCCATCGCGCTCCTGGCGGCGATGCTGGTGCTCGGCCTGACGTCGGGGAACCGCACCCAGTTCGCGCTGGGCATCATCTTCGTCGTGCTGGCCTGGGCCAGCAACGTCGCCGTCATGTACCTGCTGGGCATCGCGACGGTCACGGTGGTGTTCCTGCAGCAGCTGGGCGTCATCAGCGTGGGCTGGCTCGCGTCGTTCTTCGACGACAGCCGGTTCTCCCTGCTCTCCGGCGGTGCCGACGACTCGCTGATGGGCCGCTTCCGCGAGGTCGACGACATCATCTACCACGTCGAGCACCTCAACACCCCGGCCCAGACACTGCTCGGGCGCGGCGCCGGGGCGCTCTGGCACCCGATCACGCGGTCGCTCGACGGCGTCAGCGGCGACGTCTACTACCTCCACGTCGGCCCGGCCCACCTCGGCTACCGATTCGGCATCCTCGGGCTCGCGCTGTTCGCGTACTGGTGCTGGCTGGCGCTCTCGAACCTGCGGATCGCGCTGGAGACCGAGTGGACCCTGGGCGAGAAGTTCTGGTACCTCGGCGCCCTCGGCTTCTGCCTGAACTTCTTCCTCCAGAACAGCCTCAACGACCCGCCCGCGACGCTCGCGATGGCGGTGCTGATCGCGATCACGGCTCGGGACCAGGCCCGACGGAGACAGCCGGCGGAGACGGCCGGGTCACTCGACCCGGTCTGACCGCCCGCTCCCGGGCCGCTCGCCTGCGACGCCCGCGGCGACCAGCTGGCGGACGAACGACTCGAGCGAGTAGGCCTCGAACCCCGGCGGAGCGCCCGCCGGTGCGCCCGCGGCGACGACGTCGGCGAGCAGCTGCGCGGCGTCGGTGGTCCGCCCCTCGTCCGGGAGGATCACGACGCGACGCGGGTCGTAGAACGGCTCCTGCGCGATCGACGGGTTCGTGGTGACGAGGATCGAGCCGGACGCCAGCACCTCGAGCGTCCGCATCGTGAGTCCGGACTGGCCCGGCCGCTGCATGTCCAGGACGGCCACCGAGTGGCGGAACACCTCGGCGATCTGCGCCCGGGTGAGCGGGGTGAACGACACGTCGCGCCACGGCACGCTGCGGTTCTCGCGCGTGACGTACTTGGTCAGCGCGAAGTACCACCGCGCCTGGACGTAGAAGAACGTGAAGTCGCCCTCGCCGTCGCCGATCAGGCGCCGGACGAACGCGTAGCGGCCGCTGTGCAGCGTGCCCACGAAGGCCCAGCGGTGGCGCCGGCTCCCCGCCGCCTGCTCGGCCGGGAGCGGCCGGAACTCGGGCGTGTGGAACAGCGGCAGGTAGCCGAAGCCCGCGTGGGCCTCCACGTCGTCGCGGTCGAAGCTGAGCCGGGCGTCGAACTGGTCGAGCAGGCCGAGGCAGTTGGGCGAGTTGCCCACGGCGTCGTAGGCGTAGAACACGAAGGCGGCGCCGGGGTTGAGCGCCCGCAGCTCGCGCAGGAACCACGCCGGGACCACCTCGCCCTTGATCACCACGACGAGGTCGAACCGTTCGCGACGCAGCCGGTCGAGCGTGGACCGGTAGTGCGCCTGGATGAGCCGTCCCAGCAGCGAGCGCCGCACCCGGATCACCGCGCGCATCAGGGCGCTGTTCGACGGTCGCTCGTCGACGAAGACGGTGTCCCACCCCTGGCGCTCCAGCTCCGCGGCGATGTCCCGCTCGTAGCCGAAGAACGCCGGACTCACCAGGAGTGCGCGGCCCGTGCTCACTTGAGGAGGTTCTTCCGCTTCATCTCCTCCAGCGACGACTCGTAGCCGCCGTCGGTGAGCTCCTGCGCCCGGACCCAGCCGACGAAGGCGTCGACGCCCTCCGCGAAGCTCACCTCGGGGGCGAAGCCCAGCACCTGCGAGATCCGCGTCAGGTCGGCCACGTTGTGCCGGATGTCGCCGAGCCGGTAGTTCCCGCTCACCCGCGTGGGCACCTGCGTGCCGAAGGCGCGCTGCAGCTCGGCGACCACCGTGTTGACCGTGGTGGCGACGCCACTGCCCACGTTGAGCACCTCGCCGTCCGCCCGCGGGTCGAGCGCGGCGGTCGCGGTGGCCCTCACGACGTCGTCGATGAAGACGAAGTCGCGACTCTCCTCGCCGTCCTCGAAGATGTTGATCTCGCGACCCTGGCGGATGAGCGTGGAGAAGATCGACAGGATCCCCGTGTAGGGGTTGCTCAGCGACTGGCCCGGACCGTAGACGTTCTGGTACCGCAGCGCCACCGGCGCGATGCCGATCGTGGGCGCCACGTTCCTGATCAGCGCCTCCTGGGTGTGCTTGGTGATCCCGTAGACCGAGGAGGGATCGATCAACGAGTCCTCGGTGGTCGGCACGACCTCCAGGCCCGAGACGTCGCCCTCCACCGTGGGCTCGAAGCATCCCGCGGTGAGATCGGACTCGCGGCGGCTCCGCGGGTGGACGTGGCCCAGCTCCCGGCTCAGGTAGCGGCCCTCGCCGTAGATGGACCGCGACGACGCCACCACGATCTTGCTCACCGTGCGCTCGAGATCGTTGGCCAGGATGTCGAGCAGGAGCGCGGTCCCGCCGACGTTCACGCGGCTGTAGCGCTCGATCTCGTACATGGACTGGCCCGTGCCGGTCTCGGCGGCCAGGTGCACGACGACGTCCTGCCCGCGCAGCGCCGGCTCGAGGTCCTCGCGGGACGTGATGTCGCCGACGATCACCTCGGCATGCTCGCGGACGCGCCGGTAGAGGACGCTGCGCGTCGGGTCCTCTCCGTGGACCTGGGGCAGCAGGCTGTCCAGCACGGTGACCTCGCAGCCACGCCGGACCAGCTCCTCCACCAGGTTCGTGCCGATGAATCCGGCTCCGCCGGTGACGAGGACTCGTGTCATGGGCTCCATCCACCTCTCGCTCGCGTGCTCGACCGGGCCGAGCATGACCGGACGCACCCCCCGAGGTGGACCGAGGCGACGTGACACTCACGTCACTCCTGCCCCATCCTTCCGTTCAGTGGGGCTCCGCGGGATGGCGGGGTCACATCGTGGACCGGCGCGTCCACCGGACGACGCCCACGCCGAGAAGGGCTCCGAGCGCGGCACCGCACGTGTTGGCGACCACGTCGCCCACCGACGGCGTGCGGTCGATCGGCAGGACCGCCTGCAGCAGCTCGAAGGCGACCGAGGTGGCGAGGCCCGCGAGCACCGTGCGCACCACCGGTCGGCGGGTCAGCACGAGAGCCAGCGCGAACCCGAACGGGACGAACAGCGCCACGTTCGAGCCGATCTCGATGATCGTCCACCACTGGGACTGCGGGACCCCGAGCCAGCGCAGCGGCGCGGTGGCCGGAGCGGTCTCATCCAGGCCGAACCACGGGTCGACGTGCTGGGGCCACAGCAGCAGGGTCAGGCCACCGACGACGTACGCCACCACCACGAGGGTGGACGCCGCGCGCTTCCAGGGCACGCGAACAGTCAAGCGCAGCACGCGTGCCGGGAACGCTCCGGGACGGGGAGACCCTCGTCACGGTGCCGCCCTGGAGTTCCTCAGGTGAGGGCGGGAACGCGCAGGCGAGCGAGCAGCAGCATGCTGACGTCCTCGGTGGCGAGGTTCATGGGCTCGCGGATCGGGCCGGGGCCGGGCGGCAGGTCGCCCAGCACGAGGTCGATGCCGTCGGACAGCACCACGCCACCGCGCCGGTCGGCCAGCGTGCACGCCAGCCAGCGGCCGGGGGTACCGGGACTGCCCGTCGCGATCGAGCCGATGAGGGCGGCGGCCGCCCGGGCCGGGGGGACGAACGCGAACCGGCGCCAGCCCAGGGCGTCCACGGTCTCCACGAGGGTCTCGGACCCGGCGGTGGCGTACCAGTGCATCGTCGCGCCGTGCATGAGCGTGATGTCGTCGGCCGACGTCTCGTAGAGGCTGAGCGGGGTCACGTCGGCCACGGTCGCGAGCACGTCGGGGAGTCGTTCCCACAGGGTCCGGTCGCCTTCACCGGGCTGGACGCGCTCGCGGTCGACGAACCGGGCCGTGCGGACCGATCGGGGTCCGATGTCGCCGTCGGGCGCCACGAGGACATCGGGGGTCGCAGTGTGCCACCAGGTCTGCATCCGGATCACCTTCTCCGACCGGCGCGAGGTGCGCCGTCCCCCATGAGACCGGGCAGGGGCGCGTCCATGACGCGACTCGCCCCAGGAGTCTCAGGAGTGCCGTGCCGTCACGCGGGCGAGGAAGTCCACGGAGGCCGCCAGGACCCGCCGCGCCTCGGGCCGGGTGAGGTCGAACTGGAACTCGTGGTTGAGGCCGGGATGGAAGTGCGTCTCATGATCCACCCCCAGCTCGGCCAGGCGTGCGGCGAAGGCACGACCCTGGGCCGTCAGCGGGTCGTCGTCGCCCCCACTGAGCAGCGTGGGCGGGAACGCGGGGGTCGCGTGATCGAGGATCGAGGACTCGCGCACGCGGGGGTCGGCGAGGTCCTTCGTGCCGAGGTACGCCCAGCCCACGGTGCGCACGAACCAGCCGCCGAAGCCCGTCGAGTGCATGGCCGTCGGCGGGTCGTAGGGCCCGCAGTGCAGCATCGCGCCGGCGAGGTGGCCCGGCTCCAGGCTCGGCTCGATGCCGACCAGGCTCGCGTAGCCCGGATCGGTCACGAGTGCCGCGTACTGACCCGCGATGTGCGCGCCGGCGGAGTCGCCGGCCAGCACGACGCGCTCGGGATCGACGCCCAGCTCGTCGGCGTGGTCGCGGACCCAGGCGAGCGCCGCGCCGAGCTGGCGCACGGGCAGCGGGTAGGGATGGTCGGGCGCGAGCGAGTAGCCGATGCCGATCCCGACGTAGCCGTGCTGGGCGAGCAGGCGCAGGTAGGGCGCGGGCTGCGACCGGTCGCCCCCGATCCAGGCACCGCCGTGCGCCCACACGACGACCGGCAACGGTCCGGAGACTCCCTCCGGCGACCAGACGTCGAGGACCTCGTCAGGGCCGTCGCCGTAGGCCAGGCCGGTGCGGCCGACGACGCCGGTGGCCTCCATCCCCTTCACCTCACCGGTGTCGGTCAGCGAGAAGAGCCAGTTGATGAGCGCGACCCCGGGCCGCGGGCTGACCCTCGCCCACACCAGGACCGCGCCGAGGACGGCGGCCAGGGCGAGGGCCGCACGGCCCACCCACCGGCCGAGGACTCGAAGGAAGCGCACGCGCCGAGCCTAGGGCCGATCAGCTCGCTGCGGCGCCCAGATGCACCACGAAGCCCCCGGGATCGCGCACCTGCGCGACCCGCTCGCCCCACGGCATCTGGTCGGGCTCGGCGATGCTCGTCGCGCCGGCCTCGATCGCCTGCCCGTACGCCGCATCGACGTCGTCCACGTAGAGCCACAGCGCGGCACCGAGGGGCTCGGCCCGAAGGTCCTCGTCGAGCCCGAGGCCGAGCGCCGAGTCACCGATGCTCAGCGCGACGTAGACGTCGCGGCCCCCGGCCTCGAACGCATAGGTGCGCTCGGCGCCGAAGGCGTCGCGGTAGAACGACTCGAGTCGCGGGAGATCTCGCGTCGACAGGATCGGGAAGCTGCTCCGTACCCCCATGGAGGCATCGTACGAAGCCCCCGGGTCAGATGCCCAGCGTCAGATGCCCAGCGACCGGCCGACGATCTCCTTCATGATCTCGGTGGTGCCGCCGTAGATCGTCTGGATGCGGGTGTCCCGGTAGGCCCTGCTGATCGGGTACTCGCTCATGTAGCCGTAGCCGCCGTGCAGCTGCAGGCACGCGTCGACCGTCTTCTTCTGCAGCTCGGTGGTCCACCACTTGCCGGCGGCCGCGTCGTCGATCGAGAGGGTGCCCGCGTTCAGGGCCTCGATGCTGCGGTCGACGAACACCTGCGCGATGCGCTGCTCGGTCTCGAGCTCGGCCAGCACGAAGCGCGTGTTCTGGAACGACCCGATCGGCTTGCCGAACGCGTGGCGCGACTTCACGTACTCCAGCGTCATGTCGATCGCCGCGCGGCACGCGGCCGCCGCGACCACCGAGATCGTCAGTCGCTCCTGCGGCAGCTTCTCCATCAGGTAGACGAAGCCGCGGCCCTCCTCGCCGAGCAGGTTCTCCACCGGCACGCGGACGTCGTCGAAGAACAGCTCGGCGGTGTCCTGCGCCTTCAGGCCCAGCTTGTCGAGGTTGCGGCCGCGCTCGAAGCCCTCCATGCCGCGCTCGAGCACGATCAGCGAGACGCCCATCGCGCCGGCGTCGGGATCGGTCTTGCACGCGACGATCACGAAGTCGGCGTTGATGCCGTTCGTGATGAAGGTCTTCGCGCCGTTGACGACGTAGTGGTCGCCCTCGCGGACCGCCGTCGTCTTGATGCCCTGCAGGTCGGACCCCGTGCCCGGCTCGGTCATCGCGATCGCGGTGATCATCTCGCCGGTGACGAACTTGGGGAGCCAGCGCCGCTTCTGCTCGTCGTTGGTGTAGCTGAGCAGGTAGCCCGACACGAGGTCGGTGTGCAGCGCGAAGCCGACACCGCTGGCACCGATGCGGGTGAGCTCCTCCTGGAGCACCGCGTTGTAGCGGAAGTCCGAGACGCCGCCGCCGCCGAACTCCTCGGGCATCATGAAGCCGAGCAGGCCCAGCTCGCCGGCCCGCGTCCACACCTCGCGCGGGACGATGCCCTGGCGTTCCCACTCGTCGTGGTGGGGCACGACCTCCTTCTCGAGGAAGAGGCGCACGGTGTCGCGGAACGACTGGTGCTCGGGCTCGAACAGGGTGCGTTCCATCAGTTCTCCTGGTCCTGGACGGCGACCTTGCTCTCGATGAGGTCGTCCACGTCCTCGATGCCCCACGCGGCCAACGCCTCGCGAGTGCTCGCGCCCGGACGTTCCGGCGCGCGGTGGATTCCGGTCTCCGTCGCCGAGAAGCGCGGGGCGGGAGCGGGCTGGGTGACGCCGAACGCCGAGACGTAGGTGCCGCGGGCGACGTTGTGCGGGTGCTCGAAGGCCTCCTCCGTCGGCATGACGGGTGAGACGCACGCGTCGGTGCCGGCGAAGAGGGTGGTCCACTCCTCCTGGGTGCGGCTGAGGAACCACCGGCGCAGGGTGTCGCGCAGGTCGGCCCAGTTCTTCGGGTCGTTGCGATCGGGCAGGTCGCCCAGTCCGATGGACGCGAAGACCTCCTGCATCGCGTACCAGAACTGCGGCTCGAGACCGCCCACGCTCATCCAGTAGCCGTCCGAGGTCTCGTAGACGTCGTAGAACGGCGCGCCGGTGTCGAGCAGGTTCGTTCCGCGACGCGGCGACCACGCCCCCGACTGCTGCATGCTGATCGTCATCGACAGCAGGTGTGCCACGCCGTCGGTGATCGCCGCGTCGACAACCTGGCCCTGTCCGGTGCCCCGCGCGTGGGTGAGCGCGGCCAGCACGCCCGTGACGAGGTACATCGACCCGCCGGCGAAGTCGCCGAGCAGGTTCAGCGGCACCTGCGGGGGTCCGTCGACGCGGCCGATCGGGTCGAGCCCGCCGGCGACGGCGATGTAGTTGATGTCGTGGCCCGCGGCCTGGGCGAGCGGGCCGCTCTGGCCCCAGCCGGTCATCCGCCCGTAGACGAGGCGCGGATTGCGGGCGAGGGCGACGTCGGGCCCGAGCCCGAGGCGCTCCATCACGCCGGGGCGGAAGCCCTCGATCAGGATGTCGGCGCGCTCGACGAGGTCGAGGACCGTCGCGACGCCCTGCTCGTGCTTGAGGTCGATGGCCACGCTGGGCCGGTTGCGGCCCAGGACGTCGCGCTCGGGCGGCGCGACCTGCAGGGCGTTGCCGCCCGGTCGATCGATGCGGATGACGTCGGCACCGAGGTCGGCGAGCAGCATGGCCGCGAACGGGCCCGGGCCGATCCCGACGATCTCGACGACGCGCACCCCGGCGAGTGGTCCTGTGCTCTGGGTCACGCCGTGATTCTGACACCAACGCTGTCACAGTCGCAAGCGGGATGCCGCGGCCTGCCCGGTCGCGCCCGCGCGGTCCCGTTCACAGCCGGCGGAATCTGTGCGATGCTGCATGCGACATCGTCGATGTCACATCGGACGGGGCGTCCGGTGGGTGGACCCGAGGAGTTCCCATGCTGAGCGAGATGGCCTACACACGACGCGGGCAGGGCGAGCCGCTCGTCCTGCTGCACGGCATCGGCCACCGCCGGGCCGCGTACGAGCCGGTCCTCGACGAGCTGGCGCGTCACTACGACGTCATCGCCGCCGACCTGCCCGGCCTCGGCGACTCGCCGCCGCTGCCCCACGGCACCGGCTACTCGGCCGAGAACGTCACCGCCGCGATCACGGAGAACTTCGCGGCCTGGGGCGTCGACCGGCCCCACGTCGTCGGGAACTCGCTCGGCGGACTGCTCTCGATCGCGCTGGCCCAGCACGGCGACGTGCGGTCGGCCACGTGCCTGTCGCCCGCGGGCTACTTCCGACCGTGGAGCCTCCTGCAGGCCACCGTGACCCTGCTGCCGCTCAAGCTCGGCTCCTACCTGCCGAAGGCGGTCCTGCGGGCAGTCTCGCGCCTGCCGATCGGCCGCCGCCTCATCGGCTTCGCGCTCTACAGCCACCCCGACCGCTACTCCGCCGAGCGCGTCTACGGCGACGCCCTCGCGATGAGGCACGGGCAGGGCTTCTGGCGGTACTTCGTCCGCTGCATCCCGCTGGGCTTCACCAGTCCCGAGTCGTTCCGGGGCTCGGCGAAGGTCCCGATCACGATCGCGTGGGGCGACAAGGACCTCATCCTGCACCAGTCCCAGGCGAAGCTTGCCGCGAGGCGGATGCGCGGCGTGGAGTTCGTGACACTCGCCGACTGCGGCCACGTGCCCATGGGCGACTCCCCCGAGCAGGTCATCGCGGCGATCCGCGCCACCACCGCCCGCGCCACCGTGGCCCACGACGACTCCTCCGTCGGCTGAGCCTCCGCCTGGTCTCGATACGCCGCTCGTTCCTCGCGAACTACTCGACCACCGGCCGGGCCGGTGAGTTCCGTCAGCGGGCGCCGGAGTGGCGTGCCAGGAAGGCCGCGGTGCGCGGGTCGCGCGGAGCGGTGAACAGCTGCTCGGGCGGGCCGGACTCGACGATCCGGCCCTCGGCCAGGAACACGATCCGGTCGGCGCACTCGCGGGCGAAGTCCATCTCGTGCGTCGCCATGACGATCGTGCGGCCCTCGTCCTTGAGCTCGCGGACCACGTCGAGCACCTCGGCCACGAGCAGCGGGTCGAGCGCGGAGGTGACCTCGTCGAGCAGGAGCAGCTCGGGATCCATCGCCATCGCCCGAGCGAGCGCGACGCGCTGCTGCTGACCACCGGAGAGCGAGTCGGGGTACGCCGCCGCCTTCGCGTCGAGCCCCACGCGAGCGAGCAGCTCGTGGGCCCGGCGGGTGGCCTGCGACCTCGAGACGCCCTTGACCCGGCGCGGTCCCAGCACGAGGTTCTGCAGGACGCTCAGGTGCGGGAACAGGTTGAACGCCTGGAACACGAACGCGATCCGCGCCCGGGCCGCGTTCTCGTCGATGGCCGGGTCGGTGAGCTCGAGGTCGCCCAGGAAGATGTCGCCGTCGTCGGTCAGCTCGAGCAGGTCGATGCAGCGCAGCAGCGTGGACTTGCCCGAACCCGAGGCTCCGATGAGGCACACGACCTCACCGCGGCCGACCGTCAGGTCGATGCCGTCGAGCACGACGTGGTCGCCGAACGACTTGCGGACTCCCTCAACGCGCAGCATCACTGGCCTCCCTGGCGACGCATGGACCGGATCGTGAGCCAGTCGGTGAACCGAGCCAGCGGGATCGTCACGACGATGAAGAACAGCGCGGCCACGCACAGCGACGTGACGTTGAACGTGCTGGCCTGGTAGACCGAGGCCGCGCGGAGCGCCTCGACCAGGCCGATCGTCGACACCAGCGCGGTGTCCTTCTGCAGCGAGACGAAGTCGTTCATCAGCGGCGGCGTGACGTTGCGGACGGCCTGCGGCAGGATCACCCGCGTAAGCGTCTGCCCGTACCCCAGGCCGAGCGCGCGCCCGGCGGCCCACTGGGTGGGGTGCACCGACAGGATGCCGGCTCGGATCACCTCGGCCACGTAGGCGCCGTAGCTCAGCGTGAGGGCGATGACGCCGAGCCAGAACAGGCTGGTGGGGACGCCGGCCAGGCCGAGCGCCGGGAATCCGAAGCCCACCAGCATCACGACCAGGATCGTGGGGATGCCGCGGAACACGTCGGTGTAGGCGGCGGCGAGGAACTTGAACGGCGCCATCGCCGGAGCCGGGATCACGCGCACGACGGCCACGAGCAGGGCGAGCGGCAGCACGAGCAGCTCGACCGTGAGGAAGAGCCGCACGTTCAGCCAGAACGCGTCGCGGATCGCGGGGAACGACTCGCGCGCGTGGTAGCCGCTGAAGAACGTCTCGCGGACCCGCGGCCAGCCGGGCGCCGACGTGACGACCCAGGCCAGGAGGCCCAGGACGACGAGGCTCGAGACCGTCCCCACCGCCACGCGGCGCAGCGTGCGATGGCGCCGGAAGGCGTTGCGCTGCTGCTGCCGCGCGGACGGAGGGGGAGGGCTCGCGAGCCCCGCGTCGTGGGTCACCGGGTCACTTCAGGACGGGGACGTCCTGCGACGCCGACAGCCACTTCTCCTCGAGGTCGGCGAGCGTGCCGTCCTCGGTGAGGGCGGTGACGGCCTGGTCGACGCACGGCGTCAGCTCGCTGTCCTTCTGCAGCAGGAGGCCGAACTGCTCGGGCTCACCGCCGTCGAACTCGAACTGGCCGGCGATCGTGGCGTCCTCGAGCTCGGCGGCGACGAGGTAGAACGCGCTGGGCAGGTCGGCCACGATGCCGTCGACCTGGCCGTTGGCGAGCGCCAGCGCGGCCTTCGTGGTGTCGTCGTAGACCAGCGGGGCGTCCTCGGTCTCGAGCGACTCGATCGCCTTGAGCGAGGTGGTGCCGATCTGGGCGCCGAGGCTGGCGGTGCGGAAGTCGGCGAGGCTGGAGGCGTCGGCGAACTCGGAGTCCTCGCGCACGATGATGGCCTGCGCCGCCGAGTAGTACGGCTTGCTGAAGTCGACCGCCTTCTGGCGCTCCGTCGTGATCGAGATCTGGTTGATGTCGAAGTCGAAGGCCTTCTTGCCCGGCTGGTACGAGACGTTGAAGGGGACCTTCGTCCACGTCACCTGGTCGCGAGTGAAGCCCATCTCCTCGGCCACCGCGTAGGCCACGGCGGACTCGAAGCCCTCGCCGTTGCTCGGGTCGTTGTCGGTGAACCACGGCTCGAACGCCGGGTCGTCGGTGGCGATCGTCAGCTTGCCGGAGGTGGTCAGCGGCAGCTGGTCGACGGCGCACTCGCCGCCGGCGGAGGCGGAGGCGGTGGACTCGGACGCCTTCGCGTCATCGGAGTCGTCGGACGGCGCGCAGCCGGCCGCGACGGAGAGCATGAGCGCCAGGGGGACGGCGAGCAGGGATCGCTTCATGGTGCCCATCGTAGTGGGCACGAGACAGCGTCTCGCCTTGCGGATATGTATGAACCTCGTTGCATATGGTCCGGCCGAGCCCTAGGCTCCCCGCATGGCCCTCGACCACGCGATCCTGGTGTCGCTGACCGAGCGCGCCGCCAGCGGCTACGACCTCGCCCGGCGCTTCGACGCGTCCATCGGCTACTTCTGGCCGGCCAGCCACCAGCAGATCTACAAGGTGCTGGCGAGGATGCAGGAGGCCGGCTGGGTGGAGAGCACCCTGCAGGAGCAGGACGGCCGCCCCGACAAGAAGACCTACGCGATCACTGCCGACGGTGCCGCGGAGCTCGACCGGTGGGCCGCGCAGCCGACCGAGCGCGAGGCCCTGCGCAGCGACTTCGCCGTGAAGCTGCGCGCCTTCCGCGACGCCCGGGCCCTGCTCGCCGACACGCGCGCTCGGCGCGCCGCCCATGCCGAGCGGCTGGCGGAGTACGAGGCCAGCGAGGCTCGCTTCTACCCCGACCCCTCCGCACTGCAGGGACCCGACCTCGGCTCGTGGCTGGCGCTGCGCGGGGGCATCCTCGGCGAGCGCCAGGGCATCGCCTGGTGCGACGAGATCCTCACTGCCCTCGAAGGGCGCGGATCCCGATGACGAGCACGATCACGCCCAGCGTCATGGCCGTCCCGATGAGCACCAGGTGGACCCAGAAGAACGCCTGCGGGTCCTGCCACTTCTGCGAGCCGCCCCACGCGCGGTCGTCGTCGACGATCGCCTTGAAGAAGCGGGGCCAGATGACGACGTTGAAGACGCCGGCCGCGATGAGCAGCCAGGACGCGAGCTTTCCGATCACCCACCCATTGTCCCCACCGAAGGGAACCCGCCCATGAAGGCCTTCCGAGAACTCGTCGAGCGCAGCATCGCGACCGGCTCCCTGGCCGGCGTCGAGGACCTGCTGGCCGACGACGTCGTGTTCCGCAGCCCCGTCGCCCACAAGCCGTACCCCGGCAAGGCCATCACGACGGCGATCCTCAACGGGGTCGCGCGGGTCTTCGAGGACCTCCACTACGTCAGCTCCATCGAGGAGGAGAACCGCAGCGCCCTCGTCTTCGAGGCGCGGATCGGCGACATCACCGTGAACGGCTGCGACTTCATCACGACGAACGACGAGGGCCTGATCACCGAGTTCACCGTGATGGTGCGCCCGATGTCGGGCGCCACGGCCCTCATGGAGGCCATGGGCGCGCAGTTCCCCCAGATCCAGGCCGACGCGGTGGCCTTCGCGGAGCAGCAGCGGTGAGCGAGTTCCCGCACCTGCTGAGCCCGCTCGACCTCGGCTTCACCACCCTGCGCAACCGCGTGGTGATGGGCTCGATGCACACCGGCCTGGAGGACCATGCGAAGGACCTCCCGAAGCTCGCGGCCTACTTCGCCGAGCGCGCCAAGGGCGGCGTCGCCCTGTCGATCACCGGCGGCTTCGCGCCGAGCTGGCGCGGCTGGCTGCTGCCGTTCGGCTCGGAGATGTCGCGCAAGCGTCACGCCGACAGGCACCGCCTCGTCACCGACGCCGTGCACGAGCACGACGGCAAGATCGCGCTGCAGATCCTGCACGCCGGGCGCTACGGCTACTCACCGTTCAAGAAGGGCGTCTCGTCGGTGAAGTCGCCGATCACGCCGTTCAGGGTGTCGCCGATGTCGACCCGGGAGGTCGACCGCACGGTCACCGACTTCGCCCGGACGGCCGCCCTGGCGAAGCGGGCCGGGTACGACGGCGTCGAGATCATGGGCTCCGAGGGCTACCTGATCAACCAGTTCCTCGCGGCGCGCACCAACACCCGCAGCGACGCGTGGGGCGGCTCGGCCGAGAGGCGCATGCGGTTCCCGGTGGAGATCGTGCGCCGCACCCGCGAGCTCGTGGGCGAGGACTTCATCGTCCAGTACCGGATCAGCCTGCTGGACCTCGTCGACGACGCGCAGTCGTGGGAGGAGACCGTCGCTCTCGCGAAGGCGCTCGAGGCCGAGGGCGTCACGATCCTCAACACCGGCATCGGCTGGCACGAGGCGCGGATCCCGACGATCGTCACGAGCGTGCCGCGCGGCGCGTTCACGTGGGTCACCGCGAAGCTGCGTGCCGAGGTCTCGGTGCCGGTCGTCGCGTCCAACCGCATCAACACCCCCGAGCAGGCCGAGGCGATCCTGGCCGCCGGCGAGGCCGATCTGATCTCGATGGCGCGGCCGTTGCTCGCCGACGCCGACTTCGTGAACAAGGCCGCCGAGGGACGCTCCGACGAGATCATCACGTGCATCGCGTGCAACCAGGCGTGCCTGGACCACACGTTCAAGAACCAGCGGGCCAGCTGCATGCTGAACCCGCGCGCCGGCCACGAGACGGAGCTCATCCTGCTGCCCACGCGGTCCGCCCAGCGGATCGCCGTCGTGGGCGCCGGTCCGGCCGGGCTCGCGGCCGCCGTCGAGCTGGCGGGCCGCGGCCACGCGGTCGAGCTGTTCGAGGCGCTGCCCGAGATCGGCGGCCAGTTCCGGCTCGCGATGCAGATCCCCGGCAAGGAGGACTTCGCCGAGACCGTCCGCTACTACTCGGTGATGCTCGAGCGCCGCGGCGTGAAGGTGCACCTGAATCGCTGGGCCTCCGTCGAGGACCTCAGCGGCTTCGACGACGTCGTCATCGCGACCGGCGTCGAGCCGCGCATCCCGGCGATCCCGGGCGTCGACCACCCCTCGGTCGTGACCTATCAGCAGCTGATTCGCGAGCAGGCCGTCGCCGGCGAGCGCGTGGCCGTGCTCGGTGCCGGTGGCATCGGCTACGACGTCTCGGAGTTTCTGCTGCACGAGTCCGGCGAGTCGCTCGAGCACTGGATGTCCCGCTGGGGCGTCACGGATCCGGCCGTCGAGCGCGGCGGCCTGGCCACCAAGACCGAGGCCCCACCGCGGCGCGCGGTGACGCTGCTCCAGCGCAAGGGCACCACCTTCGGCAAGGACCTCGGCAAGACCACCGGCTGGGTGCACCGCACGACGCTGAAGGACTCGGGCGTCGAGTTCGTCGGGGGCGTGCGGTACGACCGCATCGACGACGACGGACTGCACGTGACGATCGGCGCCGACGGTGACTCCCCCGAGTCTCGCGTCATCGCCGCCGACACGATCGTGCTGTGCACCGGCCAGGAGTCGGTGCGCGACCTCGTCGAGCCGCTCGAGGCCGCAGGGGTGCCCGTGCACGTGATCGGCGGCGCCGACGTCGCCGCCGAGCTCGACGCGAAGCGCGCCATCCGGCAGGCCACCGAGCTGGCGGCTCGCCTTTGACGGAATCTGTCGACGGGTCGCAGCACACTGGAGGCATGGCGAGACGAGTGGTGCTGCTGCGGGCGGTGAACGTCGGCGGGTCGAAGCTGCCGATGGCGGAGCTGCGCGAGGTCGCGCAGGAGCTCGGCGCGCGGGACGTCTCCACGTTCATCGCGTCGGGGAACCTGCTGTGCGACGTCGATGACGCCGAGGCGTTCGACCGCGCGCTCGAGCAGGCGATCGAGCAGCGGTTCGGGTTCTTCCGCGAGGCGATCAGCCGCTCGCCGCAGGAGCTGCGCGCCGCGCTGGAGGCCCACCCGTTCCCGATCGAGGGCGAGCGGAAGGCGCACCACGTCTACTTCCTGCTGGAGCCGCCGACCGAGCAGCAGGTCGAGGCTCTCCTGGGCCGCGGACTGCCCGACGGGCTCGCGGTGATCGGTCGAGACCTGCACATCCGGTACGCCGAGGGGGTCGCGCACACGAAGCTGACGCCCGCGCTGATCCTCAGGACGCTCGGCAGTCACGGCACCGGACGCAACCTCAACACCGTGGAGAAGCTGAGCGCCCTCGCCGCGGAGTGAGCCTGTGGACGAGTGGATGCGTCCGGCCGACCTGTGCTGACATCGTCACCGGCAGCCGTCACACTGGAGGAGTGCCCGTCATGGACCTGGAGTCGACCATCACGCTGGTGGGGTTCGCCGCGTTCGCCGTGGCCCTGCTCGGCTACCTGGCGGCGATGAAGCGCGACCTCCGGTCGGAGATCGCGGCGCTCGGCACCGGCCTCGCCGAGCGCTTCGACACCAAGCTCGACGCCTCGATGTCGCTGACCGCGTCGCGGTTCGAGGCCGTCGACGCGCGCTTCGGGACGCTCGAATCGCGCATGGACACCCGCTTCGAGGCGCTGGAGTCGCGCATCGACGCCCGCTTCGAGGCGCTGGAGTCGCGCATCGACGCCCGCTTCACGACCGTGGATGCCCGGATCGACGGCCTCGACGCACGGGTCACCGACCTCCGTGACGACGTGCGCACGGGCTTCGCCGCCGTCGATGCCCGGCTGGTCACCCTGGAACAGCGCACCTTCGACATCGGCGCGCGGCGCCGTCCGGGGGCCGGGTGAGCGACTGGTTCGAGCGCCGCTGGCTGGTGCTCACCGGCGCGGGCGTCAGCACCGACTCCGGCATCCCCGACTACCGCGGCCCCGAGTCCGTGCCACGGCAGCCGATGACGTACCAGGACTTCGTCGCCACGCCGGCGAATCGGCAGCGCTACTGGGCCCGGGCGCACCTCGGCTGGAGCCGGATGGGCGGCGCCGAGCCGAACTTCACCCACCGCTTCCTCGCCGAGCGCCAGGACCGGCTCGTCGGCCTCATCACCCAGAACGTCGACGGACTCCACGAGAAGGCCGGCTCGCTCGACGTGGTCGACCTCCACGGCCGGCTCGACCGCGTGATCTGCCTCGACTGCGGCGACGTCACGAGCCGGGCCGAGGTGCAGGCGCGGCTCGACGCACTCAACCCCGGATGGACCGATCAGCAGGTCACGATCGCCCCCGACGGCGACGTCGACCTCGAGGACACGGCGGGCTTCGTGGTCGCCGACTGCACGCAGTGCGGAGGCCGGCTCAAGCCCGACGTCGTGTTCTTCGGCGAGTCGGTGCCCAAGCCGAAGGTGAACCACTGCTTCGACCTCGTGGAGCGCGCGGGGCGCGAGGGTGCGGCGCTCGTCGTGCTCGGCTCGTCGCTGCAGGTGATGAGCGGCCTGAGGTTCGTCCGGCGGGCGGCCAAGGACGGCATGGAGATCGTGATCGTCAACCGGGGGCCGACGCGCGGCGACGAGCTGGCCACGGTGCGGATCGACGACGGGGTCGCCGAAACACTGCGGCGCCTCGCGACCTGAGCCGTCACTCCCGGCGGCGACGAGCGGTGCGGATGATCATCAGTCCCGCACCGAGCGCGGCCAGCCCCGTCGCGAGCATCGGCAGTGTCCAGGCCGGACCGCCGGCGTCGCTCAGGTCCCCTCCGGGGCCCCCACCCGCATCGGCGGCATCGGCTGCGTCGGCCTCGAACGTGTTGACGACGCTCAGGCTGACCGTCGTGCCCTCGCCGACCACCGCCGTGCCCACCTCGGGATCACCGTCGTTGGGACTGATCTCGACGACGTCCGCTCCGCCGTCGTCGGACTCGCGCAGCTCGCACTCCGCGCCCGCGGGCAGGTCCTCGTAGGTCGCGGTGAAGTCCCCGTCGCTGCTCAGGGTGCGCGTGGCGCCACCGGGGACGTCGACGTCGGTGGCCACCCCGTCGACGTCGCGGAAGCAGCTCAGCGCGACGTCGAAGCGGTCCGGCCCCTCGCCTCGCACGGTCTTCACGACCTCGAGCGAACCGACGTCGAAGGTGTTCGTGACCTCGAACTGCAGCGACTCGGTCAGGCTGTCGACGGTGAACTCGGACACCTCGTTGCCCTCCACGTCGGTGATCGACACGGCGTTCGCGCCGCCGCTGCCGGTCTCCTCGATCCGGCACGTCGAGCCGAACAGCAACGGCTCGAAGGTCGCCGTGTAGTCGTTGTCGGCCGACAGTGTCCGCATCGCACCTCCGGGCGTGTTGAGGGGCTCCTGCTCGCCGTCGACGCCGGTGTACGTGCACTGCAGCGTGACCTCGAAGGGACCCGCGCCGTACAGGTCGGCGCCGGCACCCTCGCGGGTCTTGGTGATCGTCGCCGCGGCGCCACCGAAGAGGTTGACCGCCCGGACGGCGACGGTCGTGTCGTCACCGATCGTCACCTGCTGGGGAGTGACGATGCTCGTGGTGGCGTCACCGGGGTCCGGCTCGGTGGTGACGCAGACCGCTCCGGTGGCGATGTCGTCGATCGTCGCCTCGAGCGGCTGAGGCCCCTCCAGCACGATGTCGTCCTCGTAGACCACGGCTCCGTCCGGATGGGACGCATCGGTGAGCGTGCACCTGACGTGGAGGGTGAACGGACCCTCGCCTACCGGGAACTCCTCCACCGCCTGCGGCAGGACGTACTTGCGCAGGTACAGCGAGCCCGTCGCGAAGGTGTTGGTCACCGTGACGGCCTGCACGTCGCCGGCTGAGCCGTCCTCGCCGCCGATCGTGACGGTCTCGTCAGAGATCGTCACGCCCGCGGCATCCGCGTCGTCCGGCTCGGTCGTGGTGCACGTGGCGCCGATCGGCAGGCCCGAGATCGCCCACGTCTCGCCGTCGACGATCTCGTGGCGCATCGGGTTCAGGGGGCCGTACCCGTCGCCGTACACGTCGCCGCCGAGGAAGGTGCACTCGACGAGAACCACGAACGGGCCGTAGTCGATCGCGGTCCCGTCCTGGTCGACCGCCTCGGAGCTCACCTGCTTGGTGACCTGCATCCCGGCCACGTCGAACTCGTTGGTCACGGTGACCAGGCCGATGTCGTCGTCCGGACCGCCGACGGTGGCGGAGTCGGCGTCGGACGACGTCTGTCCCTGAGCGCTCTCGGTGGCGGTGCACTCGGCGCCCCACGGCAGGCCGTCGATCTCGACCGGATCGCCGTTCGACTCGAGCGTGACCTCCTCCAGGCCTTCGATCGGCTCGCCTTCGATCGTGCAGACCGGCTGCACGGTGAACGAGTCCGGCGCGAAGCGCGCGCCGTCGCCGGTGACGACCTTCCGGAGCTGCAGCGGCCCGGTCGGGTACGTCACGCCGACCTTGCGGCCCTCGGTGGGCGTGACGGTCGCCCGCGTGCCGCCGTCGTTGGAGACGCCACCGGTGGCCACGGTGTTCCACGCGACCGGGAACGCGCTGTCGCTGGCGGACTCCGGCGTCGTGCGGCTCTGCGCGTCGATGGTCAGGCTCTCGCCCGGCTGGAACAGGGAGCCGTCCGGGAAGGTGGCCACGGTCTTGAGCGCCCTGACGTCCTCGTTCGGGACCGTGACCGGGTCGTAGGGCAGCCAGTCGCCCGGCTCGCAGGAGTCCGTGAGCGGCGTGAGGTCGTCGGTGCAGGCGTCGTACGTGTCGGTGTAGAAGATCTGCACGTCCGCACCGCCCGGGGCGTCGAACAGCCTCAAGCCGCCCGCGAAGGTGGGCGTCCACTCCGAGCCGCGCGGCGCCGGGACGATCGTCCCCGTGTCACCCACGTGGGGCAGCACGTCGACGGAGACGAGCTCGTCGAGGGGCAGCGTCCCCACGTTCGTGATGGTGTACCGCCAGGTCTCGGTGTCCCCCGGGTAGGTCACGGGCACGCACGGCGCGCGGTAGAAGCCGTCGGCATCCGCGGCGGTGTCGCAGTAGTCGTCGGGGAGCTCGACGCCCTCGGGCACCACGTCGCGATCGAGCCACACCTCGGGGATCCCCGATTCGTCCACTGGGACGTCGGCCTTCACCGACTTCACCGTGCGCAGTGCGGCGACCCGGACGGGCGAGATGACGG
The DNA here is from genome assembly GCF_900167475.1 of Aeromicrobium choanae. NCBI lineage: Bacteria > Bacillati > Actinomycetota > Actinomycetes > Propionibacteriales > Nocardioidaceae > Aeromicrobium > Aeromicrobium choanae. The sequence continues at coordinate 1,686,280 of NZ_LT796768.1, read as the reverse complement.
TGTCGTCCTCGCACCGGCCGGTGGCCGTGTCGTAGGTCGTGGCGCAGGCGGCCGGGTCGAACGGCTCGTCGGCGTCGATCGTCGCGGTGTTCGTCAGCTCGTCGTCGGGGGTGAGCCCGGGACGCAGCATGAGCTCGATCGTGATCGTGTAGGTCTGACCGGGCTCCAGCACCGTGCCCTCGGGCATGGCGAAGGTGATCTCGTCGCCGTCGTCGTTGGTCGCGATCGTGATGTCGTCCTGGTCCGTCGGCAGCGGATCGCCGTTCGGCGGGTCGGGGGCGTCGCCCTCCAGCTCGAACGAGTACGGCGAGCTCACGCTGGGATCGGACTCCGGATCGAAGATGAGCATCGGGCCGTCGGCGTCGCTCGGCAGCTCGTCGGTGAACACCGGGTCGGTGAGCGGCGACTCGCCGGTGTTCGTGAACTCCAGCGTGAAGGGGATCACCGTGCCCGGCGGGACCTCGCCGGTCGGCGTCTTCTCGACCTCGACGCCCACCGTCAGGTGCTCGTACGTGTAGTCGTCCTGGGCGGTGTCCGTGTCCGAGAGCCGGGTGTCGGCCCCGATCAGCACCGACTGACCCGCGACGTCGACCGTGTCGACGAAGACGCCGGCATCGGCCTCACCGGGCGCGGCCGTCTGGTCCGAGCGGGTGGTGGGCACGGGTCCGCCCGAGCGAAGGTCGTCGCGACGCACGACCTCGAACGGGACCTCGATCAGCGGGTTCGACGGGCTCTGCCAGCCTGCGTCCGAGCCGGCCATGAACCGGAACCGCAACCCGTGGATCGGCACCGTCGCGGCCGCCGTGTCGATGAAGCTCCGCGCCGCTTCGAGCGTGAGGTCGCCGTCGGCGAACGGAGGTCCCGGCGGCAGGGCCTGGCATGTCCAGGTGCCGCCCACCACGTCGCCCGTGACGTTCGTCGCCGTGAAGTCGCCGCCGGACAGGTAGCAGGCCTGCACGTGCTCCACGGGTTGCGGCAGGGTCCAGGACGGGTCCATCCGCTGGAGGTCGAAGGCGTTCCAGAAGGTGGCGTCGTCGTCGGTGATCTCGTCCATGTACGGCACCGCGGTGCCGGTGTTCCGCGCCGAGACCGTCACGGTGACCGGCGAGTCGTCGCCCTCGACCTGGCTGGCCGCCTCGATGCTCTTGCCCGCCACGATCCCGAAGGTCGGGTTCACGATCTCGATGGTGGCCGGGTCCTGCGCGCAGGCGTAACGCGCATCGGCGGGGGGCGGGCAGTCCTGGATGGCGTCGACGTCCGCGACGACGCCCTGGGCGGTGTTCAGCACGGGGCTGTCGGCGGGCGTGATGGGCGCTCCCGTGCCGCGGTGGGTGGCCCGCAGCCGGACGTCGAGCGCGAGCACGCCGCTGGCGGCGCTCGCGATCCGGCCGTCGAACAGGACCTCGATCCCGGTGACGGGACAGGGCATCGCCGTGAGCGCCAGCGCCTCGGCGCGGGTGTAGAAGCCGGGAGGAGCCGACGGCCGGGTCGTGCCGTCGGCGCACGTCAGCACGACCTGTGTCGTCGTGGCCCCCGTCGGGACCGTGATCCCGGCGATGCGGACGACGTCGACGTAGTCGAACGGGTCCTGCTCGGTGGTCGATCCCGGTGCCGGGTCGACGATCCTGAGCTGGTCGACCCGGGCCGGCGTCGTGTTCGTCGTCGTGACCCGGATCCGGCTGCGGGGATAGCTCTCCGCCGGCGTGCCCGCGGCCGGCAGGGCCAGTGGGCCGCCCAGCCAGTCCTTCGTGGTGGTGGTGGTGATCGGGACGTCGAGGATCGTGACGTCGTCCACGTCGTTCGTGCTGATGTCGTCGCCATCGAACGGGTGGCCCGTCGCGTTGACCTGGTTGCGGACGACCCCGGGCTCGTCGAGGTTGTAGGTGTTCTCCTCCAGGACGGGAGAGCCGTCGGACCGCTTCTCGTCGCGGACCCGCCACACGAGGCTGAGGTTTCGGTCGTTGCCGAAGGAGCGCGCGACGCCCGAGCCCACGGGCGGGGCGGCCGGGTCGTCGCCGGCGGTCGTCGCACGGTTCGGGCTCTCCTCGAAGACGAGCCGCACCCCGAGCGTCGAGGCCTGCTCGTCGGCCGTCAGGTCCATGCCGGGGAAGGTGCCGTCGCAGGCCTGCGGGCACGGATCGTTCTCGGCGTCGTCCCAGGAGTCCCCGTCCCACAGCTGCACGCTCGCGATGCGGTCGTACTGCAGGAGCGGATCGTCGGTGGCCGAGATCGCCGCGACGCGGGCCAGGTCGAACGCGTCGTAGAGACTGTCCTCGACCTCGGTGCCCTCCGGGTCGGCGATATCGGTGATGTCGACCGTCTCGAGGCCCGAGTACCCGCCGGTGGACCACGACAAGGTCGAGGGGATCGTGTCCCCCGACCGCGCGATCACCGACTTGTCCCCGCCGGAGCTGGACGTGCCGAACTCCTTGTCGACGAGATCGCCCACGCCCTGCCCGTCGGTCGGGATGATCTCCACGTCCGGGCAGCCGCCCGGCTCGCCCGGGTCCATCGCGGCGTCCCCACTCGTGCCGTTCGTCTCGTTGCTCGCGCTGCTCTGGGCACAGTTCGGGACGAGGGTGTTCGGCTGGTCGGGATCGGTGTTGTAGGGCGGGCTCTCCTGGTCGTACCGCCCGATGTCGCGCAGGCTGCTGGTGAACCGGGGCGCGAAGTCCGTGCCGGGCGGGAAGCCGTCGGCGTCCCCCGTGTAGTCGTAGACGAAGCGCACGCCGCCGGCGACGTCGGAGATGTCGTCGGGGACGTCGGAGGAATAGACGTCCGGGCCGGCGATCGGACCGTCGAGCACCTCCCAGCTGCTCGTGGACGTGTCGTAGTAGTACACGGTCAGCTCCGCGTCGGCCGGGATGGGCGTCTGCGTGATCGCCTCGAGGTCGAACGCGTTCCACCACGCGTTCCCCTCGATCGGATCGAGCGGATCCTGGATCACGACCTGCTCGGCGTCGCCGGTCGACCCGGTGGTCGTCTCCGGCGGATTCGGCAGCTCGGTCGTGCCGCCCTCGAGCGCCACGGTCACGACCTCCCCGGGATTGGCGAGGATCTGGGACGGGTAGATGTTCTTGCCGATGTACGGCTCGAGCACCTCGCCGTAGATGTAGAGGTCGTCCTCTGCGGTGTCGTCGTCGATGGCGCCGTCGTTCTCGCCCTCGACCGCGACCTCGTTCGTCACCGTGTTCGGAAGCCCTGAGGCATCGGCATCGGTGGTGACCTCGAAGGGGATCACCGCCGTGGCGCCCGCCGCGATCTGCCCCTGGAACTCGATCGAGAACGACGTGACCGAGGCGGCTCCGGCGGCCGGCGGCGGAGGCGTCTCATCGGCCGTGAAGGTGAACTGCTCACCCGAGGGCTGGTAGGTGACCGTGGCCGACGTGGCGCCCGTGGGGAACGTGACCGGACCCGTGAACCCGCCGAAGGCGTAGTCGTCGGGGAACGACCCGGACGACGGCTCGGTGACGGTGAGCGAGTCGATGGCGATCGCCGAGTCGTTCGCCGCGTCGAGCCGCACGTCGCTGGACTGGCCGGCCACGACGATGTCGGGGTCGAACGCCTTCCCCGCGCTCACGTCGATCGCGTTCGCCTGGATCACGAAGTCCGCCGTAGCGTCGTCGGTGGCCTCCTCGCCGTCGCGCGTGACCTGCGACTCGACGTCGTTCGCGACCGTCGTGTCGTCGGTGACCGACGCGGCCGCGTCGGTGGTCTCCAGGTCGAGGTCGACCGAGGCGTCGGCGCCGGCCGGGATCGCACCGGTGAAGGTCACGCGCGTGCCGCGGACGTCCGCCGGGTCGACGCCCGCCGGCAGCTCGCCGTCCGGGCACACGACCCACGCCCCGTCGACGTAGACCTCGTAGGTCGTTCCCGTCGTACCCTCGGGCGCGGAGACGTCACCGAAGCCCTCGAAGCCGAGGTAGGTGAATGGGCTGGGGTCGGCATCCGGGTCGGTCGGATCCTGGATGACCAGGGACTCGACCGTCGCGTTGGAGTCGTTCGAGCCTGAGAGGCCGGCCGTGACGGGGGTGCCCGAGCTGGCGAGCGCGGACGCCGGCTCGAAGGACTTCCCAGCCGTGGTCTCCAGATCAAGCGGGACGTTGATCGTCACCTCGGCCGAGGCGGGGTCGTCCGCGGCGTTGGTGGCCTCGCCGACGGCGGTGTTCGTGATGGTCTGGCCGTCGTAGTCGTAGGAGACGTCCTCGGGGACGTGGGCCGCGATGGTGATCTGGCTCGTGGTGTTGTCGAGCATCCCCGTCGCACCGCCACCGATGTCCTCGACCCAGGTCACCAGCACGTCCTGGCCGTCGACCTCGGGCGTGGCGGCGGCGTTCGGCCCCGCCGGCGTCACCGAGTCGATGACGAACGGCTCCGGAACGCTGTCGGTCGTCACGGCGCCGCGGCAGCCGACGTCGGAGATCGCCGAGCAGCCGATCGAGATGGTGAACGTCACCGAGTCGCCGGGCCCCACGGTCGCGGGCGCGACGGACTTGGAGACGTCCAGGACCGCCGTGATGTCGGAAGGATCAGGATCGGGAAGGGCCTGGGCGACAGCAGGCGACAGCACGCCCGCGGCGAGCAACAACGCCGCACCCGACGCGACCACACGTCGAAGGACCATCCGAGAACCCCCGCTCGGCAGACAGTGCTTCGACGCTAGGCCATAACTGTCGTTCGCACCATAGGCCTCATGAGGGCCGCTTGACCCCCGTCAGCTGAGCTGGCGCAGGCGCACGGTCTCGGGCAGCGCGGCGAGCTCCTTGAGCACGTCGGCGCCGACCTCGGCCGAGACGTCGGTGACGACGTAGCCGAGCTCACCGCGGGTGGCGAGCTGCTGGCCCTCGATGTTCACGCCGTGGTCGCCCAGGATCGTGTTGATCGTGGCGAGTACGCCCGGGGCGTTGTGGTGCACGTGCGCGAGGCGGTGCCGGGCCGGATCGCTCGGCAGGTTGAGCTCGGGGAACGTGACCGACAGGTTCGTCGTTCCGGCCTTGGCGTAGGCGCGCAGCTTCGACGCGACGAAGCGGCCGATGTCCTGCTGGGCCTCCTCGGTGGAGCCGCCGACGTGAGGCGTGAGGATCACGTTCGGCACGCCGCGCAGCTCGCTCTCGAACGGGTCGCCCTGGGCCTTCGGCTCCACGGGGAACACGTCGAGGGCGGCGCCGGCGATGTGGCCCGACTCCAGGTGGCGGCGCAGCGCCGAGGTGTCGACGGCGATGCCGCGCGACAGGTTGAGGAACAGCGAGCGCGGCTTCATCGCGCGCATCTGCTCGTCGCCGAACAGGCCCGCGTTGCCGGGGCGACCGTCGACGTGCAGCGAGACGACGTCCGAGATCGCGAGCAGCTCGTCGATCGTGGCGCACTTCTTCGCGTTGCCCAGCGCGAGCTTGTCGTCGATGTCGTAGAACACGACCGACAGGCCGAGGGCCTCGGCGATGACCGAGAGCTGGCTGCCGATGTTGCCGTAGCCGACGATGCCGAGCGTGCGGCCGCGCACCTCGTGGCTGCCGGCGGCCGACTTGTTCCAGACGCCGCCGTGCATCGCGGTGGACTTCTCGTGCAGGCGGCGGGCCAGCGAGATGATCTCGGCGATCGCCAGCTCGACGACGCTGCGCGTGTTCGAGTACGGGGCGTTGAAGACGGCGACGCCGTGACGCTTCGTGGCCGCGAGGTCGATCTGGTTCGTGCCGATGCAGAACGCGCCGATCGCGAGGAGGTCGGGAGCGTTCTCGAGGACCTTCTCGGTGATGTAGGTGGTCGAGCGGATGCCGAGCAGGTGGACGCCCTTGATCGCCTCGATGAGCTCGTCCTCGGTGAGCGCGGCGCTGCGCGTCTCGACCTGGTAGCCCTTGTTGCGCAGGAAGTCCGCGCCGTCGGCGTGGATGTTCTCGAGGAGCAGGACCTTGACGTCCTGGTCGTCGATCGTGGTCATCGGTTCGTGAACGTCAAAGCTCATGCTCATCATCGTCATCGTGTGTGGCCTCCGGGTCAGCGGTCGATCGGGCTGACGCGGGGCCCAGGCGAACGGTCCCGTAAGTCGTGCTGTCCACGGCTCCCTGGTGGTAGCCACCTCAACGCCAGTCGCGCGCGGACTCATCCATCCTAGCGGCTCGGGCCAGATCTCCCGATCTCGTCCATCACGGACGCGTCAGCCCGGGAGGTTGCCCTTCATCGCCTCGACCGCCTCGGGCGGGACCTCCTGGTCGAGGTTGGCGAGGCGCACCTGACCCTGGGCGATGAGCCTGCCGTCCTGGTTGACCGAGTCCAGGTGCCACAGCTGCTGCGTGCGGCCGCGGTGGATCGGCGTCGCCGTGGTGGTGATCGTGTCGCCGTTGCGCGCCTGGCGCAGGAAGTCGGTCGAGTTGTTGGTGCCGACGACGACGCCCTTCGTGCCCAGCCAGATCTGGCCAGCCATGCTCGCGGTCGACTCGTGCACCGCGCAGTAGATGCCGCCGTGCGGGATGCCGAACGGCTGCAGGTGGCGGTCGGTGATGGTGAAGCGCACCACCACCTTCTCGGGGGTCAGCTCGACGTGCTCGACACCTAGCACTCCGTCCAGTCCGGGAACTTCGCTCATGCAGGGGACTCTAGGCGAGGCCACTCGGCGTTGGTCCGGCGAGTGGGCGAAGCCAGGACTTGATACGGGTACCCCCTAGGGGTATGTTGAAGGCATGAGCCACAACCACCCCGGATACGCCGAGGACAAGGCGGCCGTCCTGAAGCGGCTGGCGCGGATCGAGGGCCAGGTCCGCGGGATCAACCGCATGGTCGAGTCCGACACCTACTGCATCGACGTGCTGACCCAGATCAGCGCGACCACCAAGGCACTCGAGGCGGTGGCGCTGAAGCTGCTCGACGAGCACCTGGCCCACTGCGTCGCCGATGCCGCCGCGAAGGGCGGCCCCGAGGCCGACCTGAAGATCAAGGAAGCGTCCGACGCCATCGCGCGTCTCGTGAGGAGCTGAGCATGAGCACCACCACCTACACCGTCAACGGGATGACCTGCGGCCACTGCGCCGCCGCCGTCACCGAGGAGATCTCGACCCTGCCCGGCGTCGAGGACGTCGCGGTCGACGTCGCCTCCGGCGCGGTCTCCGTGACCAGCACGGCCCCGCTCGACGACGCCGCGGTCGCGGCCGCCGTCGACGAGGCCGGTTACGCCCTGGCAGGTCCGCGCGACCTGCCGCTGGCCTGATGACCACGCACGAGACCGAGGTCGAGCCCACCACCACCTACCGGCTCGACATCGGCGGCATGAGCTGCACGTCGTGCGCCGCGCGCATCGAGAAGAAGCTGAACCGGCTCGACGGCGTCGAGGCCACGGTCAACTACGCGACCGAGAAGGCCACCGTCCACGCGCACCACGCCGTCAACCCGCAGGAGCTGGTCCAGACCGTGGAGAAGACCGGCTACACGGCGCAGGTCCACGATCCCCACGCCGGCCACGACGCGCACGCCGCCCACGGCGGCCTGCACTCGGCCGAGTCGATGCGCCGGCGCCTGATCGTCGCCACGATCCTGACGCTGCCCGTCCTGGCGATCTCGATGGTCCCGGGCCTGCAGTTCACCGGTTGGCCGTGGGTCGCGCTCGCGCTGACGACGCCCGTCGTGCTGTGGTGCGCCTACCCGTTCCACTGGTCGGCGGTCCTCAACCTGCGCCACGGCGCCGCCACGATGGACACGCTCATCAGCATGGGCGTCACCGCCGCGTACGCCTGGTCGCTGGTCCAGCTGTGGATCGGCGTCACGGGTCACGGCGTCGAGCACGGGCACTACTACTTCGAGACGGCCGCCGCGGTGACCACGTTCATCCTCGCCGGCCACTACCTCGAGGCCACCGCGAAGGGCCGGTCGAGCGCCGCCCTGCGGGCCCTGATGGACCTCGGCGCCAAGCAGGTCACCCTCCTGCGCGACGGCCGCGAGGTCGAGGTGCCGATCGAGCAGCTCCACGCGGGCGACACGTTCGTGGTGCGTCCCGGCGAGAAGATCGCCACCGACGGCGACGTCGTCGACGGAGCCTCGGCCGTGGACGAGTCGATGCTGACCGGCGAGTCCGTCCCGGTCGACGTCGCCGCGGGCGACACCGTCACGGGGGCCACGGTCAACCAGTCGGGCCGTCTCGTCGTCCGCGCCACCGCGGTCGGCCAGGACACCCAGCTGGCCCAGATGGCCCGCCTCGTCGAGGAGGCCCAGGAGGGCAAGGCCGAGGTGCAGCGGCTCGCCGACCGCATCTCCGCCTGGTTCGTCCCGGGGGTCATCGCGATCTCGGCGGTCACGCTGCTCGTGTGGCTGCTCGTCGCGCCGGGGATCGGTGCCTTCGAGGCCGCCGTGGCGGTGCTGATCATCGCCTGCCCGTGTGCGCTCGGGCTGGCCACGCCCACCGCGCTGATGGTGGGCACGGGCCGCGGTGCCCAGCTGGGCATCCTCATCAAGGGCCCGCAGGTCCTGGAGTCCACCCGGGCGATCGACACGATCGTGCTGGACAAGACGGGCACGATCACCACCGGCACGATGACCGTCGCGCACGTGGACCCCGCCCCGGGGGTCGACGCCGAGGAGCTGCGCCGGCTGGCAGCATCGGTCGAGGCGGCCTCCGAGCATCCCGTGGCGCGGGCGATCACCGCCCTCGCCGAGCCGCTCCCCGTCACGGCGTTCCGCAACCACGCGGGACAGGGCGTCGAGGGCACGGTCGACGGCCACGTCGTCCGTGCGGGCCGCCCGGGCTGGATCGGCGCCGACGACCGACCCGACCACACCGGCACCGTCATCGCGGTCTCCCGCGACGGCGAGGTCCTGGGCACGATCACCGTCGCCGACCGGGTGAAGGAGTCCTCCCGCGAGGCCGTCGCCGACCTGCGGCGCCTGGGGTTGGAGCCGATCCTGCTGACCGGCGACAACGAGCGGGTGGCCACGGCCGTGGCGGCCGAGGTGGGCATCGATCGCGTGCACGCCGAGGTGACCCCGCAGGACAAGCTCGACGTCGTGCGCGAGCTGCGTGAGCAGGGCCGCGTCGTGGCGATGGTCGGTGACGGCGTCAACGACGCCGCGGCGCTCGCCGGGGCCGACCTCGGGATCGCGATGGGCACCGGCACCGACGTGGCGATCGCCGCGAGCGACCTCACGCTCGTGCACGGCGACCTGGCCACGGCCGTCACCGCGGTCGAGCTGTCGCGGGCCACGCTGCGCACGATCAAGGGCAACCTGTTCTGGGCGTTCGCCTACAACGTCGCCGCGATCCCACTGGCCGCCCTCGGGTTCCTGAGCCCGATGATCGCCGGCTTCGCGATGGCCGCGAGCTCGGTCTTCGTCGTGACGAACTCGTTGCGACTGCGCCGCTTCGGTCGTTGATCACTGCCGTCCGGCCCCCCGATTCCGGGGGGCCGGACGCCGCCTTCGGCGGCCCACGCAGACCGATGACGCCTCCGCATGACACGATTCCCGGAGAAACGCGGGCGACCGTATCGGGACGGCGCCGCACCGACGAGGGGAAAACATGAACGTTCGCAAGCCTGCCGCCGCACTCGCCGCCGTGGTCCTGTCCCTGGGGCTCACCGCCTGTGGTGGTGGCGGCCAGTCCGTCGAGGACGCCTGCAAGGTGGCCGAGAAGGAGGTCAAGGACGCGATGGGTGACCTGAGCGGCATCGACCCCACCGACAGCGACAAGGCCACCGAGACGATCGCCTCGATGGGCGACGCTCTGCAGAAGACGCAGAAGAAGCTGGACAACCAGGAGGTCAAGGACGCCATCGCCGCGCTCTCGGCCGAGTTCGACAAGCTCGAGGGCGCCTTCGCCGACCTCAAGGCCGCCGGCCAGGACACGACGAAGCTGCAGGAGGTGTCCGAGGAGATGAGCACGCTCTCCACCGACATCCAGAAGAAGGGCGAGAAGCTCGACGAGCTCTGCGGCTGATCACCAGCCCCCACGCCTGAACGGGTGAGCCCGGCCGACCGGAAGGTCGACCGGGCTCACCCGTTTCTGCGCGTCAGGCCGCGTCGGCTCGCGATCGGCGTCGAGCCCCCGCGACGGCAGCACCGCCGGCCAGGAGGCTGAGCAGTCCCACGCCCAGCGCGAGGGGCGAGACGCCCGACCCGGAGTCGGCGAGCTCGCCGTCACCAGCCGTGCCGCCGTCGCCGCTCTCGGACTCCTGGCTCCAGACGTCCTCGTCGAACACGTTCGTCACCACGATCTCGAGCTGCGCCGTCGTGTCGACGGACTCCACCGTGGCGCCACCGGCGAAGTCGGGGTGGCTGACCCTGACCTCGCTGGCCCCGCCGTCGTCGGTCTCCTCGGCGAAGCACCGGGTGCCGGTGGGCAACAGCAGCGGCTCGCCGTCGGCGCCCGTGAAGGACTTCGTCCGATCCGGTCGCAGAGTGAAGTCCGCCTCGAACACCGTGCCCAGCACGCTCGCTCCGGACGCGTCCTTCGTCTCCAGCTGGCAGGTCAGAGTCATGGCGAACGCGGTCCGCGCCAGCTCGGGCCGATCCGCGAACCGACCCTCGACCTGCTTCGTGACCTCGACCGCTCCGGCGCCGTAGGTGTTGGTGATCGTGGCGACCACGGACTCCTCCTGCGTTCCGGCGGCGATCACGACCGTCGCCTCACGCGTCGATCCGTCGGCGTCGCCGTCCTCGGTCTCGACCACGTGGCACGAGGTGCCGGTCGGCAGGGGGCCGATCGCGTCGGACCACAGCGACGAGCTGCCGCCCCGGCGATCGAGGGTCACCTCGTCCTGCAGGACCGTCTCACCCGCGAGCGTGCACGCGACATCGAACTCGTACGACGCACCGTCGTGCAGACCGGCACCGGGACCGTCGATGAGCTTGTTGACGCGCAGGAAGCCCGCGTCGAAGCGGTTGTCGACGACCACCTCGACGGGCTCCTCGGTCTCGGTGTCGCTCACGACGACCTCGCCGCCCGCCGGCGTCATCGTGACGCCCTGCGACTGCGGCGTGCTGGACTTCTCGCTCACCGTGCAGGTGGCACCCGTCGGCAACCGGTCCCACTCGGCGGTTCCCGCACCGGTGATGGTGCGGTCCGCGCCTCCGGGGATCGTCACGGGCGTGCTCGTGCCGTCGACCTCACGGACGCACTCGAGGGACATCACGTAGGTGCCGTCGGCCACGACCGGGAACTGCGCGCCGTCGCCGGACAGGGACTTGCGCACCTGCACTACTCCCTGCTCGAAGTAGTTCTCGACGCCGACCTCGACCGCCTGCCCACCCGAGCCGACCGTGAAGTCCTGCGGGTCGATCGTGGTCTGGTTGGCACCACCGTTGCGCGGCTCGCTCACCGTGCACGCCGCCCCGGTCGGCAGGTTCTCCACCGCCCAGGTCAGGTCGTCCGGTGCGGTCAGGACCGCCGAGTCGTCGAACACCGTCTCGGGCGCGCCTTCGCCGTCCAGGTCCAGGGTGCACACGAGTCGCACCTCGAACTCCTGGTCGTCCCAGCGGTCCTTGCCGGGACCGGTGATCTGCTTGGTGATGTTCACCGCGCCCACCGTGTAGGTGTTCAGGTGGGCCACCGAGACCGTGGTGTCGTTGCCGATCGTGAACTCGGCCGGGTTGTCGGCCTCCTCACCGTCGATCTGCACCGTGACGCTCGCGCCCGCCGCGTCGGTCTCCTCGACCGAGCACGACGCGCCGGTGGGCAGGCCCGAGTACGCCCGGGTCCCCGCGTCCTCGAGCTCGATGCGCTCGTCGAGGATGGTCGCCCCGAGGTACGCGCACGTGACCTCGAAGTCGTAGGTGCGGTCGTAGACGATCGCGCTGCCGTCCTGGTCGACCGCACCGCCGTTGTCGACGCTCTTGGCGACCGTGAAGCCACCCGCGGCGTACGTGTTCGTGGCGGCCACGGTCGGACCGTCGGTCTCCCCCTCGTACGGGTGGCTGATCTGCGTGATCGAGCTCAGGCTCGCGTCGGCCACCGCCGTCCGGTCAGCCGGCGACCACGTGACCTCGACCCCGGCGGGGATCGGGTCCTCCGCGACCGTGCACCGGGCGAACAGCGGGATCGACACCGGCGCCGTGCTGGTGTTCACCACCGTGCTGCCTCCGTCGTCGTCGACGGAGACGACGACCGTGCCGTCGACGACCGTCCCCGCAGCGTTCCGCAGGACGACGTCCGTCCCGTCGAGCGTGCAGGACACCCGGAACGAGTACGTCCCGGGGAGGTCGACGGGCACCGAGAAGTCCGGCGCCTCGACGACCTTGTCGATCGTCAGCCGGCCCTGGGCCGTGGCGATGCCGACACGCGTCGGCTCGAGGACGATCTCCGCGCGCTCGGGCTGGGTGACCGTGGCCACCGACCGCGCCGAGCCGGCGAAGGAGTTGTACGCCGTCGGGAGCGCGGTGGCCTGGTCGAACGCGCGCGGCAGGTTGACCGGGGTCCGCGTGCTGAACGTGACTCCGGCCGTCTCGCCCGGACGCAGTCCCGCACCCTGGCCGGCCGAGGTCCAGTCCAGGACGAACTTGACCGACTGCGCCGCGGCCAGCTGGGCGTCAGGGGTGCTCTGGTCGTACTCGGTCCAGCCGAATCCGCAGCCCGCGAGGGGCGCGGCGTTCGCCGTGTGGACCTGGACGGCGTTGGTGTTGCACGCGATGCTCGCGCGCTGCGTCGAGAAGAACGCCCGCAGCGTCGCGCCCTGGTGCTGGACGGCCGCGAGATCCGCAGCCGCCGAGTGCAACAGCCTGACGTCGAACTGCGACCCGCGGGCCGCGGAGGTGATGACGCCCCGGTCGCCGACGGCCGGCAGCGTGTCGACGAGGACGACGAGCTTGGCGTTCGTGTTGCCGGTGTTGCGGAAGGCGAGCTTCCACGAGGCCTCGCCGCCCGGTCGCGTGACCGGGAGGCACGTACCACGGTGGTAGCCGTCCTCGTCGGGCTCCGCACAGGCGGACGCGGGTCCGGCGGTGTTCACGACACCGAGGTCGTCGTCACCGGAGCCGGGCTCGCCCGCCTCGACGCCCTTGACGCCCTTGACCATCGCGAGAGTGGCGCTCGACCGGGGCTGCACGTGGGTCGTGGCCGTGCAGCTGTCGACGTTCGTCCTGTTCGCCTGGGTCACGGCGTCGACCGTGTACTGGCACACCTCGAAGTCACGGTCCGACGTGGCCGTCACGGAGTTGCCCACGATCTGGTCGGCTTCGATGCTCGACTTGAGCACGAGCGGCGCTTGGACGGTCAGCACCCACCCCGGCCTGAACTCGAAGTCGTCCGGAGTCGTCACGGCGAGCAGACCCGTCTCGGGACCGAGGCTCGCCGCGAACGTCGGAGTCGGCGACGGCACCGGGTTGCTCTGGTTGGTGGTGGTGAGCGCGAAGGAGTACGCGGTCGGGTCCGGCTCCCTGACGGGGACCTCACCGCCGACGAGCTCGATCTGGTCGCTGACCTCGAAGCCCGTCATGGCCCACTGGCCCGTGTTGGTGACGCGCAGGACGTAGGGGATCGTGCCGTTCGGCGTGAACTGCGGCGGCGTCGAGGCGTTGCCCGGCGTCTTCTCGACCCGGATCCGGTTCGGCCGGTGCAGCACCTGGGTCGTGTCCGCCGCGCTCGCATCGTCGGTGAACGTCTGGGTGGCGCCGAACTGCGCGTCGCCGTGCACCTGGAGGTCGTCGGAGATCAGGCCCGGTGTGCCCTCACCCTGGTTCGGCGCCAGGCCCGGCAGCGTCGTCGAGACCGGTTCGCCGTTCTCGCGCTGGGTGTCACGACGCTCGGTCCTGAGGCTCACCACGATGTTGGGGTTGTAGGGACGCTCCCACTGCACCGCGCGTCCTCCCGCGTCGAGCTGACGGAAGCTGAAGCGCACGCCCTCGACCACGGACGCATCGGTCACGCCCGGGGGAAGCGCGAACGTGAAGTTCGCAGGGGCCGACAGCGAGTTGACCCACAGCCCCTCGACCCAGACGTCTCCGACCTTCGCGTCCATGCGCACGCTGTTGATCGGCCGGGGCAGGTTGATCGAGGCCGAGGTGAGGTTCATCGTGTTCCAGAACGTCTCGGTCTCGTCGGTGAGCCGCATCAGGGTCGTGCGGGCCGATCCGAGCGGCTGGCCTCGCAGCGAGGTCGTGTAGGTCGTGGCCTGGTCCTCGTAGACGGTGTCGCCCGTGGGGTTGGCATCGGGACGGATGACCTTCTGGGCGGTGATCGAGTAGTTCGCGGACACGATGTTGAACTCGTCGTCGGCGTCGTCGTAGCCCGTGGAGCAGGCCGTCGCCGGGCACGCGATGCGTCCCGGGCTGTCGATCTGGACCGAGGCCTCGTTGAGGATCGGGACGCCGCCCGGGCTGGTGGCCTCCACCGGACCGCCACTGCGCTTCTCGGCGCGCAGCTGCCAGGTGAGGGCGACCTCGCCGGTCGCGGCGCTGAGAATGAGCGGAGCACCTTCCGCGCCGACGAACGACACGGTGACGCCGGTGACGTCGGCCAGCTCGGCCGAGGTGAGTGCGAGCGCCTCGTCGTACCCGTAGTCGGTCGGCGTGCCAGAACGGTCGAGCGTCACCGTGACACCCGCCTGAGCGGCGCCCGCGGGGATCGTGATGCTGTCGATGTCGTACAGGTTCGCCACGTCGTAGGTCGTGGTGTCGGTCGACGTCACGCCCGGATCGCTGATCACGAGCGACGACAGCTTCGAGGCCGACGCGTTCGTGGCCCTGAGGGTGGCCGAGATGAGGGGGAAGTCCCCGGGATCGACGGCGTTGTCGGGGCTCGGCAGACCGATCACGGACTGGTCGAACTCCTTGGTCAGGTCGACGTTGAACGGGGCGTCGAGGATCGTGATGCGGTCGCCGTCGCTGGACGAGAACTCACCGGACCTGCCGCCGGACCCACGGGCGTTGACCGTGTTGTCGACGACGCCGGGATCGCTCGTGTTGTACGTGTGGTCGTGGTAGTTGCCCAGAACGTACTCGTCGGGATCGCTGCGCAGGTTGTCGCGCACCGCGAAGTCGAGGTCGAGCGGGCGGCGGTCGACGCTCGAGCCCACGCCCTCGGCCGCCTGCCGTTCGGTGTACGTGATGCGCACGCCGGTCGTGCCGCTGCGCTGCGCGGCACTCAGGGTGTGGCCGGGGAACCGGCCCGCGCACACGGCCGCCGACGGGCACGCCTGGGACGTGATGTCGGTCCACGTGCCGTCCAGGTACAGCTCGACCTTGCTGATCACGTCCTCGACGATCAGTGGATCGGTCGAGGCGGTGATCGGCTTGATCGCGACGAGGTCGAACGCGTCGTAGACCGAGGTCTCGATGCCGGGAGAGTCCGGACCCAGCTCCGCCGGCGACGCCGGATCGGTGATCGTCACGTTCGCGAAGTTCAGTCCCTGAGTGCTCCAGTGGATGCGCGCCGTGCGCGTCTGACCCGACAGGGCCGGGACGGTGGGCTGCAGCCATTCCTTGTCGACGAGGTCGGGGCCGTCACCGTCGATCGGCCGCAGCGTGACGTCGTCCTCCGCGAGAGCCGTGTCGCCCTTGTCGATCTGCTGGTTGAAGACCTCCGACCGGACGTCGTTCGCCACGACGAGCTCGTCATCGAGGTCCACGCCCGCCTGGACCTCGACCTCGAAGCTCGGGATCACGTTGAAGCCCGCGGGCAGCAGCTGCGGGCAGCCGTTCACCGTCAGCGGCGTGAACTCGAACTGGATGCCGCCGATCTCGTCGCGCAGCGCAGCCGGGATCGTGTAGCTCCAGTTCGCCACGTTGCCGGCGACGTTCTCGGCGCCCGGCAGGGCGACCCAGGAGGCGCCGTCCCAGTACCGGACGGTCAGCTGTGTGCAGCCGGGGATCTCCGTGTTGGAGATGGCTGTCGGATCGAAGTGGTCGTCGAAGAACTCGCTCCCCGCGGCAGGGTCGGCCGGATCCTGGATGACGAGCCGGTTCGAGCCGATCGTGGACTCGCTCGACACGCTTCCGGGCACCGAGACCGTGGCCTCGGCACCGGGGACACCGAAGATCGCGCCGGGAGTGATGCGCTTGTCCACCTCGGTGAGGACCTCCAGCGGCCGGACCTGGAAGGAGGCATCGGCCTCGTCCGTACCGCGGGCGCCGTCGACGTTCGCGACGACCACGTCGACCACGTTGGTCGACTGGAGCGTGTCCTCGAGATCGGTCAGTGCCGTGAACTCCAGACCCAGTTGCGCGTAGGCGGCGGCCTGGATCCCGTCGGAGCCGTCCGCCGCCGAGTACGTGACCGTGAATCCTTCGACGATGCACCCGGCCCGGGGCGCCGGCAGTGTGTCCTCGGTGGTGGTCGAGCCGGTCGTGGAGGCACAGTCGGCATAGGTGTAGGTGATCTCGGCGGACTGAGCGTCGACCGGCCACTCCACGTCACTGAAGCCGGTGAAGGCCAGGCCCTGCTCGGTGAACGTCGACGTTCCCGCGGACGGCTCGTTGATCACGAGTTCGTGGACGTCCTGCTCGCCGACCGTGGCCGTGACGGTGGCGGTGACGCCCTGCCCGACGACGAGCGTGGTGTCGGAGAGGCTCTTCTCGATCGAGACCGTGGGGTCGGAGGCCTGGATCCTGGCGGTGGCCTCGTCGGTGGCCGGATCGCTCACGTCGTCACCGACCTCGACGGTGGCCGACGTCTCGTTCTCGATCGCGACGGTGGTACCGGGCTCGATCGAGGAGACCGTCGCGTTGGTCACCGTCGCGACGCCGACGCGCGCCTCGGTGCCCGGCGCGTAGGTGCCCTCGTACGTCACCCGCACGCCTTCGACCGTGGCGAGGTCGCTCGGCTGGTCAGTCGTCCAGGTCCCTTCGACGAGGTACTCGACGGTCGTGTCGTCGGTCGACTCGGGGGCGGGGTCGGTCGTGATGCCGGCGAAGTCCAGGTGGCTCCAGTTCGTGCCGTCGAAGCGATCCTCGACGACGATCCGGTCGACGGTCTGGTTGGACTGGTTGCTCGGCTCCAGCGTCCAGCTCACCCGCTTGCCGGGTGTGGCCGGGACGGTTCCGGGCGTGACCGACTTCGAGACGCCCGCCTCGAGCGTCGTCTCGACCTCGAGCGTGACGGCCGCCGTGGACCTCTGCTCCTCCGCGTTCTCGGCCACGACCACCGCGGTGTTGAGGATCTCGTCGCCGTTGAAGTCCGCTGACACGGTGGTGGGCACGCGCACCTGCACCGTGACCGTCATCGAGCTGCCGGCTCGCAGGCCGACCCGGTCGCCGACGGGATGCCGCGGCTCGACCGTGAACGAGTCACCGTCGACGGAGACACCGGCCGGCCCGGCCGGCGAGAGCACGGCGGTGACCGGGTTGGCGAACGCCGGATCCAGTTCCAGCGGCTCCGGCAGCGCGTCGGACAGCACGGTGTCGAAGCACCCCGCCTCGTTCGTCGACGAACAGCCGACGACGATCGTGTAGGCGAACGTGTCGCCGGGGCCGTACGGCCCCGGGGAGTCGACCGACTTCTGGATCTGCAGGTCCGCCGTGACCGCGGCAGCCGTGGCGGGGACGCCTCCGGAGACCAGGGCCATCAGCGTCAACAGCAGGGCGGACAGGACGACGAGCGCGCGGCGCATCGATCACCTTTCGTCGGCGGACTGACCGGACCGACTCACCTGTCCCGCACGTGCGTACGCCAAGAAACCCCAGCCCGAGAAATCTTCAACCACCGACGGTACCAAGCAAGATGAGGCTTGACTCATGTTTTGCCGAGAACGCCCATGTGACCTGCACCGCAGCGCCTCCCGCCGGCCCCGAGGCCTGACCACGAGGTGGCGACGTGCCTGCCGGACTACCCTGACGTCATGTCGATGCTGACCGTCTCCGGTTCCCTGTCCGTCCGCGAGAAGATCGCGTTCCCCCCGGGTGGGGTGGCCACGGTCAAGGTCGTCGACGCCGACGGCGAGGTGCTCGCCGCCACCGCGCTGCCGGCCGACGGGGTGCCCGTGGAGTTCAGTCTCGACATCGACGAGCAGCTGGTCACCAGCGAGCTGTTCGTGTGGGCGTTCCTGCGCAACGAGGTCGGCGGCTGGGGCACCCTCGAGCTCGTCCCGGCCGACCTCGGAACGGTCGACCTCACCCGGATCGGCGACTGACGCCGTGCCACGACCGGGCCCGTCCGTCACGCACCTGAGCGATGCCGAGATCGCTGCGGACAACCGCCCGGTGCTGCGGCGCATCGCCACCCTGCTGCGCCCCTACCGCGGCAAGATGGCCTCGGTCGGGGTCATCGTCGTGCTCGCAGCGCTGCTGACCTCGATCGTCCCGTTCCTCACCCAGGCCGTCTTCGACGACGCCCTCTTCGGCGACGGAGGTCCCGACCTGGGCCTGCTGGGCTGGCTCGTCGCCGGCATGTGCGTGCTGCCGATCCTGGCGTCGATGCTCAACATCGCGCAGAACTGGCTGACGTCCACGATCGGCAACTCGGCGATGGCCGACCTGCGCAGTGAGCTGTTCGCCCACCTGCAGAAGATGGAGCTGGCGTTCTTCACCACCACGAAGACAGGCGCGATCCAGTCGCGCCTGGCCAACGACGTGGCAGGGGTCCGCACGGTCCTGACCGACACGGCCACCTCGATCCTGCAGAACACCGTCACGGTCACCGCGGCGTTCATCTCGATGGTGATCCTGTCGTGGGAGCTCACGATCCTCACGCTCATCCTGATGCCGCTGTTCGTGTGGCTGCAGCTCAAGGTCGGGCGGCGCCGCCAGCAGCTCGCGCGGCGCACGCAGGAGAGCCTCTCGGAGATGACCGCGATCACCGAGGAGTCGCTCAGCGTCTCGGGGATCCTGCTCGCCAAGGTGTTCAACCGCAGCAAGTCCGAGGCCGAGCGCTACCGCACGGCGAACCTCGAGCAGACCCGCCTGCAGGTCGAGCAGGCGATGACCGGCCGGCTGTTCTTCGCCACGGTCCAGACCTTCTTCGCCATCACCCCGGCGATCATCTACCTGTTCGCCGGCTTCATCATCGCCGGGCGACTCCCGGGCGATCCCGCCTCGCTGACCGCGGGCACCCTGGTCGCGTTCACCACGGTGCAGGCCCGCCTGCAGATGCCGCTGCTGCAGCTCATGCGCGTCTCGCTCGACGTGCAGACCTCGCTGGCGCTGTTCCGCCGCATCTTCGAGTACCTCGACCTGGAGCCCGCGATCGTCGACCGGCCCGGGGCGCGCGACGTGAGCCCGGCCGACCTGCAGGGCACGATCGAGTTCCGTGACGTGTGGTTCCGCTACCCCGAGCCGCGCACGCTCACCGGCGAGTCCGTCAAGGACCGCTTCGGCGACTCCGCCGGCACCATCGACGCCGAGTCCACGGCGCAGGAGGACGCGTGGGCGCTGTCGGACCTGTCGTTGCGGATCGAGGGCGGCCAGCTGGCGGCGATCGTGGGTCCCTCGGGCTCGGGCAAGACCACCGCCACCTACCTCGTGCCGCGCTTCTACGACGTCGACCGCGGCCAGGTGCTGATCGACGGCATCGACGTGCGCGACATGAGCCTGTCGTCGCTGGCCGACTGCGTGGGCATGGTGACGCAGGAGCCGTACCTCTTCCACGGCACGATCCGCGAGAACATCGCCTACGCCAAGCCCGGGGCCACTCCCGAGGAGATCGTCGCGGCCGCGACCGACGCCAACATCCACGACCGGATCATGAGCTTCCCCGACGGCTACGACACCGTCACGGGCGAGCGCGGCTACCGGCTCTCCGGCGGCGAGAAGCAGCGCATCGCCATCGCTCGCGTCCTGCTGAAGAACCCGCGCATCCTGATCCTCGACGAGGCCACCAGTGCACTGGACAACGAGACCGAGCGGCTCGTGCAGGAGGCGCTCGAGCGGGCCACGTCCGGCCGCACCACGCTCGCGATCGCGCACCGGCTCAGCACGATCCAGAACGCCGACGTGATCTTCGGCCTCGTCGACGGCCGTGTCGTGGAGCAGGGCACGCACGCCGAGCTCGTCGACGACCCCGACGGTCTGTACGGCCGGCTGTACCGCGAGCAGTTCTCCGCGCGCCGTCCCGCGTCGGACTCACCGCGTCCCGTGGGGGCCGTGGGGCCCCTGCGCGCCGATGTCTGCCTCTGACACCAGGGGGACGCGACAAAGGCGTGGTCACCGCCCTCGAGGACTGCCAGAATTCTGGCCATGACCACCGCCTACCTGGTGACCTCGGCAGTGCTGCTGCTGTCGGTCCTGGCGGTGAGGCACCATCGGCCCGCCGTCTCGGTGCCCGTGGTCATCCTCGTGCTGTCGGTGGCCTGCTGGAACCTGCTGCGGGCGCTTCGCGGACCCGACGACCTCGCGCCGAGCCTGCTCGTGGCGATCAACGTCGTGGTCGTGCAGGTCAGCGCCGTGAGCTTCTTCGTGGCCGCCCGACGACTCGTCCACGGGCGCTGGGTGGTCGCGCCCTGGCTGTGGATCGCCGCGGCGACGATCGCCGCTCTCACCTTCGCCGGCATGGTGCCGGCGGTCGGCATCACCGACGGTGACCGCTACTACGACAGCCCGGTCTACGCGGCGCACCTGATCTACGCGTTCGGACTCCTCGGCGCCGGCGTCCTCACGCTGAGCACGCGCCAGCACGACCCGTCCAGGCACGTGCGCCGGGTCGTCCTCGCGGCCGAGGTCGCAGGCCTGTTCGTCGTGTCCTTCCAGGTGCTCGTTCCCGCACTGACACCGCTGGCCATCGCCGCCATCTGCCTCGTCCTGGTGTGGACGACGAGCCACGTCGGGTCGTGGTCTCGGTCGGCCTCGCGGGCGGACCGCCTGATGAACTCGATCGGCGTCTTCATCTTCGTGATCGACCGCGCCGGGCGGCTGCAGGACTGGAACGGCCCGGCCGCCAGCCTGCTGCGCCTGATGGGTCGCACGGCGTCGCACGGGATGGACCTCACCGCTGCCCTGTCGATGCCTCCGCGGTTCGTGGACGGAGCCACCGTCACGCTGTTCATCCAGGGCGGTGAGCTGCGCACCACCCTGTCGGTGCACTCGGTGGACCCGCTCGACCTCGACGGCGACCTGGTCCTGATGTTCCGTCCCGTGCGCTCGTCGGTGGAGGGTTCGTCCTTCCCCACCGTCTCCGGTGCCCTCAAGGGCCACGACCCCGGCACCCAGACGCTCGGACGCAAGGCCGCCCTCGAGGTGCTGAGGACCGTCGCCGCCGAGGGTGGCACCGTCATCCGGCTCGTCGTCACACCGCGCGACCCGCAGCGCACCGACGAGGTGATGTTCCTCATCGCCCGGCGCATGGAGGCCCGTGCGGCGGAGGCCGGCTACCCCGACGTGGAGTGGGCCCGGCTCGATACGTGGACGTTCGTCACCGAGCTGGTGGACCACGACTTCGACGCCGTCCCGGGCCACGTGCCGCTCGAGGACCTCCAGGTCGACATGGAGGTCACCTTCCACACGCCCGTGCCGGGCGAGTCGTCCGCCGCGTTCATCCGGCGCGTGAGCGACGCCGCCTACGGCCGCGACACCGCGCACGGCAGCTGAGCCCGGCACTTCGGGACCGGACGTGACTCGCCCGGGGCCCTGTCGGACCCCGGGCGAGACGCGTGGTCAGGCGCGGCGGCGGCGTGCCATCACGATCGCGAGCGCGCCGAGCGCGAGCGCGCCGAGTCCACCGGCCAGCGCACCGAGGGTGGCATCCGAGCCCGTGTCGGCCAGCGGCGAGCCGTCGGACGCGCGGTCGTCGCCCTTCTCGTCACCACCCTCGTCGCTGCCGTCGACGCTCTCGTCGTCACCCGCGACGTCCGGGTCGTCGCCCGGCTCGGCCGGCGCCTCGGGAGCCGCCGTCACGTCGACCGTGACGGTCGCCGTGTCGCAGACGGGCACCGGAGTGGAGTCGTCGCAGCGCTCGTACTCGAACGAGTCCGTGCCGACGAAGCCCTTCCGCGGCGTGTACCGCACGGTGCCGTCCTGCAGGACCTCCGCCACACCGTTCTTCGGCTGCGCGGTGACCCGCGCCGCCGTGAGCGGGCGGCCGGTCCGGCTGGTGTCGTTGCCCTCGACCTGAACGACCACCGGGCGACCCTCGCGGGTCGTGGCCTTGTCGTCACCGGTCACGACCGTGTTGGCCCGCACCTTCACGGGGATCGTCACGGTGTGGCACTGCACGGGCTTCGACGTGTCGCACACCCGGAGGTCGAACGCGTCGTCACCGGAGTAGCCGTCGTCCGGCGTGTAGGTCACGGCACCCGTCTGGGCGTCGACCGTGACGTCGCCGTGGGCCGCACGCCCGATGACCTCGACCGACTCCGGATCCAGCGCCGCACCCGCGGAGCTCACGATGTCGGCCAGCGGGACCGTCAGCGCCTCGTCCTGGTCGGTCTCGACGCCGTCGGAGACCGCGGGCGCGTTCGTGAACGCGTTCGTGACGGTCACCGTCACCGTGGCGGTGTCGCACACCGCGGTCGGCGTCGACGTGTCGCACACGCGGTACTCGAACGTGTCCTCACCGGAGAACCCGGCCTCGGGCGTGTACGTGACCTTGCCGTCGGAGTCGACCACGGCGGTGCCGTGGGCCGGAGCCGTCGTGACCGTCGGGTGCGCCAGGTCCTGGCCGGAGGCCGAGCTGTCGTTGTCCGTCACGTCGACGTCGACCTCGGTGCCGAGTGCCGTCGTGGCCGAGTCGTCGGCCGCGGCGACCGCGTTGGCGGACACCTCGACGCCGATCGTGACGGTGGTGCACTGGGCCGGGCTCGAGGTGTCGCACACGCGGACCTCGAACTCGTCGTCACCGGAGTAGCCCGGATCCGGCGTGTAGGTCAGCTCGCCCGTGACCGGGTCCACCGTGACCTCACCGTGCTCGGGACCCTCGGGGATGGTGACCGTCGTCGGATCGAGCGGCTGGCCCGAGGGCGAGACCACGTCGTCGAGGGGGATGTCCTTCGGCGTGTTCTGCGGGGTCGCGACACCGTCCTCGACCGCGGTCTCCTCGGTGAAGACGTTGGTCACCGTGACCGTCACCGTGGCGGTGTCGCACACCGCGGTCGGCGTCGAGGTGTCGCAGACGCGGTACTCGAACGTGTCCTCACCCGAGAAGCCCGCCTCGGGCGTGTAGGTGATCCGGCCGTCGGACTCCACCACGGCGCTGCCGTGAGCCGGAGCCGTCGTGACCGTCGGCGCCGCGAAGGGCTGGCCCGAGGCGCTGTCGTCGTTGCCACGAACGTTGATCGTCCGGGCCGTCTCGACAGGAGTCGTGGCCGAGTCGTCATCGGCGGTCACGGTGTTCGCCTCGACCGTGACCGTGATCGTCACCGTGGTGCACTGGACCGGGGCCGACGTGTCGCACACGCGCACCTCGAACTCGTCGTCACCGGCGTAGCCGGTCTGCGGCGTGTAGGTCAGCCCACCCGTGACCGGGTCGACCGTGACGGTCCCGTGCTCGGGCGCGACGGGGACGGTCACCTTCGTCGGGTCGAGCGCGCGGCCCGAGCTCGAGACCACGTCGTCCAACGTGATCTTCTCGGCCGTGTTGTGCGGCGTCGAGACGCCGTCCTCGACCGCGCTCTCGTCACTGAAGACGTTCTCGACCGTGACCGTCACCGTGGCGGTGTCGCACGCCGCGGTGGGCGTCGACGTGTCACAGACGCGGTACTGGAACGTGTCCTCACCGGAGAAGTCCGCCTCGGGCGTGTAGGTGATCCGGCCGTCGGACTCCACCACGGCGGTGCCGTGCGCCGGAGCCGTCGTGACCGTCGGCGCCGCGAACGGCTGGCCCGAGGCGCTGTCGTCGTTGCCGCGGACGTTGATCGTCCGGGGCGTCTCGACCGGCGTCGTGGCCGAGTCGTCGGCCGCCTCGACGGCGTTCGCGCCGACCGTGACCGTGATCGTGACGGTGGTGCACTGGACCGGGTTCGAGGTGTCGCAGACGCGCACGTCGAACTCGTCGTCGCCGGTGTACCCGTCGTCGGGGGTGTAGGTCAGCTCGCCCGTGGTCGGGTCGACCGTGACCTCGCCGTGGTTCGGCTCCCCGGAGACCGTGACCTTCGTGGGGTCGACGGGCTGGCCCGTCGACGACACCACGTCAGCGAGCGGGATGTCCTTGGCGGTGTTCTGCGGCGTCTTCACGCCATCCTCCGCGGCCGACTCCTCGGCGAAGACGTTCGTCACGGTGACCGTCACCGCGGCGGTGTCGCACACCGGCGTGGGCGACGAGGTGTCGCACAGGCGGTACTCGAACGTGTCCTCACCCGAGAACCCGTCCTCCGGCGTGTAGACGATGCGTCCGTCCAGCGTGATGGAGGCAGTGCCGTGCGCCGGAGCCGTCGTCACGGACGGCAGCGCGAGCGCCTGGCCCGAGAGCGACGTGTCGTTCTGGCGGACCAGCACCGCGATCGGCGTCTCCACCGAGGTGGTCGCGATGTCGTCGAAGGCCTCGACGGTGTTCGCACCGACCGTGACCGAGATCGTGACGGTGGTGCACTGGGCCGGGTTCGAGGTGTCGCACACGCGCACGTCGAACTCGTCGTCGCCGGAGTAGCCCGGATCCGGCGTGTAGGTCAGCTCACCCGTGACCGGATCGACCGTCACCTCACCGTGGTCGGGACCCTCGGGGATGGTGACCGTGGTGGGATCGAGCGGCTGGCCCGTCGGCGAGACCACGTCGTCGAGGGGGATGTCCTTCGGCGTGTTCTGCGGGGTCGAGACGCCGTCCTCGACCGCGGTCTCGCCGCTGAAGACGTTCGTCACGGTGACCGTCACGGTGGCGGTGTCGCACGCCGCGGTGGGCGCCGACGTGTCGCACACGCGGTACTGGAACGTGTCCTCACCGGAGAAGCCCGCCTCGGGCGTGTAGGTGATGCGGCCGTCGGACTCCACCACGGCGGTGCCGTGCGCCGGAGCCGTCGTCACCGTCGGCGCCGCGAGCGACTGGCCCGAGGCGCTGTCGTCGTTACCGCGGACGTTGATCGTCCGGGGCGTCTCGACAGGAGTCGTAGCCGAGTCGTCATCGGCGGTCACGGTGTTCGCGCCGACCGTGACGGTGATCGTGACCGTCGTGCACTGGACCGGGTCGGACGTGTCGCACACGCGGACATCGAACTCGTCGTCACCGACGTAGCCGGCATCCGGCGTGTAGGTCAGCTCACCCGTGGTCGGGTCGACCGTCACGTCGCCGTGGCTCGGGTCCTCGGTGACGGTGACCTTGGTCGGGTCGAGCGGCTTGCCCGTCGCGGAGACCACGTCGTCCAGCGGGATGTCCTTCGCCGTGTTCTGGCGGGTCGTCACACCGTCCTCCGCGGCCGTCTCCTCGCTGAAGACGTTGGTCACGGTGACCGTCACGGTGGCGGTGTCGCACGCCGCGGTCGGCGTGGAGGTGTCGCACACGCGGTACTGGAACGTGTCCTCACCCGAGAAGCCCGCTGCCGGGGTGTAGGTGATCCGGCCGTCGGACTCCACCACAGCGGTGCCGTGCGCAGGAGCCGTCGTCACCGTCGGCGCCGCGAACGGCTGGCCCGAGGCGCTGTCGTCGTTGCCACGAACGTTGATCGTCCGGGGCGTCTCAACCGGCGTCGTGGCCGAGTCGTCGTCAGCCGTCACCGTGTTGGGCGACACCGTGACGGTGATCGTGACCGTCGTGCACTGGACCGGGGCGGACGTGTCACACACGCGCACGTCGAACTCGTCGTCACCGGTGTACCCGGCATCCGGCGTGTAGGTCAGCTCACCCGTCACCGGATCCACCGTCACGTCGCCGTGCTCGGGAGCACCGGGGACCGTGACCTTCGTCGGGTCGAGCGGCCGGCCCGACGGGGAGACGACGTCGTCCAGGGGGATCTTCTTCGCGGTGTTCTGCGGCGTCGTCACGCCGTCCTCGACGGCGGTCTCGTCGCTGAAGACGTTGGTCACCGTCACGGTGATCGTCTGGGTGACCTCCTGGTCGGAGGCGTCCCGCAGCGTGTAGGTGAAGCTGCCGGTCCCGGAGAATCCGGCCGCCGGCGTGTAGGTCACGACGCCCTGGTCCAGGGCGACCGTTCCGTGCTCGGGCGAACCGACGCCGACGAGCGTGAGGTCCGTGCCCCGGCCGAGCGCCTCGAGGGCGGCTGCCGAGACCTGGACCGGGACCCCCGTCTGCGTCGTCCGGGTGTCGGGGTCGGCCTGGGGCGTGACCTGGACCAGGACGGTCACGAGAGTTCCGTCGGCGGCGCGGTACGTGAAGGAGTCCGAGCCGGAGAAGCCCGCCGGGGGCGTGTAGGTGTAGCGGCCGCCGGCGTAGGCGATCGTGCCGCCCTTCGCCGAGGTGCGGTCGTACGTGCCGTTCGACGAGTCGGTGACCGTGGCCGGGACGTTGACCTCGGTGGCGATGACGACCTGGGTCTCCGCCGTGGCCGGCGGGGCCGGGTCCGGATCCTCGTTGCCGATCGCCTGGGCCCTGTTGATCAGCGGGCCCGGGGTGGAGGGCGCGGTGGCGCTGACGTTGACGACCGCCTCGGCGCCGACCTCGAGGTAGCCGCCGTTGCAGGTGGCGATCTTCTGCGTGGTGCCGGTCACGACGCACGACGTGTCGGTGCTGGTCACGCTGACGTTGGCGAGGTTGTTCGGGAGCACGTCGTTGAGGACGAAGCCCGACGTGTTGCCCGGGCCCTCGTTCTTCACCACGACGCGCCACGTGATGGTCTTGCCGACGACCACCGTGGCGGGGCCGGTCTTGGTCACGCTGAGCTTGGACTCCAGGGCGGTGGCGCAGTTCGTCGCGTCGCTGCGCTGGTTCGCCGGAGCGGTCACGCGGCTGATCAGCTCGAACGTCGGCGTCGCCTGGTCGGCGTTGCGGATCGCGATCTGGTACATGAAGCCGTTGGTCGCGATGAGCGCGAGGTTGCCGTTCGTCATCGTGAAGGCCGAGCCGTACGAGTTGGTCGGCATGATGCTGGTCGGCACCGTGAAGGTCGTGACGGCACCGGTGGAGGGGTTGATGCGATAGAGCTCCGACGCCTGACCGTAGTTGGCGGCCCACAGGTAGCCCTTGAGGAACGTCAGGTCGGCGAAGCGGATGTTCCGCGAGAGGGTGATCGTCGTGCGCGTCGGACGCGGGGTGCTCGAGGTGCTCGTGACGTTCTTCAGGCCGGCGATCCTCTGGATCGTC
This sequence comes from Aeromicrobium choanae, assembly GCF_900167475.1. NCBI lineage: Bacteria > Bacillati > Actinomycetota > Actinomycetes > Propionibacteriales > Nocardioidaceae > Aeromicrobium > Aeromicrobium choanae. Next base: position 1,659,264 of record NZ_LT796768.1, on the reverse strand, counting down.
GTCGTGCCGGCGTTGCCCGAGGCGACGTAGTAGTTGCCGCTGGAGTCGAACTCGCCGCTGTCCCACAGGGTGCTCGCGGGCGCGCCGAGCGCCGTGGTCGCGTCGCCGAGGGGCGTCACGGCACCCGAGCGGTTGATGCGGACGAGGGAGCCACGGACGTTCGCGCCCGAGGTCTGTCCGTAGAACGTTCCGTAGAGGTACTCGTCGGTCGGGTTGAACGCCAGCGCGTTGAACACGTTCGCGCCGGTGTAGTTCGCTCCGATCTGGGTCCACTGGGAACCACCCGAGGTCGTGTACGAGCCGGTGTTGAGCTTGACGGTGCCCACCGGCTCCTCCGCCTGGGCGAAGAAGCGCGGAACGGTGCAGTCGAACGCGGGCGCGGGTGCAGCCTCGGCGGCCGGTGCGGGCGCCAGGACCGTCATGGTCCCGGCGAGGCTGAGTGCGATCAGGGTGAAGGCTGTTGCACAGATGAGCAGCCGGCTGTGCAGACGGAACGCCATGGAATACGGGACCTCTCGAGAATGGGAGCGTCAGAGCACACGAAGGCAGGACGACATCGGGCCCGACCGGTGCGGTCTGGCCCGTCGTTGCTGAGGTCCCGAGGAGCGAGTCCGACTCCCTCCAGACCGCTCGCCGAGGAGATTACCTGTGACGGTTGTGAACTTCTGGGGTTTGGGGGTCCGCTGGGCCAGGACCCCTCGAAGAGGGTCCCAAAGAACTACGCAGGGGGGACCAAAGTGTCATGACGCATGCCACACGAGTCCCATGAGGCGATGTCCGAAGCACCCGCGCGCCTCGCGGCGTCGGGTTCAGGGCATCAGGGCGCCAGGCCCACGTACTTCGTCTCGAGGTACTCCTCGATGCCCTCGTCGCCGCCCTCGCGACCGAAGCCCGACGCCTTCATCCCGCCGAACGGCGCGGCCGGGTTGGAGACGACACCCTGGTTGATGCCGACCATGCCGGTCTCCAGGCCCTCGTACACCTTGATCGCGCGGGAGTAGCTCTGCGTGAACGCGTAGGCGACCAGCCCGTACTCGGTGTCGTTGGCCATCCGCAGCGCCTCGTCGTCGTCGGAGAACGTGAAGATCGGCGCGACCGGCCCGAAGATCTCCTCGCACCAGACGCGGGCCTCGCGGGGGACGCCGGTCAGGACGGTGGGCGGGTAGTGGTAGCCCGCACCGTCCGGGACCTCGCCACCGGTGAGCACCGTGGCGCCGTGCTGCTTCGCGTCGTCGACCAGCTCGGCCACCTTGTCGCGCTGCTTGGCCTCGACGAGCGGGCCCACCTCGGCCTGCTCCATCCGCTTCGCGAAGCGCGTGGCGAACTCCTCCGCGAGCGACTCGTGCACGATGAAGCGGTTCGCGGCGGTGCAGGCCTCGCCGATGTTGCGCATCTTGGCCAGCATCGCGCCGTCGACCGCCTTCTCCAGGTCGGCGTCCTCGAAGACCAGGAACGGGGCGTTGCCGCCGAGCTCCATCGAGACGCGCAGGACACCCTCGGCCGCCTGCTCGATGAGGGAGCGGCCCACCTCGGTGGAGCCGGTGAACGTCAGCTTGCGCAGCCGGGGGTCACGGATGATCGGCTCCATCACCTTGCCGGTGCTCTTCGTCGTGACGATGTTGAGGACCCCGTCGGGCAGGCCGGCCTCGGTGAGGATCTCGCCCAGGCTCAGCATCGTGAGCGGCGTCAGGGAGGCGGGCTTGACCACCATCGTGCAGCCGGCGGCGATCGCCGGGCCGATCTTGCGGGTGCCCATCGCCAGCGGGAAGTTCCACGGCGTGATCATCAGGCACGGGCCCACGGGCTGCTTCAGCGTGAGCAGCCGGGTGGCGCCGTTCGGGGCGACGGAGTGGCGGCCGGCGATCCGCACGGACTCCTCCGCGAACCAGCGGAAGAACTCGGCGCCGTAGGCGATCTCGGCCTTCGACTCGCTGACGGGCTTGCCCATCTCGGCGGTCATCTGCTCGGCCAGCTCGTCGGCGCGGTCGGTGATGATCTCGAAGGCGCGCCGCAGGATCTCCCCGCGGTCGCGGGGCGCGGTCCGCGCCCAGTCGGCCTGGGCGGCGACCGCAGCGTCGAGCGCCGCTCTCCCGTCGGCCACGGAGGCGTCGGCCACCGTGGCCAGGGTCTCCCCCGTCGCGGGGTTCTCGACCTCGAAGGTCGCGCCGCCCTCGGCGTCGCGCCACTGTCCTGCGATGAAGAGCTGATGGGCCATGCTCCTGACGCTACCGCGCCCGGAGCATCCCTTCGACCTGTCAGACTTCGGCCATGCACGACCGCCTGCGCGAGTGGATCCGGCTCACGCTGCCGGGCCTCATCGGCGCCTTCGCCTTCGCCCTGCTGTCCCTGACCCCGTCACTGCTCCCCCGGCCGGCCCTCTTCCAAGGACTGGTCACGGGCGTCACGGCGGCGATCGGGTACGGACTGGGCGTCGCCCTCGCCTGGGTCTGGCGCGCCTTCGCCGACCGCGAGGCGCGGCAGCCGGGCCGTCGACTGTGGGGCTGGACGATCGGCGTCGGGCTCGTCGCCCTGGGGATCGTCGACGTCCTCAGCGTGCGCCAGCAGGACCGGGTCCGCGAGCTCATGGGCATGGGGGACGCGAGCGCGTGGCGGCTGATCACCGTGCCGGTCGTGGCCGTGCTCGTGTTCGCCCTGCTCGTCGCGGCGGGCCGCGGACTGCGCCGTCTCGCGCGGTGGGTCTCGGCCCTCCTGGCCCGGCGGATCGGCGCGCAGGCGGCCCGCGCCACCGGCGTGGTCCTGGTGGCCGTGCTGACCTTCTTCACCCTGAGCGGCGTGGTCTACGACAACGCGATCGCCGCGGTGGACTCCTCCTTCGCGCTCGGGGACCAGCAGGTCTCGTCGACCCTCGAGCCGCCCACCAGCGCCCTGCGGTCGGGCAGCCCGGAATCGGAGCTGGCCTGGGAGGACCTGGGCCGGCAGGGGCGTCGCTTCGTGGCGCGTGGCCCGAGCGGTGAGGAGATCGCGGCGTTCACCGGCCGGCCGGCCCTCGACCCGATCCGCGCCTACGCCGGGACCGCCCATGCCGAGGACGTCGAGGAGCGGGCGCGCCTGGCCGTGGAGGACCTGGAGCGAGCCGGCGGCTTCGACCGAGCCAACCTCCTGGTGGCCGGGACGACGGGCTCGGGCTTCATCGAGCCGAGCGCGTCGAACTCGTTCGAGTACCTCACCGACGGCGACTCGGCGATCGTGTCGATGCAGTACTCCCACCTGCCGTCCTGGGTGTCGTTCCTGGTCGATCAACGGGCGGCGCGCCATGCCGGCCGTGCCCTCTTCGACGCCGTCTATGAGCGGTGGAGCACCCTGCCGGCCGACGAGCGGCCGCGGCTGTACCTCTTCGGCGAGAGCCTGGGGTCGTTCGCGCTCGAGACCGCCTTCAGCGGCGAGGCCGACCTGCGCAACCGGACCTCGGGCGGGCTCTTCGTCGGGCCCCCGGGGTTCAACGCGCTGTTCACCGAGTTCCGCGAGCAGCGCGATCCCGGCAGCCGCGAGATCGAGCCGATCTTCCGCGACGGGCGCACGGTGCGCTTCACGAACGACCCGTGGGGTCCGACCATCCCCCTCACCCGGCCGTGGGACGGGCCGCACCTGCTCTACCTGGTGCACGCCTCCGACCCGATCACCTGGTGGAGCCCCGACCTGATCTGGGACAAGCCCGACTGGCTCTCCGAACCGCGCGGCTCCGACGTCGCGAACGCGATGCGCTGGTACCCGATCGTCACGTTCTGGCAGACCTCGGCCGACATGGCGGTGGGGATGGCGGTCCCGTCGGGACACGGCCACGACTTCGTCGGCGAGCACGTGGCGGCCTGGGCCTCGGTGCTGCAGCCCGAGGGCTGGACCAGCGCCGACCTGCGGCGCCTCCAGCAGCAGATCGTCGACGCCGACGCGGAGAACGCCGGCGTCCCGCCGTCGCTGCGCGACTGATCGACGAACGCCCGAGGCCGGACCCGTCCAGTGGACGAGCCCGGCCCCGAGGCGTCAGCGTGACGGTGTCCGCTTCACCGCACGGACTTCACCTTGACCTTCTTCACCACGCGCGACGGGGCGTGGTCGACGCCGGCCGGCGTGAGCGTCACCGTGATGGTGGCCCGGCCCTTCAGCCCGCGCGGGAGCGCGGACCCAAGCGTGATCCGGCGTGCCGAGTTCCGGCCGACCTTCGCGGTGGTGCTCCAGCTCCGCTTGCCGGCCGTCACGCGGACCCGCACGGTTCCGGCCACCGAGCCACGGACCTGCACGACCGGCCGCTGGCCGGCCTTCAGGCTGGCACCGCCCACGCGCACGCTGGTGGCCTGGCGGCGAATCCGCACGGTGGTCGCGGCGGACGTGACCTCGTGGGACCCGGCCGTGGCGACGGCCCGGTACTGCCGGCGATCGTCGCGCACCTGGCGGAGCGTGAGCGTCTCCCCGGTCCGGCCCGTCAGGTCGACCCAGGAGCTGCCCGCGCGCTGCTGCCAGCGGTAGCGGACCGTGCCGTTGGAGGTGGCCTTCACCCGCAGGGTCAGGTCCTTCCCGGAGTTCACGGTGGTCGTCGCGGGCAGGTTCTTCGCGAAGACCGGCGCAGCGGTGTCGTCGACCAGGACCGTCTCGGTCGAGGTCACCGACTTGGTGCCGGCCGTCACGACCACGCGGTAGGCGGTGCCGAAGTCCTCGGCGATGACCCGGCCGAGCGTCAGCGTGGCGCCCGTGGCGTCCTCGACGTCGGACCAGTCGCCGCTCCCGGTCCGCGACTGCCACTGGTAGGACAGCTCGCGGTCGGCCTCGGCCTTCACCGAGAGTCGCACGCGGTCGCCGGGCAGGGCGACGGTCTCGGCCCCCAGGTCGGACGTGATCCGCGGAGCCTCGTTGAGATCCTCGAACTCCGGGGCCTCGACGCCGGCCTCGACGACCGCCTTCTGGCCGTGGTCGGTCTTGTGCACCGTGAACGAGTCCCACAGGTCGCCCACCTTGAACGCGTCGGCGGCGAGTCGCTCGCCGTCGCGGAAGAACTGCGGCGTCCCGGCGATCTCGGCGATGTAGGACTTGTACGTCAGGGTGTCCTCCGCGACCTCGACGACCTGGTAGGTCGTGATGTTGGCGGCCTTCTGCACCTGCGTGGCGCCGTTGTTCGTCCACACGTTGCGCTCGTCGGTCTCCAGCGCGTAGTGCTTGGCTCCGGAGTTGGACACGATGTAGACCGGACCGTCCGTCACGCCCTCGGTCGCGGTGGCGGTGGTGTCCTTGAACCCGCGGGCGTACGTGTGGTCGTGGCCCATCTGCACCAGGTCGACGTCGTGCTTCTCGAAGACCGGGACCCACTGCTCGCGCAGCACCGGCTCGTTGCGGCCCGCCGAGGTCGAGTAGACCGGCTGGTGGAACGTCACGACGTTCCACTTGCTGTCGCTCTCCTCCAGGACGTGGTCGAGCCAGGCCGCCTGGTACTGGATCCACAGGTTCGACCGGTTGTTGACCGGGCACTCCGCCGCCGCGCACGTCGGCAGGTTGTCCGGCGTCAGGAACGCGCTGTCGCGGGTGGCGTTGATCGTGATGAACCGCGTGTCCTGGTAGTCGGCGTAGTAGACGGTCTCGGCCGCGAAGTCCGACCAGTGGTCGAACAGCGCCCGGTACTGGCGCGCGACGTCGGTGTCACCGACGGCCAGGTCGGCCATCTTCCCGATCGTCGAGTCGTTCGGGTTGTTCTGCGGGTACTCGAAGTGCGCCTTCCACGCCGTCATCAGCTTGTCACCGGAGTACTCGTGGTTGCCGGGGGCGGCGAAGACGTTGGTGGTGGCCGCCGCCGCCTCCATGCCCTTGAACCAGTTCTGCCACTGGGTGTCGTTGCTGCTGGTGTCGATCAGGTCGCCGGCGTGCACCGACCCGATCGCCTCGGGTGCCTTCTCCAGCGCCGCGTCGACGACCTTCGGCCACGTGGTGTCCAGGCCGATCTGCGCGTCGCCGTAGTAGAGGTAGGAGAACTCCTTCTCGTCGTGGTCGGCGGTCTCGAAGGTCTTCCACGCGCTCCACGCGCCGCCGGACGACACCCGGTAGTCGTACTCCGTCGCGGGCCTGAGGCCGGTGATCGTCCCGGAGAAGTGCCCGAAGTCGTTGCTGACGGACTTCGGCTGCAGCGGTGCGCGCACCTGCTTGAGCGCCCCGCCGGCCGTCGGCCGGAACTGCACCCGACCGGTCGTGTCCTCGAGCGTGGCGCCCTGGAACGTCACGTTCTGGCTCGTGTACGGGTCCTCGGTCGGGGTCAGGATGATGCGCGACGGCTTGGCCGTGGCCTCCTCGACCGTGAGCGGCGTGAGCTCGGAGAGGTCGAACCAGATGTCCGAGCTGCTCGCGCGGTCGTTGTGCACCTCGACGGCGATCGTGTTGGCGCCGGCCACGAGGTGCTCGAGCGGCACCGTGAACTCCCCGGAGTCCAGGCTCGTCGACGAGCCGGAGGCGTAGCTCAGGCCCTCGGAGCCCGCCGGCACGTCGCCGCGGAAGACCTCGTGCCCGTTGACGTAGACGATCGCGCCGTCGTCGAACGCGAGCTTGCCGCGCAACTGGCCCAGGTCGGCCAGCTCGGCCGCCGTGATCTCGAAGCCGGCGCGGAAGAAGTAGGTGCGGACGCGGACGTCCTGACCGGGCGCGTTCATCTCCAGCTGGGTCGTGGCCCGCTGGCTGGCGCTGTAGTCCGGCGACTGCACCCCGTTGGCGATCTTGCCACCGAACGTGCCCTTGGCGGACTTCCAGCCCGCGTCGTCGAAGCCGGCCTTCGTCCAGGCCAGCGCATCAGCGTCGCCCGCCGAGGGGAACGTGTCGTTCTCCAGGTAGCGCCACGTGGTGTCGGCGGTCGAGATCACCGGACTCGCGGCCCGAGCCGCGGCAGCACCCTGCTGCGCGGCGGTGGGCTCGGCGTACGCCGTCAGCGGCGCGGTCATCCCCCACGTGAGGACCGCGGACACCGCGAGCCCCACGGCACCGACACCTCGTCGGGCCGGCATGCGAACTTGGAACACGATTGAACCTCTCACTGTGCGACCGGCACCGTGACCGGTGCCGGGGCGTGCCACCACGCCCTCCCTCGATCGAAGGGCAGCGCGGTGAACCCCACGTGAAGCCCCGGGCACCAGCCGGGGCCCGTGGTGAGAAGAGTCCGCTGGCGGCGTCAGCGCTCGCGGGGGTCGCGGAGCTCGCGGACGCGAGTGACGACGAACCAGCCGCAGACCACGAGGACGGCCAGGATCACGAGGCGCTGGAACCAGTCGGCCCAGGGCTCGATGACGTGCCAGTTCTCACCCAGCGTGTAGCCGGCGCCGACGAAGATCGAGTTCCAGATGAGGCTGCCGAGCGTCGTCAGCAGCAGGAAGATGCCGAAGGACATCCGCTCCACGCCGGCCGGGATCGAGATGAGGCTGCGGAAGATCGGCACCATCCGGCCGAAGAAGATCGCCTTCGTGCCGTGCTTGGCGAACCAGGCCTCGGTGACCTCGAGATCGCGGACCTTCAGCAGGGGCGTCCGCTCGAACACCCGCGCGGTGCGGTCGCGTCCGAAGAGGCGCCCGAGCCAGTACATGATGCAGGCGCCGATCACCGAGCCGGCGGTGGTGGCGAACAGCGCGCCGGCGAGCGAGAAGCGGCCCTGGCTCGCGGCCAGGCCCGCCATCGGCAGCACGATCTCGCTGGGGATCGGGGGGAAGAGGTTGTCCAGGCCGACCGCGAGGGCGGCCCCGAAGAGCCCCATCCGGTCCATCAGGTCGACCATGAAGCCCGCGAGCCCGTCGATCTCCTGGTCGGTCGCCTGAATCATCACCCGGCAGAGCATAACGAGCGGCGCTCAGCGTGTCGCCGTTCCGAGGCGCCGGGTACCGTCGCCGGGTGCACCCGTTCCGCCGACTCCTCGCCGCCGCCGGCGCCGTCGTCCTGCTGACGACGCTGCTGACCGCGTGCGAGGGCGAGGACTCCGGACCGGACGCCGAGACCGTCCGGGCCGCCGAGCCGACCGGGCTCTCCGCGGCGCCGGCCGGCGACGTCGTCGCCGCGTCGCGCTTCCTGCTCGCGTCCGCATCGGCCGTCGTGCTGGTGCCCGCCGAGGAGCCGCAGGCGGCCGTCGATCGCGCGCTCGACCTCGGTGTGCCGGCACTGCCGGACACCGACGCGGGGCGGGCCGAGGCGAAGCGGCTCGGCGCCCGCGTCCTGGCCGAGGACGACGAGGCCGGCGCCAAGGCTGAGCCGATCGAGCGCGCCGCCCGCGCCACGATCGCCGCCACCGGGAAGCCGTCCCCCGAGCTGCTCGCGATCGCCGACCTGGGCGACGCCGACCTCGTGCGCATCGCCACCGACCCGCGCCGCCACGCGCCCTCGGCGAAGCTGCTGCGCCGCGACCCCGACGGGCCCCTGCTCGCCCTCGGCGCCGACGACTACGCCGTGCGGGTCGTGCGGGCGAACGCCCAGACGGTCGGCGGTGGCTGGTTCGCCACCCGCGGCAAGCACCTGCTGGCGATGTACGGGCACCCCTCCGGGCCGGCGCTCGGCGTGCTCGGCGAGCAGGGCCCGAAGGCCTCGGTCGCCCGCGTCCGCCAGCTCGTGCGCAAGTACCGGAAGGTCGCGCCGGACGAGCACTTCGTCCCCGCCTTCGAGATCATCACGACCGTCGCGGCCGCGTCGAAGGGACCGCACGGCGACTACTCCGCCCGCACCGAGGTGTCCGACCTCGAGCCGCTCGTCGACGCGGCCGAGAAGGCAGGCGTCGTGGTGATCCTCGACCTCCAGCCGGGGCGCACGTCGTTCCTGTCCCAGGCCAAGGAGTACGAGTCGCTGCTGCGCCGCCCGCACGTCGGCCTGGCCCTCGACCCCGAGTGGCGGCTCGGGCCGAAGGGGAAGCCGCTGCAGCGCATCGGGCACGTCGGCGCGAGCGAGATCAACCGCACCTCGGCCTGGCTGGCCGCCCTCACGCGCAAGCACGCGCTGCCGCAGAAGGTCTTCGTGCTGCACCAGTTCCAGACCCAGATGATCCGCCACCGCGACCGGGTGCGCACCGACCATCCCGAGCTCTCCACCGTCATCCACGTCGACGGGCAGGGCAGCCCCGGCGCGAAGTTCGGCACGTGGGGCGTCATCCGCCAGGACGCCCCCGCGAACGTCGGCTGGGGCTGGAAGAACTTCGTCGACGAGGACGAGCCGATGCTCGACGTGGCCCAGACGTGGCGCCGCGTGCGCCCGCACCCGGAACTCATCACCTACCAGTGAGCGAGGCCTCGACCACCTAGGGTGACACCGGTGAGCGACTACTGGGCTGATCGTGGGGCAGCACTGGTCTGCTCCGGAGTGCAGCTGTCCTGCTACGTCGGGATCTTCATGTTCTATCCGAGCGACCTGGCGTGGGTGGTCGTGTGGTCCGTCGTCGCGGTCGTCACCGTCGTCTGCATCTTCCTGGTGCGCGTCACCCTGGCGAAGTTCGTGTACGCCCTGACGCTGCCGCCCGTGATCGCGGTGATCTGGGTCTGGCTCCAGTTCCTGAACGGGACCGCCACCGACTTCTTCGGGCTCTACATCTTCCAGGCGGGAATCCCGCTGTTCCTCTTCTCTCTCGCCGGCCTGGTGATCGCCCTCGCGGCGCCCGAGCCGCTCGACTAGCGAAGGCGCCGGACGCGGGAAGGCCGCGGACCCGGGGGTCTGTCACCCCGGATCCGCGGCCGCCTGGGACCCCGACGTCAGCGCACGCGCACCTTCACCGTCCGGTGGCTGCCCTCGACACCCGACTGCGGGACGTAGACGAAGCGCACCGCCGAGCGGCCCTTCTTCGCCACGCGCAGCCAGACCGTCGCCGTGCCGTTGCTGACCTTCACGTTCTTCTTGACGAGCCGGCCGCCGACGTAGACCCGGATCGTGCCCTTCGGGCTGACGCCCGAGGCCTTCACCGAGACCCGCGCCTTGAACGTCGCCTTCGCCTTGACCGAGCCGGGCACCTTGACGCCCGTCCGGCTGACGGCCTTCCGCGTCACCGAGATCGCCTTCGCGACGGCGGTGCCGTCCGCGTGGTCGGCCTTGGAGGCCGTCACCCGGGCGGAGATCGCGGCCCGGAAGTCGGCCGGCGCCAGGCGGTACGTCGAGCGCGTGGCCCCGGCGATCGCCTTGCCGTTGCGCAGCCACTGCACCCGCGTCGAGACGCCCTTCACCGACCACGTGCCGGGCGAGACCGCGAGCACCTTGCCGACCTGGGGGCTGCCCGAGACCTTCGGGGCCGTGACGGCGGTCGGTGCCGCGATCCGGTCGACGGCGACGGACGCGCCCTCGACCTCGACCGTGCGCGCCTCCCCGCCGGTGCCGACGAGCTTCAGGGACGGCACGGCGAGCGTCGCCGTGCCGGCCTTGCGTGCCGTGAAGGTCGCCGAGACGAGCGACACGTCGCCCTTCGCGGCGGGCGAGGTGCCGAGCTTGGTGTGCAGCACGACGAGGTCGTCACCCTGCACCGACGCGTACGTCGAGCCGGTCACGTCGGTCGACGCGCTGTCGGCCTCGTAGGACAGGACGGCCGGGTCGAAGTCCAGGGCGAGCTCGTAGGCGAACACGTCCTGCACGTTCTCGGCCGCCACCGTGACGGTGACCTCGTCGCCGACGGCCACGCTCGAGTCCGAGGTCGTCACCGCGAACGTGGGCTCGTCGGCCTGCGCGGGCGTCATCGCCAGCGCACCGCCCAGCAGGGCCACCGAGATCGCCCCGACCGCGCCGCGCCGCATCGTCTTCTTCGTCATCTGTCGTCCTCGGATCGTCTGGTCGCGGTTCACGGTGCCTCCTGCGCGAGCGGGCCGTACAGCGCCGGCGTGGTGCGGTGGCCTGTGGCCTGCTCGTAGTCGTAGGCCAGGCCGAGCAGCGGTCCTTCGTCGAACTGGCGACCCAGGAACTCCAGGTTCATGCCCGCCGAGGGGTCCGCGGCGTCAGCGCCCATCGGCACCGTCACGGCCGGCATCCCGGTGTTCGGGCTGAGCCGCATGTTGGTGCTGTAGGTGCCGTACTGCGTGCCGGAGGGGTAGACCACCGCGTCGATGTCCTGCGCGTCGAGCAGCGCCGTCACCTGCGTGTGACCCAGCGCCAGCTGTGTCGTGTGCGAGCCGTTCGGCCCGGCCCACTGCTGGTAGGTGTCCTCGGTGATGTTGTTCCGCTGGACGTACGTGGAGCGGTAGGCGGGGGCGAACTTGCCGCTGTCGATGATGCCCTGCAGCGTGTTCGCCCCGACCTCGGGCGACAGGTGCGCCGCCATGTACTCCGCGAGGTCGTGCTTGAACTCGTTCGTGCTGCCGCTGCCCTCGTTGAGCACGCGGGTGAACGCGGTGCCCTCCTCGGCGGTCAGCTGCACCGGGACGACCGTGGCGCCCTGGGCCTGGAGGTCGGCCTTGGCCTGCTCGAAGCGTCGCGCCGCGGCGGCCTGTCCGGCGTTCGAGGCGGTCAGCGACGGGACCATCTGCGGGAAGTAGCCGATCCTCTTGCCCTCGAGGGCGTTCGGGTCGAGGTACTTCGTGTACGAGTTCGGCACCTTGCCGACCTGACGCTGCGTGACCGTGTCGTTCTCGTCGACGCCGACCACGGCGTCCATCGCGATCGCGGCGTCGGAGACCGAGCGCGCCATCGGGCCGCCGGTGTCCTGCGAGAGCGCCAGCGGCACGATGCCGTCGCGCGAGGCCAGGCCCACGGTGGGCCGGACGCCGACGAGCTGGTTGTAGCTCGACGGCACCCGGATCGAGCCGCCGGTGTCGGAGCCGAAGCCGAGCGCGGCGAGGTTCGCCGAGATCGAGGCGCCGGTGCCGCCGGACGAGCCGCCGGCGGTCTTCGACGTGGCGTAGGGGCTCGCGACCAGCGTGCTGCGCTGCGTCGTGGTGTCGCCGTTCACGGTGACGCCCTGGAACGCGGAGAACTGCGAGCTGAAGCCGTAGGCGAACTCGTCGAGGCTGGCCTTCGCCAGCACGACGGCGCCCTGGGCGCGCAGGCCCTCGACCATCTCGGCGTCGTCCTGCGTCTGGTTCTCCTCCCAGCACGCGCAGCCCGCGGTGGTGGGCATGCCCTTCGTGTCGTAGTTGTCCTTCAGCGCCACGGGGATGCCGAGCAGCACGCTCGTCATGCCGTTCTCGGCGCGCTCGGCGTCGGCCGCGGCGGCCAGCTCGAGCGCCTCGGGGTTCGTCGAGATGATCGACTTCAGCGGCCGTCCGTTCGCGGCCGGGTCGACCTTCGCGTTGTCGTAGGCCTCGATGCGGTCGAGGTACGTCCGGGTGAGCTCGACCGAGGTCAGCACACCGGCGTTCATCGCGGCCTGCATGTCCAGGACCGACGCCTCGACGAGCTCGAACTCGCCGTCGTCGTAGATCATCGCCTGGGCGAGGCGGGCCACGTCGGTGACCGTGATGGTGTCGTCGCCGTCGTGATCGGCGGCGGACACGGCCGCCCAGCCGTCGTCGGCCGACGTGGTGCCCACGCGGCCGACGAGCAGGTCGACGTCCTCCTGCGTGACGGCGTCGTCGCCAGTGAGGTCGGCGGCGGTGAATCGGGGAGCGAGGTACGAACCGGCGTCGGTCGTCCCCTCGGCGCTGGTGGCCGGAGTGCCGGCGGCGATCAGGGCCGCCCCGGTCATGCAGGCCAGTGACAGGGCTACCCCTGCTCGGATGGGTGTGCGTCTCACCATGTTCCTCTCGACGTGGGATCTCCCCGACGTCGTCACGCTAGGAACGTGATGTTGCGCAGGTGTTTCGTGTGGGTGTGGGGACCGAGAACTGCGGGTCGCCTGCGTTACGAGTGGTGTCGCGTCAGTCGGTGAGCGCTCGCGAGGACTGCCAGGCCGTCTGCACCACGAGCAGCACGATGGCCGCGATCGCGACCACGAGCGCCATCGTCGACTCACCCGCGACCGTCGCGATGATGCCGATCAGCGCCCACACCACGGCGGCCGCGTAGCCCGGGCTCCGCGGCAGCTGCGTGTTCACCGCGAGGGCGAAGACGGCGGCCACCACGAGCAGCGCGATCTGCCAGCCGTGGTCGTCGGGCTCGGCGAGGTCGAGCTCGAGCACACCCGTGCCGAGGTTGAGGAAGACCGCCGCGCTGACCCAGCCGGCGTAGATGCCCGAGGTCGCACGGGCGAGCGAGGTGGTCCACGCGGGATCGACCGGGCGGGCGTGCGCCGCGAGCCGGGCCGCGTCGATGGCGACCGCGGTCATGAACGCCAGCACGAGGAACGTCGCCCAGCTGATGGCGGCCGCCGACACGGCGATCCAGACGGTCGCGCCGACGTAGAGCAGGATCAGGTCGACCACGAACCGTCGCTTCCCGACCCCGTCCCCGCGCCACAGGGTGACGATCGCGTGGGCCAGGGCGAGTCCGTAGATCAGGCTCCAGATCGCGAACGCCCAGCCGGCCGGGGTGATGAGCAGCGAGTCGCTGTCGTCGCCGGGCTGGGAGACGTCGGCGAGGGTCTGGACGACCGGGGCGACGATCTGAGCGATCGCCGCCGCGAGCAGGGCCCAGCCGAGCCGACGATCGGTGTGCACGTCGGTGGAGGTCATGCGTCCACGCTAGGTGCGGCGCCGAGGCCTCGCACGGTGGCGGCGCGAGCGGATCAACGCGTCGGGAAGAGCACGTCGGCCACCTCGCGCGGCGCGAACCGCTCGTCGAAGTCGCGCTCGTTCGGCTCCCAGACCTCGGTCCACACCCGGTCGTGGTCGTTGCCGTCGTCGCGGTCGCGGGCGATCCCGCGCTGGGTCGCGGTCCACAGGTCGATCTCACACCACACCGCCAGGTCGAGCAGCGGCAGCGTCGTGGGGTGGAACAGGCCCACGAGGTCGATCACGAGCACGTCGGCGCGCGGCACCGGCTCGGGCTCGGTGAGGCGTCCGCGGTCCCAGTCGTAGCGCTGGAACTCCCCGGCGACCTCGTCTCGGAACGGACGGAGCACGTCGGCGACGAGCCGATCGCGCTCGACGCCGTCCCAGTCCGCCGAGCGCCGGTGCACCCGCACCGGGTCGAGGAAGTCGTCACCGCGCAGGCGCACGGCGTCGGGCAGGGCGGCGACGAGGCGACGGGCGAGCGTGGACTTGCCCGATCCGCCGAACCCCGAGATGCCCACGACGGTCGGGCGGCCGAGCTCGCGTCGGCGGGCGGTGACGACCTGGACCAGCTCGTCGAGATTGCTCATCGTCGTCCCACCCTCGCCCGGCCGGCAAGGAGTCGCAACACCGCGGACCCGCATCGCTGGTCATCGTGGGGCCTGCGGCCTACGGTCGGGGGCATGACCGACGACGTGGCTCTGCGCTACACCCGCACCTACCCGCTCGAGGTGGCCGAGGCATTCGAGCGGCTGCTCGAGCTCGACCTCACGGCACTGTTCGACCGCCGGTACGCCGCGATCCCGCGGATTGCGGCGGTCCGCGACCAGGAGGGCCCGTGGCGCTCGCCCGGCCAGACCCGCACCATCGTCCTGGCGGACGGCGGCACGATGCGCGAGGAGCTGACGGCGGTCGAGAGCCCCACGCGGTTCACCTACCGGATCTCCGGCATCACCGGGCCGATGAAGCACCTGATCGCGTCGCTCGACGGGGCCTGGACGTTCGAGCCGGCGGGCACCGGCGTCCGCATCGGCTGGACTTGGACGGTGCGCCCGGCCGGGCGCCTCGGCCGCGTCGCGATGCCGGTCTTCGGCCGGATGTGGCGCGGCAACGCACGGCAGGCCTTCGACAACATCGAGCGTCATCTGGTGCGCTGACCGCGAAACCCAGGCACGCATCGACCGGGGCGCGCGAGGCGCGTCCCGGTCGATGCGTCCCCCCGAGTAGGTCCCTCCCGATGGGGCAGGGCCGACGCCATGCGGGCCAGCCCGGTCCCTGTTCCATCCTGAGGGCACGCCGGCGGCCGCGGAACCCCCGGAAGCGGGGGGTCACTCCTCGTCGAGGACGTCCCCCGGGGCGAGCCCGACCGCGCGCTCGATGTCGCCCGGACTGGTGTGCTGCAGGTAGTCGCGCAGCTTGCGGCAGGCCACCCGGTAGTGCTCCCGGGCGGTGTCCTCGGTGATGTAGAGGGTGGCGGCGATGTCGGCCCAGTGCCGGCCGCGGGCGCGGCCCGAGATGACCTCGCGCTGGCGGGTGCTGAGGTCGAGCCGCGCGCCGCGGCGGTCGAGCAGCTCGGTCAGGCCGACGAGCGACTGGGTGACGACGACGCGATCGCTGCGGACGTCCTCGACCGCCTGCATCGTGACGTGGGGCGGGTCGGCCTTGTGGACCACGCCGAGCGCACCCGCGCGCAGGCACAGCGCGAGCACGATCGGGCGACGCTCGTCGGTGTAGAGGCACACCCGCAGCCCGCGCTCGCGCAGGGCGCGGATCGCGGCCCGGCCCTGCTTCGTGGTGGCGGACGAGCCCTGCGGGCCGCGCAGCAGCAGGTCGAGGACGACGACGTCGCAGTGGACCGGGGCGGCCTCGAAGTCCTCGACGCTGGCGTAGGTCGCCACGACGTCGAGTCCGGGGTGCACGGTGGCGAATCCGCCGCGGATCACGGTGCTGTCGTCGATCACGACCACGCGTGTGCGTCGCTCGGTCATGCGCCCACCTCCGCCACCGGCCCCGTGATGGTCACCGAGGTCCCGTGGCCCGGCGCCGACCTGATGTCCACCGTCACCCCGACGTCGCGCAGCGCCTGGCCGACCTGGGTGTCGAGGCCGAAGCCGAGCGGCTGGTTCTCCTGGTCGAAGCCCACCCCGTCGTCGGAGACGACGACCTCCCACGTGGTGTCGTCGGTGTCGGCGTGCACCACCACCTGGTGGGCCTGGGCGTGCAGGCGCACGTTGTGCAGCACGGTGGTCACCGCCCGGCCGACGGCCGTCCACACCGCGTCGCCGAGCTCCACGTGGGCGCCGAGCGCGACGGCCGGCTCGATCGGCAGGTCCTCGAAGCCCTCGAGCGCCGTCGCCAGCATGGTGCCGACCGTGCGGGCGGCGGAGTCGACCCGCGGCGGCTCGGCGCCGAGGTAGGTGCGCAGGCGCTGGGCCTCACGGTCGGCCTGGAGCCGCAGCCCGGGCAGCACCTCGGCGGGCGTGTCCTCGTCGGACAGCAGCCGCAGGATGCTCGAGGCGTCGTGGACCGTGAGCTGGTACCGCTCCAGCTCGAGGGCGCGTGTCGCGGCGACGGCGTCCTCGCGGGACTGGTCGGCGTCCACCGCGAGGCCGCGCAGGTAGTGGGTCAGCAGCGCGACGACGAGGGCGTAGCCGGGGATCGTGAGCGCGTTGCTGAGGCTGGTCTCCCACGACGTGGTGTTCGCCGTGAGGGTCCAGGCCAGGTACCAGCCGCCGAGCGCCACGCCGTGGACCATCGCCACCCCGGGCGGCAGCCACGCGGCCGCCAGGGCTCCGACGTTGACGGCGAAGCCCGAGGCCCACGCCTCCCACGTGCCCACGACGAACGGGTCGGGCAGCAGCAGGTTCATCGCGGGAACGGCCAGCCACGCCAGCAGGAGGTCGGGCACGTGCCACGCTCCGCGGAGCACCGAGCCCGTGACCAGGCACTGCACGATCAGCAGCAGGGAGACGGCGACGACGGAGAGCGTCAGGGCCCAGTACGCACCGCGATGTTCGGCCACACCGGCGCCGGAGGCCGCGGCGAGCAGGATCTGCACCAGCACGACAGCACGCATCGTGGGGGCGACCAGGGCGATACCGCGCTCGGCGCGACGCGCGGACGATCGCGACGACGCCCGGCTGAGGGCCTCGGATCGACTGTCCACGCCTGACATCGTCGCAGACCTCGGGGACACCGGCCCAGCGCCGCCGTCGCACCCGTAGCCTGATCCGGTGCGCCTCACGTCCCTGCACCGCTACCCCCTGAAGTCCGCCCGGGTCGAGGACCTCGCGGCGGCCGAGGTCGAGCCCTGGGGACTCGTCGGCGACCGCCGCTGGATGGTGGTGGACGAGGCGGGCCACTTCATCTCCGCGCGCGAGTCGCACCGCCTCCTGACCGTGCACCCGCGGCTCACGGACGACGGCCTGCACCTCAGCGCGCCCGGTGCCGCGCCGTTCGAGGTCGCCCGTCCCGACCCGGCGCGCCAGGTGCCGGTCCGGTTGTGGAAGTCCGAGTTCACCGCGGCCGAGGCCACCGACGCGTCCGCCTGGCTGAGCGAGCTGCTGGGCGGGGCGGTGCGCCTGGTCCACCTCGACGACCCCACGCGCCGGGCGATCACCGGATTCGCCCAGCCCGAGGACCGCGTCAGCCTCGCCGACGGCTACCCGCTGCTCGTCGCGACCGAGGCGTCGCTCGCCGCCCTCAACGTGTCGATCGAGGAGGGCGGCGGCGATCCGGTCCCGATGTCGCGGATGCGGCCGAACCTCGTCGTCGACGGCGACCTGCCGTGGGCCGAGGACGACTGGCGCCTGCTGCGGGTCGGCGACGCGACGTTCCGTGCGGTCAAGGGGTGTGCGCGCTGCGTCATCACCACGCTGGAGGCCGACCACGCCTCGGGCGCCGTGGCCGGCGGCAAGGAGCCGCTGCGCACCCTCGCCCGCACGCGGCGCTTCGGCAGGAAGGCGTGGTTCGCGGTGAACCTCATCCCCGAGACGCCCGGCGCCACCGTGCGCGTCGGCGACGAGGTCGAGGTGCTCGAGTCCGTGCCCGCCGGCGGCGGCCCGCTCGGCGCCTGACCGCCCCCTTCGAAGACCGCCGAGTCAGGAGCCCATCAGGTGGTCCACCCAGCGCGGGACGACCTCGGTGGCCGGGCCCTCGTACGTGGTGTGGAAGTCGCTGTTCGGGGTGGGGACGAGGTTGAGCTCCACCGTGGTGGCGCCGGCCGCGTGCGCGTAGTCGACGAACCCGGCCGCGGGATAGACCACCCCGGACGTGCCGATCGCGGCGAACACGTCCACCTCGGTCAGCGCCTCGTGGATCTCGTCCATGCCGTGCGGGTACTCGCCGAACCACACGATGTCGGGCCGCAGCGCGCGACGCCGGTTGCAGGACGGGCAGCGCGGCTCGTCGGCCAGCGTGCCCTCCCACTCGTGCCGGGCCTCGCACCGCTGGCAGCGCACCCGGCGCAGCTCGCCGTGCATGTGCAGGACGCGGCGCGACCCGCCGCGCTCGTGCAGGTCGTCGACGTTCTGCGTGACCAGCAGGAGGTCGTCGCCGAGCGCCTCCTCGAGCCGGGCGAGGGCCGCGTGCGCGGCGTTGGGCCGGACGCGGGCGAGCGACGCTCGACGCTCGTCGTAGAAGCGCTGGACGAGCCTGCGGTCGCGCCGGAACGCGTGCGGCGTGGCCACGTCCTCGGGCCGGTGCCCCTCCCAGAGGCCGTCGGCGTCGCGGAACGTCGCCAGGCCACTCTCGGCGGAGATGCCGGCGCCGGTCAGGACGACGACCTTCACGCCACGCTCCCCCGCAGGGCGTCGCCGATCTCGCGCACGGCGGTGCGCGGCCCCGCGACCGACCAGACGAGCCCGTGGGCGTCGATGCGCTCGGCGGCACCACCGAGGCCGGCCACGAGCGCGGTGCCGGGCAGCCAGTCCCAGTCGGGGGTGCTGTGCTGGAACCAGCAGCCGAGCCGGCCGGTGGCCACCCCGACGAGGTCCATCGAGCCCGACCCGAGCATCCGGATCGTGGCGGGCAGCGCGGCCGCGCGCACCCACGCGTCGAAGCCGGCGCCGCTGCCGATGAAGCCGGGATGGGCGTAGGTCGCCGCCCCCAGGCCGGCGAGCGGCGCGTCGGCGATCGGGGCCATCGGCTCCCCGTTGCGGGTCGTGTGCAGGCCCGGACCACCCACCAGCACGGTGCCGGAGGCGTGGTGCGCGACGGCGCCCAGCAGCACGTCGTCACCCTCGGCCAGCGCGATCGCCGAGCACCAGTAGTCGGACCCGGTGGCGAAGTTGTAGGTCCCGTCGACCGGGTCGATCACCCAGCGCCGGCCCGACGTGCCGTCGCGCGAGGTGCCCTCCTCGCCCAGCAGCCCGTCGGCGGGGCGCTCGCGGTCGAGGCGCTCCACCACGAGGGCCTCGGCGGCGAGGTCGGCCTCGGTCACGACGTCGGACACGTTGGTCTTGGCGCGGGTGCCGAGGTCGCCGGTGGCGCGAATGCCG
The DNA here is from genome assembly GCF_900167475.1 of Aeromicrobium choanae. Taxonomy (NCBI): domain Bacteria; kingdom Bacillati; phylum Actinomycetota; class Actinomycetes; order Propionibacteriales; family Nocardioidaceae; genus Aeromicrobium; species Aeromicrobium choanae. The sequence continues at coordinate 1,640,195 of NZ_LT796768.1, read as the reverse complement.
GCGGCGAGGGCCGCGGCCTCCACGACGAGGTCTCGGGCGAGGTTCGCGTCGGCGGGGGTCACGGTCACGCCTCCACCGTAGGAGGTGCCGCGCAGCCGCCGGCTCAGAGGTCGACGACCGGCTGGCGCAGGATCGTCCGGAGCCTCTCGGGGGCGGCCCGGCGCGGGTCGCTGAGGTAGATCTCGTGGTGCGTACCGCTGCGCCGCAGGCCCTGGGCGGGGATGAACTCGTCGTGCATCTGCTCCAGCACCGGGCCCTCGGCGTCGTACGGACCGACGTGCAGCGTCTGGACGCAGCGGCCCTCGTCGAGCGTCTCCACGCGCAGTGCGTCGAGCCGCGGTGCAGCCCCCTTGCGGGCCACGGTGACCCGCGCCCGCTCGACGTGGGCGTCCTCGACCCAGTCGGGGACCAGGCTCAGCACCGTCCAGCTCCAGCGCGACTTGTCGCGCGCGGTGGTGAACGCGGCCATGTCGTCGGCCCACCACAGCGCCTCCAGTGGCGGCACCACGTAGTCGCGATCGAGCTCCTGCTTGCTGAGGAACTTCAGCGCGTACGCCACGGGATACAGGGTCGTGAGCGCGTCCTCGTACTCACCGGCCTCGTTGGGATCACCGTGCCCGTCGATCATCAGGTACCGCATCGGCGGGACGGTCACGACCTCGAACGCGCCACGCGGTGCCGTGTACGTGGTGATCTGCCTCTTGAGGTCGACCTTCACCCGTCCTCCTGCGACACGAGTCCCGACGCCATCAGCGCCGTCTGGAAGACGTAGCGGTTCCAGGGATCGCGCGGATCGCGTCCGGTCACGGTCGCGATGCGGCCCAGCCGGTAGCGGATCGTCTGCGGGTGCACGTGCAGGTGGGCCGCGGCGGGGGCGGCGCCACCCGACTGCAGCACCGCGTCGAGCGTGCGCAACGCCTCGGCGTCGTCCGCGAGGCGCCCGAGCACGATCCGGGCGGCGCGAACGGGATCGGCGTCGGGGTGCCCCGACGCCAGCGCGACCACCTCGAGGTCGCCTGCGCCCAGGAGCGGGCCGGCCCAGGCGAAGCCCGGTGCGTGACCGACCGCGTGCAGCGCCAGCCGGTGGGCCCGCGGGGCGGTGCGCGGCGTGACGCCGCCGTGGTGCGCGGCCCGGAGCCCCAGTCGCGACAGCTGCTCGGCCAGCGCCGCCGGGTCGGCGTGGGCCAGCAGCACCACCCCGACGCCGTCCATCACGGTGTGGATCGAGGTGATGAGAGGCCCCTCGTCCGACTCGCGCACTCCCGCGACGGCCGCGGCCGCCTGGACCGGGTCGTCGCACGCACCGATGACCACGAGGTCGAAGGACGTGGGCAGTTCGGCCTCGAGCTCGCGCAGTCGCGCCGTGAGGGTTCCGGCGTGGCTCTGGCGCCCGAGCAGCAGGTCGGTCAGCAGCTGGCGCAGCGAGCTCTCGCGGTCGGAGCCGAGGACGCGCCCGGTGGACTCGTATCCGTCGTAGATCGCGTCGGACAGCTCGTCCAGCGCGGCGAACCAGACCCGCACGAGCGAGGTGACGTCATCGACCGACACGTCCTCGCGGAAGCGCCCGGCGACCTCGTCGAGGAACGTGGTCGCTGCCACCCGGTAGGCACGGAGCACCGCCGAGAGGGGGCGGCCGTCGCGGGCACGGACGGCCCCGACGCCACGGAACAGCCGGATGTCGTCCTCGGTGAGCGCGCCGTCCTGCGCCCACAGGTCGAGCACGCGGTGCAGGGTCCACACGATGATCGAGCGGACCTCCTGCAGTTGGCGCTCGTCGAGGGACGCATAGGCGGGGATCTCGCGCGCGAGCGAGGCCAGGAAGGTCTCGACGAGGGTGGTCTCGCCCTCGGTGAGCCGGGCGCTGATCGCGCGGCGGCGGTCCACGGTCTCCGGCACGGCGAACTCCTCGCTCCTGTTGACAACACTTCTTGTCACTGAGGCACAAAGGTACTGGTGCCGGCGCCCGCCGTGCGTCACCGTGACGACATGTCCTTCACCCCCGATGTCATCGTCGTCGGCGCCGGTCTCGCCGGCCTGGTCGCCACCCACGAGCTCGCCCAGGCGGGCAAGCGCGTGCTGGTCCTCGACCAGGAGAACCGCAAGAACCTCGGCGGGCAGGCCTTCTGGTCGCTCGGCGGCCTGTTCTTCGTCGACAGCCCCGAGCAGCGGCGCACCGGCATCAAGGACTCCGCCGAGCTGGCCACGCAGGACTGGCTCGGTTCCGCGGGCTTCGACCGGCTCGACGACGAGGACGTGTGGGGACGCCGCTGGGCCGAGGCGTACGTCGCCTGGGCCGCCGGCGGCAAGCGCGACTACCTGCGGGCCCTGGGCCACCGCGTCATGCCGATGGTCGGCTGGGCCGAGCGCGGCGACGGCTCGGCCACAGGGCACGGCAACTCGGTGCCGCGCTTCCACATCACGTGGGGCACCGGACCGCGCCTGGTCGAGACCTTCGCCGATCCCGTGCTGAAGGCCGAGACCGGAGGACTCGTGCAATTCGCGTTCCGCCACCAGGTGGACGAGCTGCTGACCGAGGACGGCGCGGTCGTCGGCGTCCGCGGCTCCGTGCTGGCGCCCGACGACTCGGACCGCGGCGTGAAGTCGTCGCGTGACGTCGTGAGCGAGTTCGAGCACCGCGCCGCCGCCGTGGTCGTCACCTCCGGCGGCATCGGCCACAACCACGCGCTCATGCGCGCGAACTGGCCCACCGAGCGAATCGGCCCGGCGCCCGAGCACCTCATCTCCGGTGTCCCGGCCCACGTCGACGGCCGCATGCTCGAGATCTCCGAGCGGGCGGGCGGCCGCATCGTGAACCGCGACCGGCTCTGGGCCTACACCGAGGGCATCACCAACTGGGACCCGATCTGGCCCGACCACGGCATCCGCATCCTGCCCGGCCCGTCGTCGATGTGGTTCGACGCCAACGGCCGCCGGCTCAGCGGCATGTCGGGTGTCCCGGGCGCCGACACCAACGGCGCGATGAAGCAGATCCTCGCCACGGGTCACGACTACTCGTGGTTCGTGCTCACGCAGTCGATCATCGAGAAGGAGTTCGCCCTCTCGGGCTCGGAGCAGAACCCCGACATCACCGGCCGCGACATCCGTGTCCTGCTCAAGAGCCGGCTCGCGAAGGGCGCGCCCGGCCCCGTCGAGCGGTTCAAGGAGCACGGCGTCGACTTCGTCGTGGCCTCGTCGCTGGACGACCTGGTGACGGGGATGAACGAGATCGCTCGCGGGCCCGAGCTCGACCCGACGATCCTGGAGCGCCAGATCGTCGCCCGTGACCGGGAGTTCGACAACGCGTTCACCAAGGACGTGCAGGTGATGGCGATCCACAACGCGCGCCGCTCGCGGATGGACAAGATCGTGCGTGTCGCCAAGCCGCACCGGATCCTCGATCCCACGCACGGCCCGCTCATCGCCGTGCGGCTCAACGTGCTGTCGCGCAAGACCCTCGGCGGCCTGCAGACGAACCTCGACTCGCAGGTGATCGGCGCCGACGGCACCCCCGTCCCGGGCCTGTACGCCGCGGGCGAGGTGGCCGGCTTCGGCGGCGGCGGCGTGCACGGCTACAACGCACTCGAGGGCACGTTCCTCGGCGGCTGCATCTTCTCCGGCCGGGCGGCCGGCCTGGCGCTCGCGCGGGACTGAGGTCCGCGCTCCCCTCGACCAGATGTGTGGCGGTATCCACCGAATCCGGCGGTTTGCGGTGACGAGAGGGGTGGATGCCGCTGCACATCTCGGGCCGCGACCCCGGCGGCATTTCGTGGCACCCTGAAGGAGAAGTCTCTCCCAGCTGCACCGGGAGGTGGTGCTCATGCTCCGAGGACGTCGCCCACGCCTCGGCCTGCTGGCGGGACTGGCCCTGCTGCTGTCCGCTGGCCTGCTGTCCGTCGGCCTGCTGCCCGCGGTCGCGGACGAGCCGCGCCTTTCGAGCATCCCGGCCGCCGAGCTCGACGTGGCGCCCGGGACCGAGGCCTGCTTCCCGGGCCACCGTCGCGGGGAGACGCAGGTGCTGACGTGCGAGTACGGGAGCAAGGGACCCCGCATCCTGGCGATCGGCGACTCCCACCTGCGCGCCTTCTCCCCGGCTCTGCGGCGGCTGGCCGAGGAGGGGAGGATCCGCGTCACGCTGGTCATCCGCTCGCGTTGCGGGTGGTCGTCGCGGGTGGTCGAGAACGACACGCGGTGGATCCGCGACGACTGCCAGACCTGGCGCCAGAACGTGGCGCGGTACATCCGCGAGCAGGACGACGTCCGCGCGATCGTCACCCACCATCGCGCCTCGACCATGGCCGGCCGCACCTCCCAGCGAGGACCTGACACGCTGAAGGCGTGGCGCATCGCCCTGGAGCGGGGGATCCCGGTGATCGCCCTCTCCGGCGCCGCCAACTGGCCCTTCTCCGGACCCACGCCGACCCGGTGCCTGCGCGAGAACCGGGCGCCGTCGCAGTGGGACACCTGCTCGGCGAGCGTCCGCAAGGTGATGAAGTTCGACTGGACCGTGCCCGCGGTGGTGCTGGCGCGGCGGGCGTACGGCCCGGCCGCGGCGCACCGGATCGACCTGCGCGACGTCTACTGCCCGCAGCGGCGGTGCCGCGCGGTGACGCCCTCGGGCCAGATCATGTACCGCGACCACCAGCACCTCACGGCGGCCTACTCCCGGTCGCTCGCGCCGCTGCTGGAGCGGCGCCTGCGCGAGACGGGAGTCGTGTTCGCCGGCTCGAAGGCGTCCCGCTCGAAGTGGGCGGCGAGGGCCGTCGCGCGCTGTGCGGAGCTGCACCCGCTGCCCGCCCCCATGGTGTGCTCGTCGCACCACGGCCCGCGTCCCGGCGTGGCACCCTGAGACCGGGGAGGTGCCATGCGCGCTCGGATCGTCGTCGTCCTCGGCCTCGCGGCGCTGGTGCTCGGCGCCCTGCCCGCGACCGCGCAGGACGCGCCCCGGCTCTCGAGCATCCCGGCCGCCGAGCGTGACGTCGCGCCCGGGACCCGCGCGTGCTTCTCGGGCTCGGAGTCCGGCGCGACGAAGGCGCTCACCTGCCACTACGGCCGCAAGGGCCCGAGGCTGCTGGTGATCGGCGACTCGCACATGCGGGCCCTGTCCCCCGCGTTCCGGCGCCTGGCCGACGCGGGCAAGATCCGGGTCACCCTCATCATCCGGTCGCGTTGCGGGTGGTCGTCGCGGCCGATCAAGAACCTCAAGGCCTGGGTCCGTGAGGACTGCCAGACGTGGCGCGCGAACGTCACCCGCTACATCCGGCGCCAGAAGGACGTGCGCGCGATCGTGACGAACCATCGCGCCTCCACGATGCCCGGCACCCGGGCCCAGCGTGGACCGGACACCCTGAAGTCGTGGCGCGTCGCGCTGAACCGGCGGATCCCGGTGGTGGCGGTCTCGGACTCGCCCAACTGGGTGCTCTCCCGCCCCTCGCCGACCCAGTGCCTGCGCACGAACTCCGCCCCCCGCACGTGGCGGAGGTGCTCGGCCGCCGTCGGCGAGGTCATGTGGTTCGACTGGACGGTGCCGACGGTGAAGCTCGCGCGGAAGAAGTACGGAGCACGCTCGGCATTCCGCATCTCCATGAAGGAGACGTACTGCCCGAAGCGCCGGTGCCGCGTGGTCACGCCGCGGGGCCAGATCATGTACCGCGACCACCAGCACCTGACCGCCACCTACACGCGCTCGCTCGCGCCCCTCATGGAGCGGCGCCTGCGAGGCCTCGGGATCCTGCCGTAGCGGCGAAGTGGATCAGAGGAAGAGCTGTCCGACGACGGCGGCGGCGATGACCGCCACCCACACGGGCACGCGACTCCACCACTGGGAGGCGAACACGGCCACGGCGATCGCCAGCGTCCCGAGCGAGATGATGCCCTGCGTGATCACCGGGTCGTAGAGGGCGGCGGCGAGGATCCCGACCACGGCCGCGTTGACGCCCATCACCACCCGGCGCGCCGAGGGCGCCTGGCGCAGCCGGTCCCAGAACGGCAGCACGCCCACCACCAGCAGGCCCGCCGGGAGGAACACCGCCACGAGGGCGATCGACGCGCCGAGCACACCGCTCGGCCCGGACTCCATGCTGGCGCCGAGGTAGGCCGAGAAGGTGAACAGCGGCCCGGGCACCGCCTGCGCCGCACCGTAGCCGGCGAGGAAGGTGTCGGCGTCCAGCAGCCCGGCCTGCACGGTCTGCGTCTCCAGCAGCGGCAGGACGACGTGTCCGCCGCCGAACACCAGCGCACCCGTGCGGTAGAAGATGTCGGCCAGCCGCAGGGTCGGGTCGTCCGTGAAGGCCACGAGGACCGGCAGTGCGACGAGCAGCACCGTGAACACCGTCAGCGCGGCGATCCCGCCGCGGTGCGAGACCCGCGCGAGGTCGCGCACCGTCTCGGGTCGCTCCGCCCGCAGCCAGAGCCAGCCGATCAGCCCGCCCAGCACGATGACGCCCACCTGCGCCACGGGGCTCGCCACGACGAGCAGCACCGCCGCACCGAGGGCGGCGATGACGATCCGCTTGAGGTCGGGCGTCAGCGTGCGCGCCATCTGGATCACCGCCTGCGCGACGACCGCGACCGCCGCCGCCTTCACCCCGTGCAGCCAGCCCGCGCCGGAGACGTCACCGGACGCGGCGACGCCGTACGCGAACGCCACCAGGATGATCGCGGACGGCATCGTGAACGCGAACCACGCCGCCAGCAGCCCCCCGACGCCGGCGCGACGCAGGCCGATCACCATGCCGACCTGACTTGAGCCCGGGCCGGGGAGGAACTGGCACAGCGCGACGAGGTCCGCGTACGCCGCGTCGGTCATCCAGCGGCGGCGCTCGACGAACGCCTCGCGGAAGTACGCCAGGTGCGCGACCGGCCCGCCGAACGAGGTGAGCCCCAGGCGCAGGAACACCCAGAACACCTCGGCGACCGTGCCCTCGCGCGCCGTCCCCGATCCGGTCATCGCGACCATCATGACCTGCCACCGTGCGAACGCGCCTGCCGAGTGGTCCGGTTCGCACGGCTGCGCCCGACCTGATCTCGGATCAGCCCCCGATTGCGGGGGTGTCGGTGGCGGCGGGTCGCCCCGAAGGTGGGTCCATCGGGTCCTCGACGGAGCGGGCCCACAGCGGAAGGACCCCCTCATGACCCCCATCACGATCCTGCGCAACGGAGCCCTCACCGGCGCCGCGGCGATCCTCGGCGTCACGATGCTCGCGGCTCCCCCGAGCCAGGCGGCCGCCTCCTCGAGCCTGTGCTCGAACGTCATCACCGTCGTCGTCCGCGGCAGCGACGAGGCCGCCGGAACGACGAACACCGCCACCACCAACACCGCGCTCTACGCCTACAGGACGGGCATGGGCCGCCCGGGCCCCGTCGCCGGCGACCTGCAGACCGTCAGCAAGAAGACCGTCTACATCGCGGGCCTCAAGTACAACGCGGCCATCGGGATGGCCGGCCTGGCCTACAACAACAGCCGTCACGGCGGTGTGGTGAACCTGCAGAAGTCGCTCAACTACCTCGCCACCAAGTGCCCGAGCTCCAAGACGGTGCTGATCGGCTTCTCCCAGGGCGCCCACGTGATCGGCGACGCCCTGTCGGCCAGCAGCGGCGTGCGACCCAACGCCACCGCGCGCGGCAAGATCGCCGCCGTGGTGTTCTACGGCGACCCGATGTACAACCCCACCGAGCCGTTCGTCGCGACCAAGGGACTCAAGAAGTTCGGCATGCTCGGCACCCGGGCCACGGGTGACCTCAAGGCCTTCGAGGGGCGGCTGCGGTCGTACTGCTTCGCGGGCGACCCGGCCTGCCAGGGCTCGACCAAGCGCGGGGGCCAGAACCTCACTGCACTGAACAACGCGGCGGGCCTGGCGATCCATCGCTCCTACTTCACGGCGCGCTCGACGCCGCGGGTCGGAGCGGTGAACTTCATCGCCGGCAAGACCGGCTGAGCCACACCGCGAGGAGACCTACGCGGTCGGACGTTGTGCCGCTTTGGCCCGTATATGGGCCGAAGCGGCACAACATTTCCATTTTCTGCGGGGAGCTCGCGCCCCTTGGCTCAGCGGCCGAGCACCTCGGCGGCGTCGACGGCGCCGTGCCGACTCTGGATGGCCTCCGCGAGGGCGGTCACGTGGTCGTCGGACACGTCGATGCCCACCTCGGAGAAGCCCTTCCGCAGCTCCTCCTCGACCGTGCCCTCGGTGGCCCCGTCCTGCCAGGACGTGACGCGGTCGACGACGGTCTGGACGGCTTCGAGATCGATGTTCGTGTCAGTCATGCCTGGGACGTACCCGGTCCGGGCGATCGCAAGCGTTCGGGCAGCAGCCGGAACGCGAGTGCCGACTCAGGCGAAGTCGGCCCCGGAGGCGCCGCCGGCGGCGCTCTCGGGCTCGCGCGCCATCGGGGTGAAGCGCGAATAGTGGCCCTGGAAGGACACGGCGACCTTGTTGACCGGGCCGGAGCGGTTCTTCGCGACGATGATGTCGGCCTCGCCGGGACGCTCGGACTCGCCGGCGCCGTGGGCGTCGGGGCGGTTGAGCAGCATGACGATGTCGGCGTCCTGCTCGATCGAGCCGGACTCACGCAGGTCGGAGATCTGCGGCGTCTTGTCGGTGCGCTGCTCGGAGCCACGGTTCAGCTGGCTGATCGCGACGACGGGAACGCCGAGCTCCTTGGCCAGGAGCTTGATCTGACGGGAGAACTCCGAGACCTCGACCTGGCGGTTCTCGACCTTCTTGCCCGAGGTCATCAGCTGCAGGTAGTCGAGCACGACGAAGTCCAGGCCATGCTGCTTCTTGATGCGGCGGGCCTTGGACCGGATCTCGGGCATCGTCATGTTCGGGCTGTCGTCGATGATGATCGGCGCGGCCTGCACCGTGGCCATCGCGCGGCCGATCGCGTCCCAGTCGCGGCCCGACATCGAGCCGGCGCGCATGTGGTGGATGGCCACCTTGGCCTCGGCCGAGAGCAGGCGCATCGCGATCTCCGAGCCCGTCATCTCCAGGCTGAAGATCGCCGAGGTCAGGCCTTGGCGGATCGAGGCGTTGCGGACGAAGTCGAGCCCGAGCGTGGACTTGCCGACGCCCGGTCGCGCGGCGACGACGATCATCTGGCCGGGCTTGAAGCCGGTGGTGAGGCGGTCGAGATCCGGGAAGCCCGACATGACGCCGTGCACCTCGCCGGAGCGGGTCTCCAGCTCCTCCAGCTCGTCGATCGTCGAGGACATGAGGTCGGACAGGACGTTGTAGTCCTCGCCCGACTTGGTGCCGTCGACGTCGAGGACGGCCTTCTGCGCGCGGTCGACGATGTCCTGGATCTCGCCGGTGCCCGACTGGCCGAGCTGGGCGACCTGCTGGCCCACCTCGACGAGGCGCCGCAGCACGGCCTTCTCGTGGACGATCTCGGCGTAGTAGTCGACGTTCGCCGCGATCGGCACGCCCTGGACGAGGTCGTGCAGGTAGGCGGCACCGCCGATGCGGGCGATCTCGCCGCGACGGGTGAGCTCGGCGGCCACCGTGATGGCGTCGGCCGGCTCGCCGCGTCCCGACAGATCGGTGATGACGTCGAAGATCAGCTCGTGCGCGGGACGGTAAAAGTCGCGGCTCTCGAGCAGGTCGGTGGCCGGGTCGATCGCGTTCTTCGACAGGAGCATCGCGCCCAGGACGCTCTGCTCGGCGGCCATGTCCTGAGGCGGAACGTAGCCCGAGCCCGCGGAGTCCGAAGATCGTTCGGACTCGTACAGATCGGTAACGCTCACGGCACTCCTCGACGTGATCGGCAGCTGGGGGAAAACCTACGGGCGGGGTCCGACAGAAGACCGGCTCCCCCCGGTCCAGAACCTCACCTCGGGTGACCTTACGGGCCCGCGGGACCCGGGTCGAGACAGCGGCGCACAGGCCATGTGAACAACTGCGGAGATCCTGTGGAAAACGCCGGTGCGGAGTGTGCACAGTCGGTGGACCACCCTGTGGAAAGTCGTGTGTGGCGCAGGTCACACATGCCTCTGACCTGCGGAAACGTGAGTCACAAGGTGTGGAACGATCAAGGTCGGGTGTGATTTTCGCCCTCGGAGTTTTCCACGGCGGCTACCACGCCGACCGCCGACATGTCGATAAATCCACCACATTCGTCACAGGAGTATCGTCGCCCCGTGCGGAACGCCTCTCTCGACCGTCGGATCCTGGCCATCACCGTTCCCGCGTTCGCCGCGCTGATCTGTGAGCCCCTCATGCTGATGGCCGACACGGCCATCGTGGGCCACCTGGGGCGCGCCGAGCTGGCCGCCCTCGGGGCCGCCTCCACCATCCTCTCCACCGTCGTCGGGCTGTGCGTCTTCCTCGCCTACGGGAGCACCGCCACCGTCGCCCGGCACCAGGGGGCCGGCGATCAGCGGCGGGCCCTCGAGGCGGCTCTCGGCGGCGTCTGGCTGGCCCTGCTCATCGGCGTGGTCCTCGGGACGCTCGCCGCCCTGACGGCCCGCCCCCTGGGCGCCGCCCTGGCCAGCTCCGACCGCGTCGCCGATCTCACCACCGACTACCTCCTGGTGGCCTCCGCCAGCATCCCGGCGGTCCTGCTCGTGCTCGCCGCGACCGGGGCGCTGCGCGGCGTGCTCGACCTGCGCACGCCCCTGGTCGTCATGATCGCCGCCAACGTCCTCAACGTCGTGCTCACCGTCGCCCTGGTCTACGGAGCGGACCTCGGCATGCGCGGGGCGGCGCTCGGGCTCGTGCTCGCGCAGTGGGCCGCCGCGCTCGCCCTCGTCGGGCAGGTGGTCCGACGCAGCCGTCACACGCACGCGTCGGCCCGGCTGCGGTGGCCGGACGTCACCAGGGCCGGGCGCGACGGCGTCCCGCTGCTCCTGCGCACGCTGAGCCTGCGCGCCGTCCTGCTGCTGGCCACGCTCGTCGCGGCGGGCTTCGGCGACGCCTCGCTGGCCGCCCATCAGATCGCCACCACGATCGTGATGCTGCTGGCGTTCGCCCTCGACGCCTTCGCGATCGCCGCCCAGACGCTCACCGGGCACTCTCTCGGCGCGGGCGATGCCGCCGGAACGCGCGAGGTCACCCGGCGCGTGATCGCGTGGGGCTTCGGGTTCGGCCTGGCCGCAGGCGTCCTCCTGGCGGTGTCCGCGCCCTGGGTGGCGCGCGCCTTCAGCCCCGACGCCGACGTCCGCGCCGCCGCCGTCCCGGCCCTGCTGATCGTCGCCGCCATCCAACCGCTGTCGGGCGTCGTCTTCGTGCTCGACGGCGTGCTGATCGGCGCGGGCGACGGGGTCTACCTGGCCTGGGCCGGCCTCGTCGCACTGCTGGTCTATGCGCCCGTCGCGCTGCTGATCCGCGAGACCGATGCCGGCTTCACGTGGCTGTGGGGCGCCTACGCGCTCTTCCAGGCCACCCGGTGGGTGACGTTGTGGCTGCGGCAGCGAGGCGACCGCTGGCTGGTCCTGGGCGCCCGCTGAACTCACGCCGAACGTTCACCTGCGTTTCAGGTGGCTGACAGGTTCGGGGTCTTCCGTGGAGGCATGAGCATTCCCGTCCTGCGGACCATCCCGCGTCTCGCCCGTTCCGGCTCCCACCGCGTCGGGCGCGTGTACGTCCTCACCACCGACGAGCTCGCCGGCGTCCTGCGTGAGACCGGACCCCTCGAGGTCGTGTCATACGAAGGCCTGCGCACCCACATCGTGCGCGGCACCACGCGTCCGGCGGGCCGACGCCTCCCCGGCCGTCGCCGCCTCGTGCCGTGCGGCGACGTCGAGCGGACCGAGCTCGACCTCCCGAACGGCACCGCGTGCCTCGACCACGAGCTGGGCACGGACCGTGTCATGGTGCGCACGTGGGCACCGCGCGACGGCTCGGACCTCGACCAGACGCTGTGGTGGCAGGGCCACCCGGTCGCAGCCCGGCTGCCCGAGGCCGCCTGACCCACCGACCGAGCGGGGTTTCCCCTCGCTATGCGGGGGAAGTTTCCCCCGCATAGCGGTGGATTCCCCGGTTAACCGGGGAAACTTCTACCGGCGCCAGTACCCCGTGGCGTCGAGGCAGTCGCGGGCGACGCCGCGGTCGTCGGCGAGGTGGCGGCGGACCTGGCGGACGGCGCCGGCCTCGCCGGCGACCCAGCAGAAGGTGGGCACGTCGGGCCACGGCAGGGCGCGGACGGCGTCGATCCAGGCGTCGGCGCCGTGCACCCAGCGCACCGCGACGCCCGGCAGCGACGGCAGGTCCTGGATGCCCTCGGGGGACGCCACCTCGATCACGACATCGGCGGTCATCGAGCCCGGCCAGGCGTCCAGCAGCCGCGCGATCGCGGGCAGGGCGGTCTCGTCGCCGGCCAACACCATCCGCTCGATCCCGGCGGGCAGCAGCAGCGAGCGCGTGGGCCCGACGATCCATGCCGGGTCACCGGGGGTGGCGCGCCGCGCCCAGCCGGCCGCGAAGCCACCCTCGTGGAGCACGAAGTCGAGGTCGAGCTCGCCGCCAGCGAACCTTCGCGGCGTGTAGTCCTTGGCCACCGGGCGGCCACCCGCGCCGCCCCACTCGAGCCGGTCGGGGCCCTGCACCGGCAGCGGCGGACGGTCGGTGCCCTCGAGCGGCACGAGCAGCTTCACGTGGTCGTCGAAGCCCTCGGAGCGGAAGGGCGCCGCGGTGCCGCCGGCGACGGCGAACTCCTCGAGCTGCTCGCCAGCAAGGGTGACGCGACGCGTGGTGGGCGTGACGTCGGCGACGCGTACGACGCGCAGCTCACGCAGGATCGTGGGCCAGCCCACCGCCTCGCGCCGGGTGCGCGCCATCAGTCGCCCTTCTTCGCCGCGAATCCGACCGTGGTCCAGTCGAGATGCGCCAGCGCGGCAGGACCGAGGTTGCGCACCGTCGGATCGACGGCCTGCACCTTGGGCATCACGGCCAGCGGCAGGATCGACGCCTGGGCACGCGCGACGGTGTCGACCTCGGCGATCGCGTCGGCCCGCTTCGGGTCGTCCAGCTCCTCGATCGCCGCGTCGAAGGCCTTCCCCGTGGCCTTGGAGGCCTTGCCCGTGAAGTTCATCGGACTGTCGATCGGCGTGAACAGCCGCTTCGTGTCGCCGAGGTCGAAGGGATTGACCTGCCAGGCGAACGTGGTGAGGTCGAAGTCGAGCGGGATCACGAACTTCTCGAAGAAGGTGGCGCCGGGGACCGTGGTGACCTTGACCCGGACGCCGACCTCGGCCAGGTCCTCGGCGATCGCCTCGGCACGCTGGACCGCGCCCGAGCGCGTGTCGGGAACCGGCAGGGACAGGACCAGCGGACGGCCCTTGCGCAGCACCGGGCCGGTGCCGTCCTTGCGCCGCCAGCCTGCCCTCGCGAGCAGCTTCTGGGCCTTCGCGACGTCGCGGGCGATCGGTGCGGTGTCCCGGTACCCGACCTGACCGGGCAGCAGGGCCACCGAGGTCATCGGATCGGTCTCCACGCCGTAGCGCTCCGACGTGTCGGCGACGATGCCGGCGGAGTCCACGGCGAGCGTCACGGCGCGCCGGACGTCGGCATCCTCGAGCGGGCCGGCGCCCCCGTTGATCGTCAGGTGGGACCACTCGGAGCCGCGGGAGGCGCGCAGGTCGGCCTTCGCGAGGTCGGCCCGGGTGGCCGGGGTGACCGGCGCGGACTCGAGCTCGCCGGCGAGGAACGCCCGGGCCAGCACGTCCTCCTCACCGATCCTCCAGACGATGGAGTCCAGCCGCGGCGTGCGGCCCCACCACCGTGGGTTGCGCTCGAGCGTGATCGTGCCGGTACGGCGCTCGATCTTCGAGACGACGTACGGGCCGTTGGCCGAGGGCGCCTTCGCGGACATGCCGCGGTTGAACCTGTCGGCCGACTTCGTGTGGGCCTTCGGCAGCGTGGGATAGACGGCGGCGGGCCAGTCGGCGGTGGGCTCCTCGAAGACCACCTCGTAGGCGAACTTCCCGTCGGGCTCGACGGCCTCGACGAGGTCGTAGGCCGGGGGCGCGGCGGCGGCGTAGTCGTCGTCCTGCAACGCGGCGACCCAGGCGACCATGTCGGCCGAGGTGATCGGGGTGCCGCCCTGCCAGACGGCCTTGCGGTTGAGCTCGACGCGGACGGTCAGCGGATCACGGTCGCTGATCTCGACGCTGGTGGCGTAGTCGGGGTCGGTCGACCACGAGCCGTCCTCAGCCACCCGCACGGCGCTGCCGAGGGTGGGATCGAGGATCTGCGGCGCCGTGCTGGCGACGCCGTCGGTGTGCACGGGGTTGAAGTTCGCCGGGAACGACGAGACGCCCAGGCGCAGGGTGCCGCCGTCGCGCACCGCGTCGGCGTCGGCCGGGTGCACGTCGGCCATGGGCAGCGACGTGTCCTCGGCGGCCTTCGTCTCTGCGGTGCCGCCGTCGTCACCGCCGCCGAAGCAACCGGCGAGCAGCACGCCCGCCAGTGCCCCGACAGCAAGGCGCCGGGCCCCGCGTGAAGCGGGACCCGGCGACTTGAGGATCACTTGGAGGCGACGACGTTCAGCTTGACCGTCGCAGCGACCTCGGGGTGCACGCGGACGGAGACCGTGTGCGCGCCGAGGCTCTTGATCGGGTTGCCGACCTCGATCCGACGCTTGTCGACCTTGACGCCGGCCTCGGCCAGCGCGTTGGCGATGTCGGTGACGGTGACGGCGCCGAAGAGGCGACCGCCCTCACCGGCGTGGGCGGGGACGTTGATCGCGGACGACTCGAGGTTGCCCTTGATCGACTGCGCGGTCTCGAGGTCGTGCACGGCGCGCGCATCGCGAGCGGCCTTGATCGACTCGACCTGCTTGGCGCCGCCCTTCGTCCAACGAATGGCGAAGTTGCGCGGCAGCAGGAAGTTGCGGCCGTAGCCGTCCTTGACCTCGACGATGTCGCCGGGCTGGCCGAGGTTCGTGACCTCGTGCGTGAGGATGAGCTTCATCTGTTCTGTGCTCCTGACTCAGCGACCGCTGGACGTGTAGGGCAGCAGCGCCATCTCGCGCGCGTTCTTGATCGCCTTGGCGATCTGGCGCTGCTCCTGGACCGAGACGCCGGTGACGCGACGGGCGCGGATCTTGCCGCGGTCGGAGATGAACTTGCGCAGCAGCGCAGTGTCCTTGTAATCGATGGTGGTGACGCCGGCGGCCGCGAGCGGGTTGCTCTTCTTCTTCGGCTTCCGGACAACGGGCTTGGCCATGATGCTCCTGGAAATGTTCTTGCTACGTGTGATGGATCAGAAGGGGGGCTCGTCGTTGGAGCCGCCGGCGTTGCCGCCGCCGCCCCAGGGGTCGTTGCCCCCGGAAGGCTGCTGCGGCGCGGAGGGCTGGGCCCACGCGCTGGCATCGGACTGCTGACCGCCCTGCTGGCCGCCACCGAAACCTCCGGAGTTGCCGCCGGCGTTGCCGCCGAAGCCTCCGGAGTTGTTGCCGCCGAAGCCGCCCTGGCCGCCGCCGCCACCCGACGTGCGGGTGACCTGTGCGGTGGCGTTGCGCAGCGACGGGCCGACCTCGTCGACCGTCATCTCGACGCTCGTTCCGCGACCGCCGTCCTGACGCTCGTACTCACGGACCTTCAGCGCGCCGGTCACGATGACCCGGGTGCCCTTGGTCAGCGAGCCGGCGACGTTCTCGGCCAGCTGGCGCCAGGCCGAGCAGCGGATGAACAGCGTGTCGCCGTCCTTCCACTCGTTCGTCTGACGGTCGAACGTGCGCGCGGTGGACGCGACGGTGAAGTCGGCGACTGCCGCGCCCGACGGCGTGAAACGCAGTTCGGGGTCGCGGGTCAGGTTGCCGACGAGGGTGATGGTGGTTTCGCCTGCCATGGATCAGCCTTCTCTCGAGGTGCTCTCGCGACGAGTGTGTCGGATTCGGGGGACGGAATCACTCCGTCCACAGGATCACTTCACGTCGGGACGCGTGACCTTCGTGCGGACGACGGACTCGTTCAGGGAGAGCTGACGGTCCAGCTCCTTGACCGAGGCGGGCTCGGCGGACAGACCGACGACGGCGTAGATGCCCTCGGACTTCTTGTTGATCTCGTAGGCGAGACGGCGCTTGCCCCAGACGTCGATCGCATCGACCGAGCCGCCGTCGGCGACGACCGTGTTGTTGAGGTAGGTCGAGAGGCTCTTCTCGACGGAACGCTCATCGATGTCGGCGTCGAGGATGACCATGACTTCGTACTTGCGCAGTGACACTGCGGATTCTCCTTTGGACTGAGCGGTGACGGGCTTTCCGTCACAGGAGGGTGTTGCCTCGAACGGCAACCTCACGAGTCTAGCAGCGGCCCGTCGTTCCGGACCAATCCGGCGATCGGCCGCTACTCGCCCGTGATGGCGCGCAGCACGTCGAGCTTCGCCGCACGCCGCGCGGGCAGCACCGCCGCGAGGACTCCCACGAGCGCCGAGACCACGACGAACACCGCGAGCGAGCCGGACGGGATCGCCAGGTCGCTGATGCCGTCGTCAGCGAACGACCGCTGCAGCGCGATGCCGAACAGCAGGCCCGCCCCGATGCCGAGGACGGCGCCGAGGATCGCGATCGCCACCGACTCCAGGCGCACCATCCGGCGCAGCTGGGGACGCGTGAGCCCGACGGCACGCAGCAGTCCGATCTCCCGGGTGCGCTCGATGACGCTCAGTGCGAGCGTGTTGATGATGCCGAGCACCGCGATCACGATCGCCAGGCCCAGCAGGGCGTAGATCAGGTAGAGCAGCGTGTTGACCTGCGAGCGCTGCGCCTCGGCGTAGCTCTCCTTGTCCTGGACGACGATCGTGGGGTTCTCGCCCACCGCGCGCTCGAGGTTGGCGCGCACGGTGCGCGTGCCCGTGCCCGGCGTGGCGTTGAGCGCCAGCGTGGTGTCGCCGCGCCGGATGCCCGCGGTGGTGACGGTGGACAGCGGGACGACCGCCTGGCCGACGATGTTGCTGTCGGAGTAGACGCCCGTGACCTTGCCGTCGACCTTGCCGGTGCTGAAGGACAGCTCGACGACGTCGCCCACGGTGCGGCCGAGCGACGCGGCGAGCGACTCGCTCAGGGCGATCGTGCCGTCCGCCGCCGGGGCCTCGCCGGCGGTGTAGTCGAGGTCGAACACCGAGGCCAGCTGCACCGGGTCGGTGGCCGAGGCGAAGACTTGCGAGCCGTCGGCGCGGAACACGATCGCCTGCACGGGGGCGACGCCCGCGACACCGGGCACCTCGGAGACCTTCTTCGAGATCCCGGGCGAGAACGGCTGCCCGCTCACGTTCTGGATGACGAAGTCGGCGGAGAACTCGCGTTCCACGCCGGCGTCGATCGACTTGTTGATGGACGCGCCCAGGATCGACATCGTGGTGACCAGCGCCAGGCCGATCATGAGCGCCGACGCGGTGGCAGCCGTGCGTCGCGGATTGCGCCGAGCATTCTGCGCCGCGAGCTTGCCGACCGACTTGTACAGCAGCCGGTAGAGCGCGCCGAAGACCGCGAGCACCGGGGTGGCGATGATCGGGCTGCCGAGAGCGACGGCCATGAGCACCCCGAAGATGCCGGCACCGACCCAGGCGATCGGCCGCGGGACGTCGAGCCACGAGCCGGCCGCCATCGCGCCCGCCCCGGCGAGCCCGAAGAGCAGCGCCAGCACGAGGCGCCACCGCAGCGAGGACTCGGGCATCGCGATCTCGTCGCGCATCGCGGCCACCGGCGGCACCCGCGCCGCCCGCCGCGCCGGGATCCAGGCCGCCAGCATCGTCACGATCACGCCGACGACGTAGGCGAGCACGATCGTGCGCGTCCGGAACACCAGGGCGGTGCCCGACAGGTCGAGTCCGAAGTTGCTGAACAGCACCTTGAGGAGCATCGCCAGCGCGAACCCCAGCGCCAGGCCCAGCGTGGAGCCGATGACGCCGATGACGAAGGCCTCGGTCAGCACCGACCGACTCACCTGACGACGGGACGCGCCGAGGGCCCGCAGCAGGGCCAGCTCGCGGCTGCGCTGCGCGACCAGGATCGAGAACGTGTTGACGATGAGGAACGTGCCCACCACGAGGGCGATGCCGGCGAAGACCAGCAGGAAGGTGTTGAGGAAGCCGAGCAGCTGGTCGAAGAGGTCCTTGGACTCCTGCGCGACGAAGTCGCCCGTGACCGCCTCGGTCCCCTCGGGGATCACCTCGGCGACCTGGTCGGCGACCTGCTGCTGCGAGGCTCCTGGCTTGGCCTCGATCTGGATGACGCTGTACGCGTCCTCACCGTCGAGGAAGTACTTCTGGGCGCTGACGTCGTCGAACATCACGAGCGTCGCGCCGGCCAGGCCGCCGGACGTGAAGTCGAAGATGCCGACCAGCTCGGCCTTGAGGATCGGCGGGTCGCTGGGCAACGCGATCTTGACCGTGTCGCCGACGCGGTAGCCGGCGACCTCGGCGGAGCGCGCGTCCATCGCGACCTCGCCCTCCTTCGCCGGGGGGCGACCCGCGTCCCAGCTCAGCATCTGCTCGCCCGCGGCGTTGGGGATCGGGTCGGCCGGGCCGGAGTTGAGCGCGATGGTCGGGGCGCCCGTGCCGCCGAGCAGACGGTTGTTCTTCTTGACCACGAACAGGCCACCGCCGTTGACGGCTCCCTCGGCCCGCGCCACGTCGCGCAGCGCCGCGACCTGGTCCACGACCGAGGCCGGGATCGTGCGTGCCTCCCGGTTGACGCTCATCGCGACGGCGTCGCCCTCGCCGGTTTGGGGGCGCACGGCGACGTCGGTGACGGTGCCCAGGGCGATCTGGTCGAAGCTCTTGCCGATCGTGTCGGTGAACACCAGCGATCCCGAGAGGAACGCGATGCCCAGCACGATCGCGAACGCGCTCAGGAGCAGGCGGACCTTGCGGGCGACGAGGTTGCGCCAGGTGACTCGGCGCACGTCACGCGCCGATCCGGCGCTGCACCACGCTCATGCGCTCGAGGACCTTCTCCGCCGTGGGGTGGCGCAGCTCGGAGACCACGCGTCCGTCGGCGAGGTAGACCACGCGGTCGGTGTAGCTGGCCGCGACGGGGTCGTGGGTCACCATGACGATCGTCTGACCGAACTCGTCCACGCTGCGACGCAGGAACGAGAGCACCTCGGCGCCCGACGTGGAGTCGAGGTTGCCGGTGGGCTCGTCGGCGAACACGATCGAGGGCCGGCTGACGAGCGCGCGGGCGCAGGCCACGCGCTGCTGCTGGCCGCCGGACATCTCGTTGGGGCGGTGCTTGAGGCGGTCGGCGAGGCCGACGGCGTCGATGACGTTGCGGTACCACTTCTCGTCGGGCTTGCGGCCCGCGATCGACAGCGGCAGCAGGATGTTCTCCTCGGCCGTCAGCGTGGGCACGAGGTTGAACGCCTGGAAGACGAAGCCGATCTTCTCGCGACGCATCACGGTGAGCGCCTTGTCGTCGAGCTTGGCCAGCGTGGTGGGGCCGATCGTCACGCGGCCGCCGTCGGGAGTGTCCAGCGCGGCCATGCAGTGCATGAGCGTGGACTTGCCCGAGCCCGACGGACCCATGACGGCGGTGAACTCACCCTCGTAGATCTCGAGCGAGACTCCGTCGAGCGCACGGACCTGTGCATCGCCCTTGCCATAGGTCTTCGTCAGCTCGTGCGCGTGCGCCGCGACGGTCTTCTCCATGGGCAGAGCCTAGGCGAGAAAACCTGAGTAGCGGCACGGGGTCACTCAGAGTTACACGATGTGAGCCGAACCACCCCACAGATCGACCCGCGCGTCGGCGTCGTGGCCGACCAGCTCGTCGATCCGTTCGAGCTCCTCGGCGGTGAAGTCGGTGTTGTCCGCGGCGGCGACGTTCTCGTCGAGCTGCTTCGTGCTGGAGGCGCCGATGAGGGCCGACGTGGCTGCCCCCGGACGCAGCACCCACGCGATCGCCAGCTGGGCCAGGGACTGCCCGCGCTCGCGGGCCACGTCGGCCAGGCCGCGCAGGCGGTCGCGGTTCGCCTCGACCACCGAGTCGTCGAAGGACGACCGTCCGCCGGAGCGCTCGACCGGCTCGTCGCCGAGGTAGCGGTCGGTCAGCAGGCCCTGCGCCAGCGGCGTGAAGGCGATCGACCCCATGCCGGTGTCCTCGAGGGTGTCGAGGAGCTCGTCCTCGACCCAGCGGTTCACCATCGAGTAGGCGGGCTGGTGGATCACCAGCGGAGTTCCGAGGTCGGCAGCGACCTCCGCGGCACGGCGGGTGCGCTCGGCCGAGTAGGACGAGATGCCCACGTAGAGCGCCTTGCCCTGGCGCACGGCGGTGTCGAGCGCGCCGACCGTCTCCTCCACGGGCGTGTCGGGATCGGCGCGGTGCGAGTAGAAGATGTCGACGTGGTCCAGGCCCATCCGCTGGAGCGAGGCGTCGAGGCTGGACAGCAGGTACTTGCGCGAGCCGAGGAAGCCGTACGGCCCGGGCCACATGTCCCAACCGGCCTTCGTCGAGATGACCAGCTCGTCGCGGTAGGGCGCGAAGTCGCCGCGCATCATCCGGCCGAAGTTCTCCTCCGCCGAGCCGTACGGAGGGCCGTAGTTGTTGGCCAGGTCGAAGTGCGTGATGCCGAGGTCGAACGCGTGCCGGAGCACCTCACGCTGCGTGTCGAAGGTGCGGTTGTCGCCGAAGTTCCACCACAGCCCGAGGCTGATCGGCGGCAGCAGCAGCCCGGACCGGCCCACGCGCCGGTACTCCAGCCCCTGGTAGCGATCGGCGTCGGCCTGCCAGGGGCGGTTCGTCTCGGGAACGCGGTTGCGGGTCCAGTCGGTGGTCATGGGTCCACGGTAGGGCGCGCGCCCGACACCGGCGACCGCGTCAGGCCAGGCGGGTGATCTCGACCTCGACGGTGGTGCTGACCTCGCCGTCGGTGGAGTAGATGCCGCGCAGGTTGGGGTTGTCGTCGAAGTCGCGCCCGCGCGAGACCACGATGTGGCGCTCGCCGGGAGCCTCGCCGTTCGTGACGTCCCAGCCCACCCAGCGGCCGTCCCACCACTCGAGCCACGCGTGCGGCTCGGCGGCGACCGGGGCGTCGACCTGCGGGTCGGCCTCGGGGTGGACGTAGCCGGCCACGAAGCGCGCCGGGATGCTCGCGTGGCGCAGGGCGCCGATCGCGATGTGCGTGATGTCGTGCGTGACGCCGCGGCCGGTCTCCCACGCCTCCTCGGAGGTGGCGCTGACGTGGGTGGCGGCGACGAGCCGCGTGACCCTCGTGCGCAGCAGCTCCACCACGCGCTCGACGTACGCGCCCGGGGTGGCGGCGTCGGCGCGGATCGCGTCGAGCTCGGCCACGAGCGACGGCGCGGGACGCACCTTGTCCTGCTGGTGCACGAACTCGCAGTAGCGGTCCAGGGTGTTCGGGTCGAGCGCGTCCCAGCCGATCGACTCGCCGGGCTCGGCCGGGTCGGCGGTGTCGACCACCGAGGTGGCCACCACCGTGAGCTCGTCGTGCGGATCGGTGACCTCGAACGCCGTCACCGTGGCGCCCCAGTAGTCGCGGTACTCCTGCGACCACGCGGTGGGCGCGATCTCCAGGCGCGTGCGCCGCACGTACTGATGGGCGGTGGTCTGCGGTGTCAGCCGGGCCTCGCTGTAGGAGGCCATCGTGGGCTCGGAGTAGGTGTAGGTGGTCGCGTGCCGGACCCTCATCCTCAAACTCACAGCGACACCCTCCCTCTCCAGCTGTGCCAGTCCTCCTGGGCGAAGTACCGCGCGGTGATCGCGTCGCTCGCAGCCGAGCAGGCGCGCTGCAGCCGCTCCATCTCGACCGGCATGGTCTCCAGGATCTCGTTCAGGGGGCGGTACTCGATCTCGGTGCGGGCGCGCCCGAGCAGGCGCAGGGCCTCGTCGGAGAAGCCGGCGCGGCGGCCGGTGACGTCGAGCCGGGTGAGCGCCCGCTCGGCCTCGCTCAGGCTGGACACGAGCGACCGGGGGAACCAGCGATCGAGCAGCAGGTACTCGGCCGAGGCGCTGTCGCGCTCGATGCCGCGGTAGGTGCGCAGGAAGCTCTCGTAGCCGCCGCACGCACGCAGCGTGTTCTGCCACGCGATGCCCGACGCCCCGGCGCTGGCCGCGGTGGACAGCAGGCGCGCGGTCATGTCGGTGCGCTCGATGTTGCGGCCCAGGACGTAGAAGTACCAGCCCTGGTCGCGCGGCATGGAGTCGTCGGCGGTGCCCGCGATCATCGCGGTACGGCGGCGGACCCAGTTGAACATCTCCACCGGACGCATCGAGGTGGCCGCCGGGACGCCCTGCCACGTGGTGTTGATCGCCGACCACACGTCGGTGGACAGCGTCTCGCGGGCGCTGCGGGCCGCCTCGCGCATCGACCCGATGACCGACGCGATCGAGCTCGGCGACTTCTGGTCGTAGGCGAGCAGGTCGAGCATCGACCAGCGGTTGGGCACGCCCCCGAAGCTCTCGAGGCCCATCACCGCGAAGAGCTGCTGACAGCTGGTGACCTCGTCGATCGCGGGGTCCTCGACCAGCATCTGCATCTGCACGTCGAGCAGGCGCGCCGTGTCGTCGGCGCGCTCGAGGTAGCGGCCGATCCAGAAGAGGGACTCGCCGATCCGGCTGAGCATCAGGCCTCCCCCCTCAGCGGCGCGTTGATCGGCACCATGGTCTGCGTCTGGGTGACCGGCTCGAGGTCGTCGTCGGGCTCCTCGATCGGCTCGGTGGGCCGGGCCAGCACCCACGTGTCCTTCGAGCCGCCGCCGCGGCTGGAGTTCACGATGAGCTCGCCCTCGGGCAGCGCGACGCGGGTGAGGCCGCCGGGCAGCACCCACACGTCGTCGCCGTCGTTGACCGCGAACGGGCGCAGATCGACGTGGCGGGGACGGATCCCGTCCTCGACGAGCGTGGGCACGGTGGACAGCGAGATCACCGGCTGGGCGATCCAGTCGCGGGGCGCGGCGATCACCTTCGCGCGCAGCTCGTCGAGCTCCTCGCTGGAGGCCGCCGGGCCGATGACGATGCCCTTGCCGCCGGAGCCGTCGACGGGCTTGAGCACGAGCTCGTGGAGCCGGTCGAGGACCTCCTCGCGCTGGTCGTCGTCGCCGCAGCGCCACGTGTCGACGTTGCTCAGGATCGGCTCCTCGTGGAGGTAGTACCGGATCAGGTCGGGCACGTACGTGTAGAGCAGCTTGTCGTCGGCCACGCCGTTGCCGACCGCGTTCGCGATCGTGACGTTGCCGGCCCGCGCCGCGTTGATGAGGCCCGGGACGCCGAGCGCGGAGTCGGCGCGGAACGCCAGCGGGTCGAGGAACTCGTCGTCGATGCGGCGGTAGATGACGTGCACCGGGGCCAAGCCGTCGGTGGTGCGCATCATGACGCGGCCGCCGTGGCAGACGAGGTCGCGGCCCTCCACCAGCTCGACGCCCATGGTGCGCGCCAGGAGGGTGTGCTCGAAGTAGGCCGAGTTGTAGACGCCCGGCGTCAGCACCACGACCGTGGGCTCGCTGACGCCCGCGGGCGCGGCGGCGCGCAGGGCCGACAGCAGCTGGCGCGAGTACCGCGCCACGGGGCGGATGCGGTGGTCGGCGAAGACCTCAGGAAGCCCGCTGGACATCGCGCGCCGGTTCGTCATCACGTAGGAGACGCCCGACGGCACTCGCGCGTTGTCCTCCAGGACGCGGAAGTCGCCGTCGCCGTCGCGGATCAGGTCGATGCCCGAGACGTGGATGCGCACGCCGTTCGCGGGGTCGATGCCGGCGACGACGCGGTGGTAGTGGCTCGAGGTGACCACGGTCTCGCGGGGCACCACGCCGTCGCGGAACAGCTCGCCCGCGCCGTACGCGTCGGCCAGGAACGCCTCGAGCGCCTTGACGCGCTGCTTCACGCCGGACTCGACCTCGTCCCACGCGTCGGCCTCGATGATGCGGGGCACGATGTCGAGTGGGAAGGGACGTTCCTCACCCGCCACACCGAAGGTGATGCCCTGCTCGAGGTAGGACGACGCGAGCCCGTCGGCGCGCTGGCGGACCTCCTCGGGAGGCATCTTCCCGAAGGCCGCGTGGACGGAGGAGTAGAGGTCGCGCAGGCCCTCGTCGCCGTACATCTCGTCAAAGCCCGCGACGGGTCCGTATCCCTCGAACAGTTGCGCCTGGGTCACGGGTTCCACCTTAGGGGCGGATTGTCACTTGCACGTTTCGGCCGGCGGCGCTCCCGAAATGGCCTCTCGCGCGGTTACGCTTCGTAGCGGAAAGGGGCGCGCCCATGACCGCAGGTGACGTCTTGGTGCTCAACGCGAGCTACGAACCACTGCAGCGCGTGTCCCTGCGCCACGCCATCAGGATGCTGGTGCGCGAGGTGGCGGTCATCGAGGAGGCGGCCGACGACTCGTTCGGCCCGTTCCCTCGGCCCCGGGTCCTGCGCCTGGTGCGCTACGTCGTGGCCCGCTGGATGCATCGCCGCAGCCACCTGTGCACGAAGAGCGCGATCAAGGCCCGCGACCGCCGGTGCGCCTACTGCGGCGGCTCGGCCGAGACCGTCGACCACATCGTCCCCCGCTCGCGCGGCGGCGGGCTCACGTGGGAGAACGCCGTCGCCGCGTGCCTGCGCTGCAACCACAAGAAGGGCAACCGCACCCCTGCCGAGGCGGGCATGCCCCTGCTCATCACCCCGGCCCGCCCCACGGCCTGGGTCGCCTGACGGCTGCTGGACAGTCGGGTGACTGACGTCCCCACCTCGGTTAGGCTCGCCTAACTCAACCGAGGAGGAGCCATGGCGAAGGCGAGCGATCTGGTCAGACCCGGCCGTCAGCAGCTGGTCCGGCTGGAGGTCCTGCGCAGCGAACGCATCTCGCCACACTTCCAGCGAGTGACGGTCGGCGGCGGGTCGATCGACCGGTTCACCCCAATGGGGTGGGACCAGTGGTTCCGCATGTTCATCCCCACCGCGGGCGAGACCGGGCTGGACCAGCTGCCCGACAAGGTGAACCTGCTCGGCTACCTGCGCTACCTGCGGATCGACAAGGGCGAGCGGCCGGTGCTGCGGAACTACACCGTGCGGGCGTTCCGGCCGGTCGGTCTCAACGGCCCCGAGCTGGACATCGACTTCGTCCTGCACGGCAGCGCCGAGGACGGCACCGCCGGGCCCGCGTCGACGTGGGCGCAGACCTGTCGGCCCGGAGACCCGATCGGCATCGTCGACGAGGGCATTGCCTTCAACCCCGGACGCGGCACCGACCACGTGCTCCTCCTCGCCGACGAGACCGGCGTGCCGGCGGTCGCGGGCGTCCTCGCCAGCCTCCCGGACACCGCCACGGGCACCGCGATCCTCGAGGTGCCGAGCGACGAGGATCGGTTCGACCTGCCGCACCCGCCCGGCGTCGAGGTCCGCTGGCTGAGTCGCTCGTCCGGGCAGCAGGCGGGCGACCTCGCCCTCCCGGCTCTCGTCGCGGTGACCCCCGAGCCGGCGGTGCACGCGTTCCTCGTCGGCGAGCAGTCCCTCGTCCAGGGAGCGCGGCGCCACCTCGTGTCGGCCGGCGTCCCCAAGGACCGCATCAGCTTCGTGGGCTACTGGCGCAACGGCGCCTCCGGCCAATGAGCGCCTCCGGCGCACGAGATCAGAGGCCGACGGACTCGTAGATGTCTTCGAGCTCGTCGAGGTAGGCGCCCTCGTCCTCGCCGGCGCGCTCGTAGGCGTCCATCGCCTTGGCCTGGACCTGCTCGGCCACCTTCTCGTAGCGGGCGTTCCACTTCTCGCCTTCGATCTGCCAGTAGCCGCACGTGTAGAAAGATGCCTGCGGCCAGCCAAGGTCGCGGCGCAGCAGCTTGCGGGCGGCACGGCCGGCGCGGGCCTCGCCCGCGAGCCAGACGTAGCGACCCGTCGGATCGGCGGGCAGGTCACGCGCGCGCAGGGCGGCCTCGAGGGCGTCGGGGATGTCGTGGTCGTTCTCGACGACCTGCCACTGCGCCGTCACGTCGGCGGTCGACGGCAGCGGCACCTCGTCGGACGCGTCCTTGACCACCACGTGCACGTCGGCCCGGACGCCCGGCTCGAGGCCGCGCAGGATCCGCGCGAGGGCCGGCACGCCGGTCAGGTCGCACACGAACACCTGCTCGGTGGCGTCGGCCGGCGGGCGGTAGAGGCCGTGCGGCTCGAGCAGGCCGACCCGGTCGCCGGGCTCGCACGTGCGTGCCCAGTCGGAGCCGACCCCGTGGTCGTGCAGCGCGACGTCGACGTCCACGCGGACCCGGCCGTCGACGATGCGGTGGTCGGAGATCGTGTAGACCCGCGGCACGAGCTCCTCGGCGCCCTCGGGGTAGGTGACCGACCAGTCCTCGCCGATCTCGGGCAGGACGACGGGGGCATCGGGGCGCGGCGGCAGCAGCAGGCGGACGTACTCGTCGGGGATGCCGGTGGACTCCCACTCGTCGATCTCCCCGAGGGTGATCGAGACGAGGTGCGGGGTCAGGACGCGGCGACCGAGGACGGTCGCGACAAAGGTCTTCACAGGGATCCTCCGATGATCGGCCGCCGGGCGGCCCGGCCCGGGCCGGCCTCCAGGCGCGTCCGGGGTACTGCGTTAGGCCAGCCTAACAAACATCGTTGGATAGCCTCGAGCCGTGACCCTGCACGTACGAACCATCGCGGCCGAACAGCACCTGGCGTTCATCGCCGAACGCGGTTCGGCGAGTTTCCTGCAGACCCCCGCGTGGTCGGCGGTGAAGTCCGAGTGGCGGGGCGAGTCGATCGGCTGGTTCCGCGGCGACGACCTCGTCGGGGTCGGTCTCGTGCTGTACCGCCAGGTGCCGAAGCTCAAGCGCTACCTGGCCTACCTGCCCGAGGGCCCGGTGCTGGACTGGAGCCACGACGTGCCCGAGGCGCTCGACGCGATGAGCGCCCACCTCAAGGCCAACGGCGCCTTCGGCATCCGCATGGGACCGGCTCTGGTGACCCGTCGCTGGGAGGCCGCCACCCTCAAGGCCGCGCTCGCCGACGACGTCCTCAACCGCCTCGGCGACGTCCCCGCCGACCACACCGACGACACCGCGCTCGCCGTGGCCCAGCAGCTCCGCTCCCTCGGCTGGCGCGAGCAGGCGGCCGAGGGCGGCTTCTCCGCCGGGCAGCCCAAGTACAACTTCCAGGTCCCGCTCGCGGGCCGCACCGAGGACGACGTCCTCGCCGGCATGAACCAGCTGTGGCGCCGCAACATCCGCAAGGCCGCCAAGCAGGGCGTCGAGGTCACCGAGGGCACCCGCGACGACCTCGCGGAGTTCCACCGCGTCTACGTCGAGACCGCCGAGCGCGACCACTTCACGCCGCGGCCGCTCTCGTACTTCCAGACGATGTGGGACGCGATGACCGCCGAGGACCCCCAGCGCCTGCGCCTCTACCTGGCCCGTCACGAGGGCGACCTCGTCGCCGCCACCACGCTCGTGCAGGTCGGCACGCACGCCTGGTACTCCTACGGCGCCTCCACCACCGCCAAGCGCGAGGTCCGCGGCTCGAACGCGGTGCAGTGGCAGATGATGCGCGACGCGCTCGCCGGCGGGGCCGAGGTCTACGACCTGCGGGGCATCACCGACACCCTCGACACCGACGACTCCCATGTGGGCCTGCTCCAGTTCAAGGTCGGTACCGGCGGCGAGGCCGTGGAGTACCTCGGCGAGTGGGACCTGCCGCTGAACCGCCCCTTGTACGCCGCGTTCACGGCGTACATGAAGCGTCGCGGCTGACCGTCGCCGCTGCCTGCGCGGTCCCGTCCACGCCGGAGGAGGCTTCTCGGGGCAGGTCGGGAATGATGGGGCCATGGCGTTCGACCTCGAGATCCGTGCCGCCGACTGGCGAGCCCACCTGGCCACGACCCACGCCGCGCTGCCGGGCCTGGTCCCGGTGGTCAAGGGGAACGGCTACGGGCTCGGACGCCAGCGGCTCGCGCGCGAGGCCGGCGGGCTGGGCCTCGACCTGATCGCCGTCGGCACCTACGAGGAGGCCGACGAGCTGCTCGGCGCCTTCACCGGCGACGTGCAGGTGCTGACGCCGTGGCGCCCGTTCTCGCGACGCGTCGCCGATCCCCGACTCGTGCACACGCTCGGCCGGCTCGAGGACATCCCGGCCCTCGCCGCCCAGCTGCCCGGCGCCCGCGTCCTGGTCGAGATCGAGACCTCCATGGCGCGTCACGGCTTCGACCGCCACCGCCTCACCGAGGCTGCCCGCACGCTGGCCGAGGCGGGACTCGTGGTCGAGGGACTCGCGATGCACCTGCCGATGACCGGCGGCAACCTCGATGAGGCCCGCATGTGGTGCGCCGTCCTGGAGACCTCCGCGCTGGAGACGACCACGGTGTTCTGCTCGCACCTGACCGGACCCCAGCTGGAGCAGCTGCGCACCGAGCGGCCGCAGCTGACCATCCGCCCGCGTGTGGGCACGGGCCTGTGGCTCGGACGCCTCGACGCGTTCAGCGTCCGCGCCACCGTGATGGACGTGCACACCGTGCAGCGCGGCGAGCGGATCGGCTACCGCCAGGGCCGCGTGCCCCGGGCGGGCCACGTGCTGGTGATCGCCGGGGGCACGAGCCACGGCATCGGACTCGAGGCCCCGC
Organism: Aeromicrobium choanae; assembly: GCF_900167475.1. Taxonomy (NCBI): domain Bacteria; kingdom Bacillati; phylum Actinomycetota; class Actinomycetes; order Propionibacteriales; family Nocardioidaceae; genus Aeromicrobium; species Aeromicrobium choanae. The sequence continues at coordinate 1,611,712 of NZ_LT796768.1, read as the reverse complement.
GTGCGGTGACCGGCGTCGCCGGCCGCGGCAAGGCCGCGGCCAAGGGCGGCCTGGCGGCCGCGGGCCTCGCGCTGTCGCCGTTCACCATCGACGGGAAGCTGCGCTGGTTCGTCGAGCCGCCCCACATGCAGGCCAGCATGGTGCTGCTGCCCGAGGGCGCGACCGTGCCGGCCGTGGGCGACACCGTGCCCGCGCAGGTGCGCTACACGATCGCCAGCTTCGACACGATCCGCGAGGCCTGAGCCGAGCGGGACTCAGTCCCGTCCGCCTCCGCCGCCGGCACCCTCCCCGCCACCGGGCGTGGGCAGGGTCGGGTCGGGCGACGGCGGGGGCGTGGTGGTCGGCGGCGGAGTCGTCGGAGCCGGTGTGGTCGGCGCGGGAGTCGTCGGCTTGGGAGCCGGCGTCGTCGGCCGCTTCGTGGGCTCGGTCTTCTTCTTCTCCGGCTCCTGCTTCTTCGGAGGCGTGTTGGAGATGGCCGTGCCCTTGTCGGCCTTGATGTTCGCCCGCGGCGGGAACGAGCCGCACTCGGAGCCCTCGAGCGCGCTGTTCATGAACGCGCTGAAGGTCTGTGCCGGGTAGGTGCCGCCGAAGAACGGGTTGAGGTAGCCCTCGAGCTCCTCGTTGCCCTTGCCGCGGTTGTACATGACCGCCGTGGCCAGCTTCGGCGTGGCGCCCACGAACCAGGAGGACGAGACGCGCTCGTTGTCGCCGTCACCGTCGGTGGCGGTGGCCGTGCCGGTCTTGCCCGCGGTGGGGCAGAACGTGGCGGCCTGACGGCCCGAGCCGCTGCGCACGACGGTCTGCATCGCGGCCAGCGTGTCGGCCGCGACGTCCTCGTCGATGGCCTGCGTCGTGGCGACGTTGTGCTTGAACACGCGGGCGCCGCTGCGGTCGTTCACGCGCTCGATGACGTACCAGTCGGCGCGCTTGCCCTCGGCCGCGATCGTGGCGTAGGCGTTGGCCATGTCGATCGGCGAGACGGGCGCGTAGCCCAGCGAGACGCCGATGACGGGATCGATCCGTTCGAGCGTGGAGTCGGGGAGGCCGGCCTCGCGGGCCGCCTCGATGATCTTCTCCTCGCCGTCCTTCATCTGGTCGGTGAGGTCGACGAACGCGGTGTTGACCGAGAACTCGGTCGCGCGCTCGAGGTTGATCCGTCCGTAGGAGCGGCCGCCGGAGTCGCCCTGGTTCTGGATCTCGGCGTCGCCGATCCTCAGGGGCGCGTTGCCGTTGAGGCTCGTCTGGAGGCTGTAGCCGTTCTCCAGCGCCGCGATGACCGCGAAGACCTTGAACGTCGAGCCCGGCTGCGTGCCGAGCGTGGCCCAGTTCAGCTGGTTCTTGAGGTAGTCGGGACCGCCGTACATCGAGCGGACCGCGCCCGTGCCGGGCTGCACCGAGACGAGCGCCGTGTTCAGCTCGTCCAGGCCGTCCGGGCGCACCTGCTTGACGGCGTCGATGGCGTCGTCCTGCTTGTCCTTGTCGATCGTGGTGACGACGCGCAGGCCGCCGCCCTCGATCTCGGAGTCGAGGAAGCCCTCGGCGGCCATCTGCTTGCGCACCAGGTCCAGCACGTGGCCCTTCGGACCCTCGAAGCGCTGGTTGGCGCGCTGCTTCTTGAACTTGGGGAACTTGCCCTTGTGGGCGGCGGCCTGCTCGGCTGTGATGGAGCCCTGCTTGACCATGCCGTCGAGCACGTAGTTGTAGCGCGGCAGGACGCGGTCCTTCGCGCCCTCGGCGTAGGGGTCGAAGTACGAGGGGTTGTTGATCACGGTGGCCAGGAACGCGGCCTGGCCGACGTTGAGCTTGGCGGCGGGCTTGCCGAAGTACGTGCGCGACGCGACCTCGACGCCGTAGGAGCCGTTGCCGTAGTAGATCGTGTTGAGGTAGCCCTCGAGGATCTCGGACTTCGTCAGCTGGTTGTGGATCTTGACCGAGAGGATCGCCTCCTTCGCCTTGCGCGTGTAGGAGCGGTCCTGGTTGAGGTAGAGGATCTTGACGTACTGCTGCGTGATCGTGGAGCCGCCGCCGGTGATCTGGCCGCTCGTCGCGTTGTTGCGGGCGGCGCGGACGATGCCGCGGACGTCGATGCCGCGGTTCTCCCAGAACGTGCGGTCCTCGGCGGCCACGACGGCGTCGCGCATGACCTCGGGGATCTCGTCGAACTCCAGGCTCTCGCGGTTCTGCGTGGCGAAGCTGCCGAGCTTGGTCTTGCCGTCGGAGTAGTAGACGTTCGTGGTCTCGGTCTGGAAGTCCGCGTTGGGGTCGGGGATCTTCACGGTCGCGTAGAGGGTCGCGAACAACAGGGCCCCGGCGATGAAGCCGAGGACCGCGAGGAAGAGCATCCACCGCAGCACGCGGACGGGCCACGAACCGTTCCCACCGATCCCTCGGGCGAACCTCGAGAGACGGCCCTGCTTCTTCTTCGTGCGAGTTTTCGCCACGAATCGTTCCTTCCGGACGACGACTACCAACGCAACAGTCTGACGGAACTTCCTGAGAAACCCATGACCGCCGGGGTCGGGGTCTCGATTTTCGCCCGACTCGATGTATCGTACCGATATAGCCGTTCGTGGCATCGAACGGAACTCACGGTGGGGGGAGGCGACGATGGCACGACGTGGAGCAGCACTGGAGCTGGCCGTCCTCGGCCTGCTCGCCGACTCCCCCATGCACGGGTACGAGCTGCGCAAGCACGTCAACGGCCTGCTCGGTTGGACCCGGCTGCTGTCCTACGGCACGCTCTATCCCTGCCTCAAGCAGCTGACCCGTGGCGGTTTCATCGCCGCCGACACCGAGACGTCGCCGCGCGGCAAGCGCCCGCGCATCGTCTACCGGCTCACCGCCGAGGGCAAGGAGTACTTCACCTCCCTGCTCGAGGACGGTGGCCCCTCGGCCTGGGACGACGAGAACTTCGGGGTGCGGTTCGCGCTGTTCGCGCGCACCAGCTCCCCCACCCGGGTGCGCATCCTCGAAGGGCGCCGGTCCCGCCTCGAGGAGCGCCTCGACAACGTCCGCACGGCTGCGGCCCACCGCCGCGAGCGCATGGACGCCTACACCCGCGAGCTCCAGCGCCACGGCCTCGAGTCCGTGGAGCGCGAGATCAACTGGTTGACCGAGTTGATCGACCGTGAACGCGCCGACGCGTTCACGGAGCACGAAGAAACCAGTACGACAGACAAGGAAAAGTGAGGTCTCCATGAGTTCGGAGAACAAGGTCCGCGTGGCCATCGTCGGCGTTGGAAACTGCGCCACGTCCCTGATCCAGGGCGTCGAGTACTACAAGGACGCCGACCCCGAGGGCAACGTCCCCGGGCTCATGCACGTCAAGTTCGGCCAGTACCACGTCAACGACGTGGAGTTCGTGGCCGCGTTCGACGTGGACGCCAAGAAGGTCGGCTTCGACCTTGCCGAGGCCACCCAGGCCAGCGAGAACAACACCATCAAGATCACCGACGTCCCGCCGCTCGGCGTGACGGTCCAGCGTGGTCCGACGCTCGACGGCCTGGGCAAGTACTACCTCGAGACCATCGATCAGTCCGATGCCGAGCCGGTCGACGTCGTGCAGGTCCTCAAGGACACGCAGGCCGACGTGCTCGTCTCCTACCTGCCCGTGGGCTCGGAGGAGGCCGACAAGTTCTACGCGCAGTGCGCCATCGACGCGAAGGTCGCGTTCGTCAACGCCCTGCCCGTGTTCATCGCGTCGGACCCCGAGTGGGCCAAGAAGTTCGAGGACGCCGGCGTCCCGATCATCGGCGACGACATCAAGAGCCAGGTCGGCGCCACGATCACGCACCGCGTCATGGCGAAGCTGTTCGAGGACCGGGGCGTCGCCCTGGACCGCACGTACCAGCTCAACGTCGGCGGCAACATGGACTTCAAGAACATGCTCGAGCGTGATCGCCTGGAGTCCAAGAAGGTCTCCAAGACCCAGGCCGTCACCTCGAACCTGCACGGCTCGCTGGCCGGCAAGGTCGACGACAAGAACGTCCACATCGGTCCGTCGGACTACGTGGCGTGGCTCGACGACCGCAAGTGGGCCTACGTGCGCCTCGAGGGCCGCGCGTTCGGTGACGCGCCCATCAACCTGGAGTACAAGCTCGAGGTCTGGGACTCGCCCAACTCGGCCGGCATCATCATCGACGCCATCCGCGCGGCGAAGATCGCCAAGGACCGCGGCGTCTCGGGCGCCCTGCTGTCGGCGTCGTCGTACCTGATGAAGTCGCCGCCGGAGCAGCGTCCCGACGACGAGGGCCGCGAGCGCCTCGAGGCCTTCATCGCGGGCACCGAGGAGCGCTGAGTCACCGACGCTCCTGATCGGGGAGTTCTGCCGTCACCAGATGACCGCGGAACTCCCCGATCGCCATTTCTGGCGGCAGGTGCAGGCGGTCAGTGCTTGGCGCGGCCGCCGACGAGCCGCTTGACGAGGTTGACGAGGGCCACCACGACGGCGCCGATCGCCAGGCCCAGCAGGGCGGAGGCGGCGGTGTTGGCCACCCACTCGAAGGCGCCGTCGGCGAAGGGCATGACGCCGGCGATCCAGTGCTCGAGGTCGTGCACCCAGCCGTAGATCGTGTGCCAGCCGAGGTCGTCGGTGCCGACGAGGATGATGTGCCCGCCGACCCAGAGCATCGCGGCGATGCCGATGACCGCCAGCGCCGAGAGCACCTTCGGCATCGCCACCACCAGCATCCGGCCCACGCGCTGGGCGAGCTTCGACGGACGACCCGCGAGCCCCAGGCCCACGTCGTCCATGCGCACGATGAGCGCCACCACGCCGTAGACGAGGGCGGTGATGCCCAGGGCCACGATCGCCAGGATCACCGCTCGCGAGACGAGCGACTCGTCGGCCACCTCGTTGAGGGAGATGACCATGATCTCGGTGGAGAGGATGAAGTCGGTGCGGATCGCACCGGAGACGACCTGCTTCTCGGCCTCGGGGCCCTGCGCGCTGCTGGGCTCCTCCTTCTTCTCCTCGTGCGGGTGCAGGACGTGCCAGATCTTCTCGGCGCCCTCGAAGCACAGGTAGGTGCCGCCGAGCATCAGCAGCGGGGTCAGCACCCACGGCAGGAACTCGCTCAGCACCAGCAGTCCGGGCAGGATGAACAGCATCTTGTTGCGCAGCGAGCCCTTGGCGATCCGCCAGATGATGCTCAGCTCGCGCTTCGGGTCGACACCGTGCACGTAGCGCGGGGTGACGGCGGCATCGTCGACGACCACGCCGGCCGCCTTCGCGCTCGCCTTGCCGGCCGCGGCCGCGACGTCGTCGACGGACGCCGCCGCGAGTCGGGCGAGCGCTGCCACGTCGTCGAGCAGGGCGACAAGTCCTCCAGCCATGCGCTCAGGGTACGGCCGTTCGTTGACAGTCACGAGCGGGGACCGGGAGGATGACCGCCATTGTCCGCGATCTCGGGGAGCCTCTCCATGTTCACGCGCCGTCATGGCCTGTCCAGTCGATCCGCCGCGGTGGTGGCTGCCGCCGGGCTCGGCCTCAGCCTGCTCTCCACCACGGCCGCCGGGGCCGCCGCCGAGCCCACGGACCCGATCGACGTCACCAACGCTCCGCGGACCGGCGCGGCAGCCCCGGACGCCGCGAGCAAGGCTGCCCGGTCTCCTGCATCGTCGAGCACCGACCACGCCAACGGGGCCGTCAATCGCTCCGCGCGGATCGCCGACCCGCTCTCGGTGAACGACGGCACCGTGGTGCGCACCGACGTGGTCCAGGACCTTGCCGCGCAACGCCTGAGGGCGACCGTGACACTCCGCCACACCACGGCCGACCCGGTGGTGCTGGTCTACTTCGGGGAGTTCAGCGGATCGACGTGTGTGCGCCGGGCAGCCATCGGCGGGGCTGCCAACAGCGCGGAGACGGCGGGACAGTTCCTCGAGGGCGGCGCCAGCTTCGGCGTGAGCCGATCGCGATCGGGCGCCGTCCTGACCCTGACCTCGCAGGCGAGCTCGACCTTCCGCAGGGCCGCCTACGACTGCGCTTACGTCTACGTCACCGACAACGCGGGGACCACCGTCCGGCAGGCCTTCTACGCAGAGAGTCTGGTCACCCGCTGGACGCCGAAGCTCTCGATCGCCGGTGGCGAGCCGATCAAGGCCGCCCAGAAGGGCAAGTGGGTGCGGGTGCGACTCGAGGTCACGAACAGCGGTCGTGCCGCCGCGGGGAACACGCGCATCTCCGCCAGCGGAAGCGGCCTGAAGATCTCTCCGCGCAGCCGCAGCCTGGGCACGATCAACGCTCGCTCGACGAAGTACGGCGTCACTTTCAAGGTGCGGGTCGCCAAGGGCGCCAAGACGCGCAACGTCCGCTTCACGACCACAGCGAACGGCGCGCGTGCGACCAGGACGTACAAGGTCGGTGTCGCCCCGAAGCCGCGGAAGTACGCGAGCCTCAGCGGCCGCTACTTCTGGGGATTCGCGACCACGTCGCCCTCCGACAGCTCCGGCTGGGACACCCAGGTCGTCTGGTTCCTCAACAAGAAGTGGGCCCACGTCGGCGAGGCGCGGAACGGCGTCGTGCCGAAGTGCCGCAGGACGACCAAGACCTGCAAGAAGTACTCGTACGACCGCAAGCGGGGGATCGCCCGCATCGGCGGCGTGAAGTTCAAGGTCACCACGTACGGCTTCACGTACCGGGCCAACAGGAAGGACGAGAGGCGCTTCTACGAGCCGGCCACCTTCCCCCGCAAGGGCGCGCGCCTCGGCACGAGTCTGACGAACCGCGACTGGAGCGGGAACTGCCTGATCTCGTGCACCTCCACCACGACGAACCTGACGTTCGATCGTGCCGGCCGCTTCGTCCGCAGCAGCGTCTCGATCGGTTCGTGGCCCGGCCTGGGCTCGAACTGGGCCTCGTTCCCGCCCGACCAGCGCGGCACGTACCGGATCATCAGCAAGGGCCGCGTCGAGCTGCGCTTCGCCAATCGCAAGGTCGAGCGGGCGCGGATCGGCCTGCTCCACAACGCGCTGAACCGTCCGTCCGCGACGTCGGGCGTGGTCCTGGGGAAGAAGAACTACTACTTCGACGACTGAGACCGGCGCCGGGCTCGTGGGTGGATCGCCGCCCCGAGAGTGCTGCGTCGGCGCGTCACGACGCTAGGGTTCTGGGCATGGCTCTGGGCTTCGGCATCGACATCGGCGGCACGGGAACGAAGGGAGCCCCGGTCGACCTCGACTCGGGCAGCCTCGTGGGTGAGCGGTTCCGCATCCCCACACCCAAGCCCTCCACCCCCCGCGCCGTGGCCGAGGTCGCGGCTCAGATCGTGGACCACTTCCCCGCCGCGGCCGACGTGCCGCAGATCGGCGTGGCCATCCCCGCGGTCGTGCAGCGCGGCGTGGCCCGTTCGGCGGCGAACATCGACCCCACCTGGATCGACACGGACGTCGACGCCCTGTTCACCGAGGTGCTCGGCCGCCGCGTCCACGTGGTCAACGACGCCGACGCCGCCGGCGTGGCCGAGAACGACCACGGCGCCGCCCGCGAGGAGGACGGCCTGGTCTGCGTCATCACCCTCGGCACCGGGATCGGCTCCGCCCTCATCAACGCCGGCACCCTGGTGCCCAACACCGAGTTCGGCCACCTCGAGGTGGCGGGGCACCCCAACGCCGAGAAGTGGTGCGCCACGAGCGCCCGCGAGCGCGAGGACCTCACGTGGGAGGACTGGGCCGACCGCCTGCAGGTGTACTTCAGTCACCTCGAGCGGATCCTGTCGCCCGACCTCTTCGTCGTGGGTGGCGGCGTCAGCAAGAACAGCGAGAAGTTCCTGCCCCTGCTGAACCTGCGCACCCCGATCGTGCCGGCGGAGCACCGCAACAACGCCGGGATCATCGGCGCCGCCGCGCTCGGCGCCCGCGGCTGAGGCTCAGACCTCAGCGAGCAAGGCGCGCACGGCGCGCTCCATCACCTGACGGCAATGGGCGGCGGGGTAGCCGTGGTCGTCGAACATCAGTGACCATGCGTTCCAGCTGGTGGCGACCGTGATCGCGTCCACCAGCTGCGTGGCGTCCTCGGCCTTCGCGAGCTCGGTGGCGAACGCGTTCTCGACATCGGAGCGCACCCGCCCGATGTGACCGCGGCGGCTCGCCTGGAGCGCCGGGGAGACCGGCTCGCCCAGCACGGCGGCGCGCGCGGCGGGGGCGATGTTGACGAGGCGCCGCTCGCGCTCGGCGCAGAACCGGCTGATCCGCTCGTCCAGCGGCGCGGTCGGGTCGATCACGGTGCGCAGCTGGTCGTCGATGTGGAACCAGTAGTCGACCGTGGCGCCGAGCAGGTTCTCCATGTCGCGGAAGTTCGACCACAGCGTGCGGCGCGACACGCCCGCTCGCTCGGAGATGAGTGCTGCGGTCGGCTTGAGGACGCCCTCGCGCAGGAGGTCGGCGTGCGCCTGGACGATCAGGGCCCGCGTGCGCTCGCTGCGCTGCATCCGACCGTCGGTCTGCCGGTATTCCATTGATCCCACCGCTCCATCGTCGCGGAGAGGATGCCCCGCCTAACTTTCGACACACCGAGTGTAGATATATAGTGACTTGACTCACAACGTATGTGAGGATTGCGTCACCTTCAGTTCGAGGGGGCTGCCAACAATTCAGAGGGAGTGAAGGTTTGCTGACGGTCAAGAACCTGGAAGTCGTCTACAACGACGTCATCCTGGTCCTGCGCGGCGTGAGCCTGTCGGTTCCGGAAGGCCAGATCGTGGCCCTCCTGGGAGCCAACGGCGCCGGCAAGACGACACTGCTGCGCGCCCTCTCGGGCCTGCTCGACATCCACGACGGCGAGATCACCAAGGGTGAGGTCCGGCTGCGCGACACCCCGATCCACACGGCCGACGCGCCGAAGATCGTGGCCGCGGGCCTGGGTCAGGTGCTCGAGGGACGCCGCGTGTTCAGCGAGTTCACCGTGGAGGAGAACCTGCGCGTCGGCGGTCACACGCGCCGCGGCAACCTCTCCGAGGGCATCGAGGAGGTCTACGAGCTCTTCCCCGTGCTGAAGGAGCGCCGCAAGAAGACCGCGGGCTACCTCTCCGGCGGCGAGCAGCAGATGCTCGCGATGGGTCGCGCGCTGGTCGCCCAGCCCGAGATCCTGCTGCTCGACGAGCCGAGCCTGGGCCTCGCCCCGCGCATCGTCGCGCAGATCAAGGACATCGTGGTCCAGATCAACGAGCGCGGCACCACCGTGCTGCTGGTCGAGCAGAACGCCACGATGGCGCTCTCGATCGCGCAGCACGGCTACGTCATGGAGCACGGGAAGATCGTGATGGACAAGCCGGCCGCCGAGCTCCTCGACGACGAGGACATCCGCGACTTCTACCTCGGTCGAGGCGACATGGCCACCAGCTACCGCGACGTGAAGCACTACAAGCGCAGAAAGCGCTGGCTCTCGTGAGCCCCGTGTCCCCCCACCACTCTGCTCTTTCCACACCGTCCCGTCCCGGAGGGTCCCTTGTCTGAACCTGTCGTGAGTGTCCGAGGCGTCGAGTTGTCGTTCAGTGGGGTCAAGGCCCTGCAGGGTGTCGACTTCGACGTGTTCGACAACGAGCTCTTCGCGGTGATCGGCCCGAACGGCGCCGGCAAGACCTCGATCTTCAACGTCCTGTCCGGCGTCTACCGCCCGCAGCAGGGCACGGTCGACTTCGCCGGCACCGACATCCGCGGGATGCGCCCGCACAAGATCGCGAACCTCGGCATGGCTCGCACGTTCCAGAACATCGAGCTGTTCGAGAACCTCGACGTCGTCGACAACCTCATGCTCGGCCGCCATGCGCACGTCGGCTACGGCTGGCCGTCCGCGGTCGCCTGGCTCGGCAAGGCCAAGCACGCCGAGGTCCGCAACCGGCGCCGCGTCGAGGAGATCATCGACTTCCTCGAGATCGAGGGCTACCGCCAGCTGCCCGTCGGGATGCTGCCCTACGGCATCCAGAAGCGCATCGAGCTCGGTCGCGCCCTCGCGATGGAGCCGAAGCTGCTGCTGCTCGACGAGCCGGTCGCCGGCATGAACGGCGAGGAGACCGAGGACATGGCCCGGTTCATCCTCGACATCCGCAACGAGCTGCACATCCCGATGATCCTCGTCGAGCACGACATGGGACTCGTGATGGACCTGGCCGACCGGGTCATGGCGATGGACTTCGGCAAGCCGGTGGCCACGGGCACGCCGCACGAGGTCCAGTCGCATCCCGACGTCATCCGCGCCTACCTCGGCCCGGTGGACGACGCCACGCTGGCCGAGGTGCAGGGGGAGCTCGCATGAACACCATCGCCACGAACACCCTCGCGCGCCGCATCCGCACCCGCGCCGAGGAGACGCCCGACCGCATCGCGATGCGGGAGAAGAACTACGGCCTCTGGGAAGAGGTCACCTGGGCCGACTACTGGGATCGCTCCGCGCTCGTGGGCCACGCCCTGCTCGCGCTCGGCGTCGAGGTCGGCGACCGCGTCGCCGTGCACAGCGAGAACCGGTGCGAGTGGCTGTGGTCCGACGTCGGCATCACCGCCGTGCGCGCCGGCACCGTGGGCCTCTACCCGACCAACCCCGCGCCCGAGGTGCTGCACGTCCTGCGCGACTCCGGTGCCTGCGTCCTCATCGCGGAGGACCAGGAGCAGATCGACAAGTACCTCGAGATCGCGAACGAGCTGCCCGACCTGCGCACCGTGGTCTACATCGACCCGCGCGGCATCCAGGGTCGCTACGACGACCCGCGCCTCATGTCGTGGGACGACTTCCTCGCTCTCGGCGAGCAGCACCGCACCGACCACCCCGCTGCCGTCACCGAGCGACTCGAGGCCGCCCAGACCGACGACCTCGCGACGCTCGTCTACACGTCCGGCACCACCGGGCCGCCGAAGGGCGCGATGCTGTCGATCTCGAACATCGAGTTCGTCATCGAGACGCTCCAGAGCGGCGGCGCGTTCGTCGACCCGCCGGCCAGCGACCGCGACCTCGTCGTCTCCTACCTGCCGCTGTGCCACGTGGCCGAGCGCGTGTTCACCACGTGGTTCAACGCCGCCGTCGGCTCGCAGGTGAACTTCGCCGAGTCGATCGAGACCGTCCAGCAGGCCCTGCGCGAGGTGCAGCCCACGCTGCTGTTCGGCGTGCCCCGCATCTGGGAGAAGATCGCCGCCGGCGTGCACATCCGGATGAGCGGTGCCTCCTGGCTCAAGCGCAAGAACTTCGACTTCTGGATGAAGCGGGCGGCCTGGATCGGTCGCACGCTCGTGGAGAACCAGGGCAACCACACCGCGGCCACCAAGGCGGTCTACGCGATCGGCTGGGTGTGCCTCTACCGCCCCCTGCGCGAGCGCCTCGGCCTGGCCAAGGTCCGCTACGCCGCCTCGGGCGCCGCCCCGATCGCCCCGGAGGTGCTGGAGTTCTTCATGGGCATCGGCATCCCGATGCACGAGGTCTACGGCATGACCGAGAACTCCGCGATCGCCACGGCGAACATGGCGGGCCGCGTGAAGGTCGGCACCGTGGGCGAGCCCCAGGTGGGCGCCGAGATCCGCATCGACGACGAGACCGGCGAGATCCTCACCCGTCACGCCGGCACGTTCGCGGGCTACTGGAACAACCCCGAGGCGACCGCGAAGACGGTCGACGCCGACGGCTGGCTGCACACCGGCGACGTCGGCGAGTGGGTCGACGGCACGCACATCAAGATCACCGATCGGATCAAGGACATCATCATCACGGCAGGCGGCAAGAACATCAGCCCCAGCGAGATCGAGAACAGCCTCAAGTCGTCCCCGTACATCAAGGAGGCGATCGTCATCGGCGACCGTCGCAAGTACCTGACGGCGCTGATCGGGATCGAGCTCGACACGGTGGGCAACTGGGCCCAGGAGCGCAAGCTCGGCTTCACCACCTACCGCGATCTCTCCGAGAAGTCCGAGGTGATCGAGCTCGTCCAGTCGATCGTCGACGAGACCAACCGCAAGTTCGCCAGCGTGGAGACGATCAAGCGCTTCGCGATGCTGCCGAAGGAGCTCGATCACGAGGAGGGCGAGCTGACCGCCACCCAGAAGATCAAGCGCTCGGCCATCAACGAGCGGTTCGCCGAGGCCATCGAGGGCCTCTACTCCGACTCCGACCGCGCTGCTGCCCACGAGGTGAAGGCATGACGACGTTCTTCCAGTCCTTGCTGAGCGGTCTTGCGCAGGGTTCGATCTATGCCCTGCTGGCCCTGGGCTACGTGATGATCTACAAGGCCACGCACGTGATCAGCTTCGCCCAGCCGGCGCTGATGGTCTGTGGCGGACTCTTCGCCTACCACGCCACGAGCGAGTGGGGCCTGGGCTTCTGGCCCGCCCTGATCGTGGCGATCATCCTCGGCGCCCTGCTGGGCATGCTGGTCGAGCGTCTCGCGCTGCGGCCCATGGTCGGCAAGCCGGTGTTCACGCTGGCGATCATCACGATCGGTGTCGACATCGTGCTGCGCATCTTCGCGAACCGGTACATGGGTCCCGACCCGCGCTCGGTGCCCTACCCCGGCGGCAGTGAGCGCTACGAGTTCTGGGGGCTGTCGATCTCCCACCAGCGCGTCGGCCTGATGGCGGTCACCGCGGTCACGGTCATCGCCCTGGCCCTGTTCTTCCGCTACGCCAAGACCGGCCTGGCGATGCGTGCCACGGCCCTCAGCCAGGAGACCGCGCTCGCGCAGGGCATCCGCGTCGGTGCGATCTTCGCGCTGGCCTGGGCCATCGCGGGAGGACTGGCGGCCATCGCCGGCACCTTCGTCGCCGCGACGGGAGCCGGACTCGAGCAGAACACCTGGATCATCGCGCTGAAGGCACTGCCGGCCATCATCATCGGCGGCCTCGACAGCATCCCGGGCGCCGTCATCGGCGGCCTCGCCGTGGGCGTGGTCGAGTCGCTCACCGCGGTGTACCAGCCCGACGTCGCACCGTGGCTGGGCAACAACTTCGCGCTAGTCGCGCCCTACGCCTTGATGTTCGTGGTGTTGCTGGTCAAACCCTATGGACTCTTCGGCACGAAGGAGGTGGAGCGGGTATGAGCACCGTGCTGCGCTCAGCGCCCTCGAAGCAGGCCCGGAAGTCCACCGGCCTGCGTGGCCGCCCGCTGCTGCGGACGAGCTACGACCAGGACCTCACCCTGGCCAACACCCCGGCCAAGCGCCGCGGTGTCATCGGGATCGTCATCGCGTCATTCCTGGTGCCGTTCCTGCTCACCGACGACCTCCTGCAGGTGCTCACGCTCGGCATGATCTCCGCCGTCGGCGCGATCGGCCTGAACCTGGTCACCGGCTACGCCGGCCAGGTCTCGCTGGGCCACGCCTTCTTCATCGGCGTCGGCGCCTACACCGGAGCGGTGCTGGGCGGGGACCCCGACGGTGCCGTGCTCGGCTACGGCCTGCCGATGTGGATCTGGCTGCCGGCCGGCGGCATCGTCGCCGCGCTCGCCGGACTGCTGGTCGGGCCGCTCGCGGTGCGACTCCGAGGCCTCTACCTCGCGATCGTCACGCTCGGCCTGGTGTTCCTGGGTGACCACATCTTCCGTGAGGCCCGGAACATCACCGGCGGGCCCGGCGTCGGCCGCCGCGGTGCCGAGCTGGAGCTGTTCGGCATCGACTTCTCCTCGATGGAGCCCATCGCCGGAGTCTCCCGCGGGCAGGCCCAGTTCTTCCTCGCGCTCGTGTTCCTCATCATCTTCGCGATCCTCGGCCGCAACATCGCCCGCTCGGGCGTGGGCCGTGCGTTCGGTGCCGTGCGCGACCGCGACGTGGCCGCTGCCGTGATCGGCGTCGACCTGACGAAGTACAAGATGATGGCGTTCGCGATGTCGTCGTTCTTCGCCGGCGTCACCGGAGCGCTCTACTACGCCGTGATCGGCGTCTTCGAGCCCGGCGCGTTCAGCCTGCTGCTGTCGATCCAGTACCTCGCCATGGTGCTGATCGGCGGCGTCGCCACCATCAGCGGATCGATCATGGGCGCGCTGTTCATCGCCCTGCTGCCGCGGATCAGCCAGTTCATCGCGCACTACGTGCCGGGTGAGCTGCTGACCGTGTTCCAGCTCGAGGCGATCCTCTACGGCCTGTTGATCATGGGCTTCCTGATCTTCGAGCCGCGCGGACTCTTCGGGATATGGACCCGGATCCGCAACTACTGGAAGGGCTGGCCCTTCTCCTACTAGACCCCGGCCGCGAGGCCGTGGCGGTGCAACCGCACCGTCGAACCACCCAGGAGGAAAAAGATGAAGCAACACCGACAGTGGGCCCGCGTGGTCGCCGGTGCGGCGGTGGCGGCCCTCGTGCTGGCAGGCTGCCGTGGCGGAGGCGACGAGGACAGCGCCTCAGGTCCCGGAATCACCGAGGAGGCATGTCCGGAGGCCGTGAACGAGGACAACGGGTGCATCTACCTGGGTGCGATCTCCGACCTCACGAAGGGCCCGTTCGCTCCGTTGGCCGTGCCGATCACCGAGGCCCAGAAGGCCTTCTGGAACAAGGTCAACCAGGACGGCGGCGTGGGCGGCTACGACGTCAACATCGACAAGTACGTCGCTGACGCCGAGTACAACCCCGAGATCCACAACAAGAAGTACCAGGAGATGCGCAACGACATCCTGGCGCTGGGTCAGACGCTGGGCTCCTCGCAGACCCTGGCGATCCTGGAGGACATGAAGTCCGACAACGTCGTCGGCGTGCCGGCCTCGTGGAACTCCGCGTGGGACTTCGAGGACCAGATCCTCCAGTCGGGCGCGAACTACTGCTTCGAGGCCATGAACGGCGTCGACTGGGCCGTGGAGAACCGTGGCGTCAAGGGCAAGGTGCTCGCGATCCACTACCCGAACGACTACGGCGGAGACGCCGCGGCGGGCGTCGAGGCGGCGGCCGAGGCCAACAACCTCGACTTCAAGGCCATCGAGACCGCGACCGGCCAGGACAACCAGGCCGGTGCCGTCGCGGCGGTGCTGAAGGAGAAGCCCGACCTGATCTACGTCACCACCGGACCGGCCGAGATGGCCACGATCCTCGGTGGCGCGGCAGCGCAGGGGTGGAAGGGCACCGTCGTGGGGTCCAGCCCCACGTGGAACCCGGCCCTGCTGCAGACCGAGGCGGCTCCGGCGCTCGAGGCGATGTACTTCCAGGCAGCTCCGTGGGGCCCGTGGGGCACCGAGTCGGACGGTCACGCTGCCATGCGTGACGCACTGGCCGACGTGGACTCGCCGAGCGACGGCTACACCTCCGGTTGGGTGTGGGAGTACCCGCTGCTCGCCGCGCTCAAGGCTGCTGCCGACATGGACGGTGGCATCACCCGCGAGAACGTGGTGAAGGCCTCGACCGAGCTGGACAGCGTCGACTACGAGGGCATGCTGCCCGACGAGGCGTTCAACCAGACCGGTGAGCCGAACGACGTGGCCTGGCGCCAGAGCGTCATCGGTGGGGTCGACAAGGAGGCGCCGACCGGCGTCTCGATCGTCCAGGAGATGTCGGCCGGCCCGACGGCCGAGGGCTACGACTACACCGAGCCCTGCTTCGCCCTCCAGGGCTGACGCACGGCACGTGAGGGGGCCGGCCCGGTGGGCCGGCCCCTTTCGCGTGCCCGTCCGGTTGTGAAGTTTCCCCGGTTAACAGGGTTTCCCCTCACAGAGCGGGGGAAACTTCCCCCGCATCGTGACAGTTTCCCCTGTTAACCGGGGAAACTTCGGGCCATCTCGATCGTGCGGTCGAGGGACAGGTCGGCGAGGAACGACGCGTCGTGGCTGACCACCAGCAGGGCGCCGCGGTAGGAGTCGAGCACCTCGGTCAGGTGCGCGATGCTGGCCAGGTCGAGGTTGTTGGTGGGCTCGTCCAGGACGAGCAGCTGCGGCGCCGGGGTCGCCAGCAGCAGGCTGGCCAGGGTGGCGCGCCACCGCTCGCCGCCCGACAGCGTGGACGTCACCTGGTCCACGGCGTTCCCGCGGAACAGGAAGCGCGCGAGCTGGGCCCGCACGGTTCCCGGGTCGGCCTCGGGCGCCGCGTCCCGCACGTTCTCGAGCACCGTCCGCTCGGGGTCGAGCAGGTCGACGCCCTGCGGCAGGTACCTCCACGGCACGTGCACCACCGAACGGCCGGACCTCGGCTCCTGCAGCCCGAGCAGGGCGCGCAGCAGCGAGGACTTGCCCGCGCCGTTGCGCCCCACGAGCGCGATCCTCTCGGGCCCACGCAGGTCGAGGTCGAAGGGCTGCGACGTCCCGAACGCGGGGACCAGGCCCTCGGCACGCAACACCTCCCGCCGGGCGGGCACCTCCGTGTCAGGCAGGTCCACCCGAATCCGGCGGTCGTCGCGAACGCGCTCCTCGGCCGTGGCCAGCGCGGCCCGCGACCCGTCGAGCCGGTCCTCGTGCATCCCGCGGAGCCGGCCCGAGGTGACCTCGGCCCTGCGCTGGTACGTCCCCGCGATGATCCTGGGCAGGCTGTCGGCGTTCGCTCGGCCCCTGCGATCGCGGCGCGCCTGCTTGGTCTGCTGGTCCATGAGGTCCTGACGCTGCCGCCGCACGTCGGCCTTCGCCGCCGAGACGGCCCTGAGCGCCGCCTCCTGCTCCGCCTCGACCGCGGCCGCGTAGTCGCTGAACGCCCCGCCGAACCATCGCACCGCGCCCGCTCGGACCTCGCCGATGTGGTCGACACGCTCGAGCAGGCTTCGGTCGTGGCTCACCACGACGAGAACTCCGGTGAACTCGTCCACGATCCGCGCGAGCCGCCCGCGAGCGGCGGCGTCGAGGTCGTTCGTCGGCTCGTCGAGCAGCAGGACCTCCGGCTCGCCGACCATGAGGCCCGCGAGCCGCAGCATCGTCGACTCACCGCCGGAGATCGCCGAAACGGGACGGTCCGGCCCGAGACCACCGAGACCGACCTGCTCGAGCCAGCGCTCGACGCGATCGGGCAGGTCCCAGTCGTCGCCGACGAGGTCGTAGTCGGCAGGGTCGACCGAGCCCTCCTCGATCCGCGCGAGCGCGGCCAGCGCGGGTGCCACGCCCAGGACGTCGGCCACCGTGGAGCCGGCGGAGGCACGGGTCTGGGGGAGGTACGCACGGCGGCCACTCACGTCGACGGCACCCGACGTGGGCTCGAGCTCGCCGGCCAGGAGCCGCAGCAGCGTGGACTTGCCGCTCCCGTTGTCGCCGACGAGTCCGTGCCGACCGGGACCGAGGCCGAAGGTGAGGTCGTCGAGGATCGTGCGTCCCTCGGGCAGCACGAACGAGGCATGGGAAAGAGAGAGGAAGGATGACATGGAGATCTCCGGGTCGCGGGTGGGCGGGGGCGGGATCTCAGTTCTCCATGCGCTCCAGCATACGTGACGCAGCGCCGAGCCCGATAGACTCGACCCTTGTGGCCGAATTGACCGCGCACGAGAAGACGCGCCTCGACGAGTTGCGTGCGACCCATCCCGTGCTGACCCAGCTGGGCGCACGTTTCGACGACGCCGGCCACGAGATCGCCCTCGTCGGCGGACCCGTCCGCGACGCGCTGCTGGGCCGCCCCGTCACCGACCTGGACTTCACCACCTCCGCGTCGCCCGACGAGATCGAGCAGATCGTCAAGGGCTGGGCCGACACCACGTGGGACGTGGGCCGCGCCTTCGGCACCATCGGCGTCCGCAAGGGCACCGAGACGCTCGAGATCACCACGTACCGCGCCGACGAGTACGACCCCCAGTCGCGCAAGCCGGTCGTGGCGTTCGGCACGAACCTGAACGACGACCTCGCGCGGCGCGACTTCACCGTGAACGCGATGGCGGTCCGGCTGCCCGGCCTGGAGTTCGTCGACGTCCACGGCGGACTCGACGACCTCGCCGACCGCACCCTGCGCACGCCGATCGGCCCCGACGTCTCCTTCGGCGACGACCCGCTGCGGATGATGCGCGCGGCCCGATTCGTCGGCCAGCTCGGCTTCATCGCCGCGCCCGACGTCACCGAGGCGATGGTGTCGATGGCCGACCGCATCGGGATCGTCTCGGCCGAGCGCGTGCGCGACGAGCTGAACAAGCTGCTGCTGTCGGACCACCCCGTCCTGGGCCTGCGCGTCCTCGTGGACACCGGGCTGGCCGAGCGGGTGCTGCCCGAGCTGCCGGCGCTGCAGCTGGAGCGCGACGAGCACCACCGCCACAAGGACGTCTACGAGCACTCGCTGACCGTGCTGGAGCAGGCGATCGCGCTCGAGCACCGGCTCGACCAGCGTCCCGACCTCACGATCCGCCTCGCGGCGCTGCTGCACGACATCGGCAAGCCGCGCACCAGGCGGTTCACCGGCGACGGCACCGTCACGTTCCACCACCACGACGTCGTGGGGGCGAAGCTGGCCCGCAAGCGCATGCGCGCGCTGCGCTATCCCAACGAGATCACCGACGACGTCGCCATGCTGGTGGAGCTGCACCTGAGGTTCCACGGCTACGGCAGCGGGGACTGGACCGACTCCGCCGTCCGGCGCTACGTCCGCGACGCAGGCGACCAGCTCGAGCGCCTGCACATCCTCACCCGTGCCGACAGCACCACGCGCAACCAGCGCAAGGCGCTGCGCCTGCAGCGCACCTACGACGAGCTGGAGCAGCGCATCACCCAGCTGGCCGCGCAGGAGGAGCTGCAGTCCATCCGCCCCGACCTCGACGGCAACCGCATCATGGAGGTCCTGGACATCGGTCCCGGCCGCGAGGTCGGCGAGGCGTACCGCTTCCTGCTGGACCTGCGTATGGACCGGGGTCCGCTGCCCGAGGACCAGGCGATCGAGGCGCTGCGCGCGTGGTGGGCCGCGCGCTGAGTCGCAGCCACGGACGCCGACGTCGCTCCCACTACGATGACGTGGTGACGATCCGCGCGTGGCTGACCGCCCTCGTGGTCGCGGTGTCACTGCTCGTGGGTGCTCCGAGCCCCACCGCCACCGCCTCCGACGGCTCGCTGGGCGTCCGCATCGACGGCCTGACCCCCTCGCGCCTCTCCGCCGACGCCACCATCACGATGAGCGGCATCGTCCGCAACACCGGCTCCACCCCCTGGACCTCGGTGCAGGCCTACCTCGTCATCCCGCGCACCCCGTTCCAGTCCCGCGGCCAGATCGAGTCCGCCATCGAGGACGGCCAGTCCTACACCGGCGAGCGCGTGATCGACGCCGGCTCCTTCGCCGAGCTGGGCGACCTCGCCCCGGGAGGGGTGCGCCGGTTCCGGATCTCGGTGCCCGTCTCGCGGCTGGGGCTGGCCGGGCCGGGCGGGGTGTACCCCGTCGGCGTCCAGGTGCTGGCCACCGACGACGAGGGCCAGCGGTCGAACGACGCGGTGGCCCGGGCCACCACCTTCCTGCCGTGGGTGCCGGATCCGGCCGCGCCCGTCCCGGCGGGCATCGTCTGGCCGTTCACGCCCACGTGGGAGCCCGACGGCAGCGAGCTGGAGGAGGCCGCCCGATCGGTGCAGCAGGGCCAGCTGCGTCACTACCTCGACGCCGCAGCCGCCACGCCGCGCGAGGGCCGGTCGATCGTGCTGGACCCCTCGATCCTCGACGACCTCACCCGGCTGACTGATCCCGAGAACCTGCCGAAGGGCGTGGACCTCACCGCGGCCGACACGGCCGCGGTGACCGACTGGCTCGCCGACCTGCGCGAGCTGTCGCTCGACTCGGCCACGTGGATCGTGTCGTACGCGCGCCCCGACGAGCTCGCCCTGAGCCGCTACCCGGAGAACGCCGAAGTGCTGTGGAAGCGGGTCGACCAGGCCACCGACGACAGCCTGGCGGACAACGCCCTGAGCGGACCACGGGCCTCGTGGCCCACGATCGCCGGCACCACGCTGACGATGCTCGAGGACATCCGCGCCCGCGGCGATGGGCCCACGCTCGTCTCGCGCCAGACCCTGCCCGGCTGGGAGCCCCGCCTGGGGTCGGTCGTGAACCTCGAGACCCTCAACGGACCGCTGCCGCTGCTCGTCAACGGCGCGCTGCCCGACGTGCCCGGCAGCGAGACGCCCGTGACGATGCGTCAGCGCATCCTGACCGACGCGGCGCTCGGCGCGGTCTCGCGCGAGAGCGACAAGAACTCCCGGTCCGACGCCCTCACGATCGTGGATCCGAGCTGGGATCCCGGCACCACGGGCGGCCCGGTGGTCGCGGAGGCGGTGACGACCGCCGGCTCGGGTGGCCTCACCCGTCCGGTTACCGCCACGGACCTGACCCGCTCGGCCCCCCTGAACTACAGCGGCGACGTGGTCGAGGACGTCGAGACGCGCTCCTTGGGCGCCGGCTCCCTCGACGCCATCGCGAACCTCTCGGACGTGGCCGACCTCCACGACTCCGTGGTGGTCGATCCCACCCGGCCCGACCACGACCGCGACATCGCGGCGCTGATGTCGGTCCGCTGGCGGTCGAACACCACCGCGCTCGACCAGCGGGTGGATCGCGAGCTCGCGGCGCTGGAGTCCGATCTGGACAGCATCTCGATCGACAGCCCGTCCACCATCACCCTGTCGAGCAGCCGCGGCGGCTTCCCGCTCACCCTGGCGAACGAGACCGACAAGACCGTGCGCGTCGGACTGGACCTGGTCGCCGACAACCCCTCGCTGCAGCTCGACGACATCGACGTCGTCGAGATCGACGCCGGCGAACGACACACGTTCACCGTGCAGGTCGACCTCGGCGACCAGACCTCGAGCACGGTCAGCGCACGCCTGGCGACCGACGCCGGCGTGACCTTCGGCGAGCCGGCCGTGTTCAACATCCGCAGCAGCAACGTGGGGCTCATCGTGTGGGCCGCCATGGCCGCGGCGGGACTGCTCGTGGTCGCCACGTGGGCCCGCCGCTTCCTGGGCCGGCGCCGTCGCAGGGCCGCCGCTCCGGACGCGGAGGCCGACGGCTTCGAGGGCCCCGATGAGTGACCCGAACCTCGCCCGCGCCAGTGCCTGGATGGCGCTCGGGACGATCGTCTCGCGCATCACGGGCCTGCTGCGGTCGCTCGTGCTGCTCGCGGTGGTCGGCAGCGCGCTGAACGGCTCGCTGTTCAACGTCGCGAACTCGATCCCGAACTCGCTGTACATCCTCGTGGCCGGCGGCATCTTCAACGTCGTGCTGGTGCCCCAGCTCGTGCGCGCCATGAAGAACGACCCCGACGGGGGCGACGCGTACGCGAACCGCATCGTCACCCTCGGCCTCCTCGTGCTGGGTGCGGCCACGATCGTGCTGATGATCGCGGTGCCGGTGCTCCTGCGCCTGCTGTTCGGCGCGGACATGTTCACCGACGAGTTCACCCGCCAGCGCGAGTCGGCCTACCTGCTGATGCTGCTGTGCATGCCTCAGGTCTTCTTCTACGGCGCCTTCGTGCTGGTGGGCCAGATCCTGAACTCCCGCCAGCGCTTCGGCCCGATGATGTGGGCACCGATCGTGAACAACCTCGTGGCGCTCGCGGTCCTGGGCGCCTACGCCGTGATCTTCGGCGTGGCCAGCCCGGGCGCCGCCGACGGCTTCAGCACCGCAGAGGCCTGGCTGCTCGGCCTGGGATCGACGCTCGGCATCGCCGTGCAGGCCCTCGTGCTGGTGCCCTTCCTGCGTCAGGTGGGCTTCCGCTACCGCCCGCGGTTCGACTTCCGCGGCGTCGGCCTGGGCCACACGCTGCGGCTCGGCGCCTGGACCCTGGCTTTCATCGTCGTCAACCAGATCGCGTACTTCGTCATCGTCCGGCTCGCGTCCGGCGCCGACATCGAGGGCGTGAAGCAGAAGGTCTCCAGCGCGGGACAGGTCGTCTACGACGTCGGCTTCCTCATCAGCCAGGTGCCGCACGGCGTCATCACGGTGTCCTTGGCCACGGCGATCATCCCCACGCTCGCCGCGCGGGCCGCGGAGCACGACTACGCCCGAATGCGCCTCGAGCTGAGCCGCACGCTGCGCCTGGCCCTGATGCTGATCGCGCCCATCGCGGTCGCGGTGGCCTGCCTCGGACTGCCGATCGCGTCGGTCCTGGCGGGATTCGGCGCGGCGCGCGGCAACACCGACGCCATCGGGACGACCATCTCGGCCTTCGCCCTGGCGCTGGTCATGTTCAGCACCCACTACATCGTCCTGCGCGGGTTCTACGCGCTGGAGGACACCCGGACGCCCTTCTGGATCCAGCTGGCCATCGCCGGCGTGAACATCGCCCTGGCCGTCGCGCTCACCACCGGCGCCGCGCCGATCGAGGTCTCCACGCGGCTGGCCCTGGCCTACGGACTGGCCTACACGGTGGGCCTGGCGATCTCGGCCACGGTGCTGTCACGTCGGATCGGGTCGCTGGCCGATCCCGAGACGGTGCGCTTCGTCGTCAGGCTCGCCCTCGTCTGCCTCGCGGCGGCCGCGGTGATGCTGCTCGGCCGCTGGGGCTGGGGCCGCTTCGTGGCCGAGGGCGACCTCTCGCCGCTTTCCGCGCTGGGCGAGCTCGTCCTGGTGGGCCTGGCCGGCGCGGTCACCACGGTCCTGGTCGCGCGCCTGCTGCGTGTGGAGGAGCTGAGGTATGTGGTCTCAAGCGTCATGCGGCGTGGCTGACGCCCGTACGATGGACGTGGTGCGCCCGCACCCGCCGAGGAGGACTGATGAGCGACCGGAGACCCCACGTCTCCGGCGACGTGCTCGCCTCACGGTACGAGCTCGCCGACCTGGTCAGTGAGAGCCTCGGCGCCTCCAACTGGAGGGCCGTCGACCGGGTCCTGCACCGCAACGTACGGGTGGAGCTGCTCCCCGCCGACGATCCCCGCGGCCCGAACTTTCTCGAGGCCGCCCGACGTTCGACGAGCGTCACCGACCACCGGTTCCTGCGGGTCCTCGACCTGCTCCAGGACGAGGACGGCGTCCATGTCGTGGTGCGCGAATGGGCCAAGGCCACGCCGCTGAGCCGCCTGCTGGCCCAGTCGCCCCTGCCGAACCGGCGCGCCGCCGCGATCGTCGCCGAGGTGGCCGAGTCGCTCGCCCACGCCCACGACCGCGGCCTCGTGCACCGCCGCCTCACGCCGCACCAGATCCTGCTGAAGGAGTCCGGGGCTGTCCGGATCGTCGGCCTCGGCGTCGCCACCGCGCTCGCGCCCGCCGACCACCAGGACTCCGACGACGACCTCGCGGCCTACCGTGCCGCGGACGTGCAGGCCCTCGGCAAGGTGCTCTATGCCTGCCTCGTGAGCCGCTGGCCCGGAGGGCACGTCGACGGGCTGCGCGCCGCTCCCACCGAGCACGGTCACCTCCTGCGGCCGCGGAAGGTGCGTGCCGGCGTCCTGCGGGACGTCGACGACATCTGCGACCGCATCCTGGAGCCGGCCCGCCATCCCCACGACGCGCTCACCACCGCCGGCGACATCGCGCGTGAGCTCTACGAGGCGCGCGAGGGCGACGAGGACCTCTTCGACGAGCCCCTCGGCTACGACGTGACCTCGCCCGACCTGCTGCGCCTCGATCCGGTGGTGGAGCCCTCGGGCCCGCCGCCCGGCCTCGAGCCCCCGCGGCGCCGCCCCAAGGCGTTCGACCCCAAGCCGCCCACACGTCGCGAGCGGTTCGCTGCCCGCATGCAGATGATGACGCACGGCGACCGGGCCCTGGTGCTGCTCGGGCTGGTCACGGCGATCATCCTCTCGGGCTTCCTGGCCTTCCTGGTGGGGCGTGAGGCCGGCCGTGAGGGCGATCCCTACGCCCAGTCCGCCCCGGACGCACCGGTGCGGGTGCTGCCGGTCTCGCGCGTCGTCGACTTCGACCCCCAGGGCGAGGACAAGACCGAGAACCCGGACCAGGCGGAGCTCATCCTCGACGAGGATCCCGACAACGGGTGGCGCACCAGCACGTACTACGGGCGGGCCGACCTCGGCGGGCTCAAGGACGGCGTCGGCCTGATCCTCGACCTCGGCACCGTGCGTCAGGCCGAGCAGGTGCGCCTGCGGCTGGCCGGCAGCCCCACCGACCTGTCGATCCTCACCGCTCCGTCGTCGATCAGCGAGCTGCCGACCTCACTCGACGACCTCCGCGAGGTCGCCACGCTGAACGGCGCGGCCGAGGATCTCTCCGTGGCTCTGCCGCGCGACGTTCGCACGCGCTACGTGGTCGTGTGGCTGCGCGGACTGCCCCAGATCGCCGAGGGCGAGTACCGCGGAGAGATCCGTGCGGCGATCGTCCGCGGCCGGTGAGCCGCCCGCGCCGCCGGGGAACATTCACCACCTAGAATCCGTTGAAGCACGTGAACCCGATCGAAAGCGCTCCTTCATGACCGACGACGTCCGCAGTCTCATCATCATCGGCTCCGGCCCCTCCGGGTACACCGCTGCCATCTACGCCGCGCGTGCCAACCTCAAGCCGCTCGTGTTCGAGGGCTCGGTCACCGCCGGTGGCGCCCTGATGAACACCACCGACGTGGAGAACTTCCCGGGCTTCCCCGACGGCATCATGGGCCCGGCCCTGATGGACAACCTGCGCGCCCAGGCCGACCGCTTCGGCGCCGAGCTGGTGTCCGACGACGTCACCTCGGTGGACCTCACCGGCGACGTCAAGACCGTGGCCCTGGCCAACGGCAGCACGTACCGCGCCCACGCCGTGATCCTCGCGATGGGCTCGGGCTACCGCAAGCTCGGCATCGAGGGCGAGGACGCGCTCTCGGGTCACGGTGTCAGCTGGTGCGCGACGTGTGACGGCTTCTTCTTCCGCGGCAAGGACATCGCCGTCGTGGGCGGCGGCGACTCCGCCGTCGAGGAGGCCCTGTTCCTCACGCGCTTCGCCGACAAGGTCACGCTGATCCACCGACGCGACGAGTTGCGCGCCAGCAAGATCATGGCCGACCGCGCCTACGCCAACGACAAGCTCGAGTTCGCGTGGAACAGCGCCGTCGACCAGATCCACGGCGACGGCATCCTCGAGGGCGTCACGCTGCGCGACACCCGGACGGGTGAGACCCGCCGGCTCGACGTCAGCGGCCTGTTCATCGCGATCGGCCACGATCCGCGCTCCGAGCTGCTGACGGGCCAGGTCGACCTCGACGACGAGGGCTACGTCCTCGTCCAGCCCGGCTCCACCGCCACCAACCTGCGAGGCGTCTTCGCCGCGGGCGACCTCGTCGACCACACCTACCGCCAGGCCATCACGGCCGCGGGCACCGGCTGCCAGGCCGCCCTGGACGCCGAGCGCTTCCTTGCCGACATCGAGCATGCCGGCTTCCCCGAGCCTGCGGTCGCCCTGACCGACTGACCACCACCACCCAGAGGAGAATCCATGGCTGACATCGCCGCCGTCACCGACGCCGACTTCGAGTCCACCGTCCTGAAGGCCGAGGGCCCGGTCCTCGTCGACTTCTGGGCATCCTGGTGCGGCCCGTGCCGCCAGCTCGCTCCGATCCTCGAGGAGATCGCGAACGAGAAGGAGGGCGCGCTGACCATCGTCAAGATGGACGCCGACGCCAACCCGGTCACCCCCGCGCAGTACCGCGTGACCGGCCTGCCGACGATCAACCTGTACTACCAGGGCGAGCTCGTCCGCAGCATCGTGGGCGTCCGCCCCAAGTCCGCGATCCTCACCGAGATCTCGGAGTTCGTGGCCTGACCTGCTGAATCAATAAAGCCACTTGTCGATTTGTCGACAAGTGGCTTTATTGTTTTCTCGACTACTGCTGCGGCTTGGGCGCCGGGTCCATCAGCTCGACGATGCGCTCCAGGTCCCCGATCGTGGCGAACTCGACCACGATCTTGCCCTTGGACTTGCCGAAGTCGACCTTCACCCGGGTGTCGAACCGCTCGGAGAGACGGTGCGCCAGCTCACCGACACGGGCCGAGGTGGGCCGCGTCGACAGCTTCCGTGCCGCGGGGGTGGCCTCCTCGTCGCCGAATCGGACGATCTCCTCCAGCTGGCGTACCGAGATGCCCTCCGCGACCACGCGCGAGGCCAGGCGGTCCTGCAGGTCGGGGTTCGGCACCGAGAGCAGGGCCCGGGCGTGCCCGGCCGAGAGCACGCCGGCGGCCACCCGGCGCTGCACGGCCGGAGGCAGCTTCAGCAGCCGGATCGTGTTCGTGATCTGGGGACGCGAGCGTCCGATCCGCTCGGAGAGCTCCTCCTGGGTGCAGCCGAAGTCCTCGAGCAGCTGCTGGTAGGCGGCCGCCTCCTCCAACGGGTTGAGCTCCGACCGGTGCAGGTTCTCCAGCAGCGCGTCACGCAGCAGGTCCTCGTCGGTGGTCTCGCGCACGACCGCCGTGATGTTCGGCAGCTCAGCCTTCTGGTGGGCGCGCCAGCGCCGCTCCCCCATGATCAGCTCGTACGCCTCCGGGCCGGTCTGGCGCACCACGATCGGCTGCAGCAGGCCGATCTCCTTGATGGAGTGCACGAGCTCGGCCATGGCCTCCTCGTCGAACGCCGTACGCGGCTGGCGAGGGTTCGGCGAGATCTGGCCCACGGGGATGTCGCGCAGACGCGCTCCCTGGACCTCGGCGAGTCCGGACTCCTTCGCCTGGGCGGGCGACGTGGGAATCAGGGCCGAGAGCCCGCGTCCGAGTCCGGGTCGAGGGTTGCTCATGACGATGCTCCTTGCTGCGCGAGGGCCGCGCCGCGCTCAGTGATCTCGCGGGCCGCCTCCAGGTAGGAGAGCGCCCCCGTCGAGGTGGGATCGTACGTGATGATCGTCTGCTGATAGCCCGGTGCCTCGCTGATGCGCACCGATCGCGGGATCGCGGTGGACAGCACTCGATCCCCGAAATGCCCTCGAACCTCAGCGGCCACGCTCGACGAGAGGTTCGTGCGGGCGTCGTGCATCGTCAACAGGATGGTCGACACGTCCAGATCGGAGTTCAGGTGCTGCTGGACGAGCTCGATGTTGCCCAACAGCTGGCTCAGGCCCTCCAGCGCGTAGTACTCGCACTGGATCGGGATCAGCACCTCGCGCGCGGCGACCATCGCGTTCACCGTGAGCAGGCCCAGTGACGGCGGGCAGTCGATGAAGACGTAGTCGATGTCGCGGCCGGGGCCCTCGAGGTAGGCGTCGATCGCCGCGCGCAGCCGGCGTTCGCGCTGCTCGAGCATCACGAGCTCGATCTCGGCGCCCGCGAGGTCGATGGTGGCCGGCACGACGCGAAGGCCCGGTACGTCGGGGCTCGTCTGCACGGCTTCCTGGATCGGCAGGTGGTCCAGGAGGACTTCGTACGTGCCCCGGGTACCCGAGGCATGGGGGATCGCGGCCGCGGTGGACGCGTTCCCCTGGGGGTCGAGGTCGATCAGTAGCACCGACAGGCCGCGGGCTGCCATCGCGGCGGCCAGGTTCACCGACGTCGTCGTCTTGCCCACGCCGCCCTTCTGGTTGGCGACCACGAAGACCCGTGTCTTGCGGGGACGGTCGTACCGGCCGGTGGCGGCCAGACGTTCCATCAGTTGAACGTGGTATCCGGCCTGATCCGCGAGGGGAGTGGACGCTGACGCCTCCAGCGGCTCCTCGGCGAAGTCAGCGGCAGTCGGAATCGTCACTACGGCTCCTGTCATGTTTCACGTGGAACATTCGGCGGTTCCACGGTGTGTCATTGGCGGCGCTGGACTTCGACGAGCGTGGTGGGGACCTCGAGGTCCCACCGGTGCCCGTACGTCGCCACCACGATATCGCCGGCCTTGAGCCGAGCGAGGGTGGCGCGCGCAGTCTCCACCTCTTCGGCCGCACTGCGGCCCTTCAGCGCGAGCATCAGACCGCCCGGCTTCACCAGCGGCATGCACCAGCGCGCCAGCTTGTCGAGCGCGGCCACGGCCCGCGAGGTCACGACATCGAAGGTCTGATCGACCTCCTCGGCACGCGCCCGTACGACGGTCACCTTGCCCTCGAGACCGAGATCGGCCACCACCTCTTCGAGCCACGTGGTGCGGCGGAGGAGGGGCTCGATCAACGTGACGTGCAGGTCGGGACGGGCAATCGCCCACACCAAGCCCGGCAGTCCCGCACCGGACCCGACATCGGCCACCCGAGCTCCCTCGGGAACGCGGGGAACGGGCGCAGCACAATTGAAGAGGTGCCGCTCCCACAACCGGTCGACCTCACGAGGGCCGATCAGCCCTCGCTCGACACCAGAGGTGGCGAGGAGTTCGGCGTAGCGCTCGGCTAGCGGAAGGCGCTCGCCGAACACTGTTTCACGTGAAACAGTCACTCGGCCGGGAGGACCACGACGTGGCGGCCCGGTCCGGCACCGTCGGACTCGCTGCGCAGGCCGGCGTCCGCGACGGCGTCGTGGACGACCTTCCGCTCGAACGGGGACATCGCCGCGAGGGCGACGGACTCACCGTCGGCCTTGACGCGCTCGATGGCCTCGGCGGCGATCTCCACGAGTTCCGCCTTGCGCGTCGCGCGGTGGCCGTCGACGTCCAGCATCAGGCGGCTCCGGGCACCAGTCTCGCGGTACACGGCCAGGCGGGTGAGCTCCTGAAGGGCGTCCAACACCTCGCCCTCACGTCCCACGAGGTGGCCCAGGTTGCCGCCGATGATCTCGACGGCGGCACGGTCGCCGTCCACGTCGATGTCGATGTCCCCATCGAGGTCGGCGATGTCGAGCAGTTCTTCGAGGAAGTCGGCGGCGATATCGCCTTCGCGTTCCAGATCGGTCTCACTCATCGGGATCCTCCTTGGCGGGCTTGGTCGGCTTCGGCGGCGTACCACCGGACTTGCGTCGCTTGTCGCGGGACTGCTTCTTCGGCTGCTGGCGCTTGATGCGCTGCTCCTCCGCCTCGGCCTTGGCCTGGGCGATCGGGTCATCCTGCACGAGCTTGCCCTTGGCCCGGTCGCGATCCTGCTTCGCCTTGAAGGCGGGAGTGCCGGGGGCAGGGTTGTTGCGGATGACCCAGAACTGCTGGCCCATGGTCCACAGGTTCGAGGTCGTCCAGTAGACGAGGACACCGAGCGGGAACGCGACGCCGGAGACGGCGAACACGACAGGCAGGACGTAGAGCAGGATCTTCTGCTGCTGGGCGAAGGGGCCGTTGAGCGCCTCCGGCGGCATGTTCTTGGCCATCAGCTGCTTCTGGGTGAAGAACTGCGTGGCACACATGGCCACGACCATCACCATGGCGATGATCTTCGTCTCGAGGTGCTCGCTGGACAGGAAGGTGTCGGCGATCTTGCCGCCGAGCCACTGGGCGTTGGCGATCGAGTCCGCCTGCTCAGGGGAGAGGAAGCCCTTCGCACCCTCGGATCCCTTGCGCGACGCTTGGTCGATCATGCGGAACAGGGCGAAGAAGATCGGCATCTGCAGCAGCAGCGGCATGCAGGAGGAGAAGGGGTTGGTGCCGGTCTCCTGGAACAGCTTCATCTGCTCCTGGGCGAACCGCTCGCGGTCATGGCCGTACTTCTTGCGCAGCTCCTGCAATTGCGGCTGGATCAGCTGCATGTTCCGGCTGGAGTTGATCTGCTTGACGAACAGCGGGATCAGCATCGCGCGGATCGTGATCGTCAGGCCGACGATCGACAGCACCCAGGTCCATCCGGCGTCGGGGTCCATGCCGATCTGCTCGAACAGCCAGTGCCACCCGAGGATGATCCCCGACACGAAGTAGTACAGCGGCGTCATGATGGCGCTGCCGATGCTGCTTAGGAAGTCGAACATGCTTCTCCTCGTTCATGGGCGCGGGCGGGCACGGGGTCGTACCCTCCAGCGGCCCAGGGATGACAGCGACCCAGACGACGGACCGCGAGCCAGCAACCCTTGAGGGCGCCGTGCGTCTCGACCGCCTCGAGGGCGTAGGCAGAACAGCTGGGGTGGTAGCGGCACACCTGCCCGTACATCGGGCTGATGACCAACCGGTAGGCGCGCAGCAGGCTCGCCACGATCCAGCGCATCATCGCCGGACTCGTGACGACGCGGTGTGCAGTGCTTGGTCAAGCTGGGGTGCGAGCTCTGCGGCCCGCCGCCGTGCCGAGCCGGGAAGCGCACGGATCACGACCCGCGATCCGGTGGGGACGGCGTCGATGCGATCGCGCATGAGGTGCCGCAGGCGGCGCTTCACGCGATTGCGATCGTGGGCGGGGCCCACCTTCTTCGACACGACGAAACCGACGGACGTGGCGTCCGCCGGTTCGACAGGTCCGCCCACGTGGACGACGAGGTCGGGTTGCACACCCTTGCCACCGCGGCGAATCGCCTGGCGGAACACCTCACCGTCGCGCATGCGGTGCACGCGCGGCAGCACGCGGAATCAGGCCGACAGCTTGTCGCGGCCCTTGCGGCGGCGCGCGGCCAGGATCGAGCGGCCGGCACGCGTGCGCATGCGGAGGCGGAAGCCGTGCTTCTTGGCGCGGCGACGGTTGTTCGGCTGGTAGGTGCGCTTGCTCACAGGAGGTCCTTCGGTACGAAAACGTGGCCCAGTTGGAGGAGGCCACCGCTCGCCCACGACTGGAACTGTTCATGGGCACGCGGCGGACGTCGTTCGAGACGACCCCTCCAAGGTACGGGGGGCGGCATGACGCGGTCAAACCGACCCAAAGCGGCCAGTCTTATCCTGATCGCCCAGGTGCGTCCACGCGACACGCCGGAGGGTCCCCACAAATGTGTGAACCCGCTTGTGACTGGTCCGTACCGGCTGCTAGCGTCACGGGATATCCACAGGACACCACCTTGCACGGTCGTGTCATCCATCCGACTCGTACACAGCGTGTGGACAACAGTGTGAACAACCGGCGGCAGCTGCATTCAGTGTCGCTGTCGAACTCGGGAATCTCCTGCTACGGCGGGAAGGAAGGCTGTGCGGTGCGCGACGAGGCTGAGCTGGATCTGGAGACCGTATGGCGCGATTCCGTCGCCACCTTGTCCCCGGGAGCCAAGGTCTTCGTCTACGCGGCCAAGCCCCTCTCGCTCCACAACGGCATCCTCATCGTCGCAGTCCACGACGACCTGTCCCGCGCTCAGCTCGAGTCGCGCGTGCGCCCCGCCCTCGAGCAGTCGCTCACGACCCAGGCCGGCGAGGACATCCGCCTGGTCGTCACGATCGATCCCGAGGTCGTCGACGAGGCGCCCGACCTGCTCTCCTCGCGCATCACGGTCGAGGAGGATCCGGGTGACGACAAGACGACAAGTAGATTTATCGACAAAGATGACGACTTCGAGGACGACGACGATTCGCTGACCCCCAGCTGGGTCAGCCGGCCCACCGCCTCCAAGGGCGGCCCCGGCCCCTCGCACCGCGCCAACATCGCCGAGGCGCGGCTGAACTCGCGCTACCAGTTCGAGAACTTCGTCATCGGCTCGTCCAACCGCTTCGCCCACGCCGCCGCGGTGGCTGCCGCCGAGGCACCGGGCAAGGCGTACAACCCCCTCGTCATCCACGGCGACTCCGGCCTGGGCAAGACCCACCTGCTCCACGCCATCGGCCACTACGTCATCAACCTCTACCCCTCGTCCCGCGTCCGTTACGTCAGCTCCGAGGAGTTCGTCAACGACGTCATCAACGCGATCGGCGAGAACCGCACCCCCGCGCTGCGACGCAAGTACCGCGAGATCGACGTGCTGCTGGTCGACGACATCCAGTTCATCGAGAACAAGGACGCGACGCAGGAGGAGTTCTTCCACACCTTCAACGCGCTGCACAACGAGAACAAGCAGATCGTGATGACGTCCGACCGGCCGCCGTCGGAGCTGCGCACCCTCGAGGAGCGCCTGCGCAACCGGTTCAGCTGGGGCCTGCAGACCGAGATGCTGCCGCCCGACCTCGAGACCCGCATCGCGATCCTGCGCAAGAAGGCCGCCACCGAGAAGCTCACCGCGCCGGCCGACGTGCTCGAGTTCATCGCGAGCAAGGTGCAGACGAACATCCGTGAGCTCGAGGGCGCGCTGATCCGTGCCACGGCCTTCGCCAACCTCAACGGCACCACGGTCGACCTGCAGCTGGCCCAGATCGTGCTGAAGGACCTGATCGCCGAGGGCGACGACCCCGAGATCACCGCCGGCATGATCATGGCCCAGACGGCCGCCTACTCCGAGTACACGATCGAGGAGCTGTGCGGCCCCAACCGCTCGCGCAACCTCGTACTCGCCCGCCAGATCGCGATGTACCTGTGCCGCGAGCTCACCGAGATGTCCCTGCCGCAGATCGGCGGCGAGTTCGGCGGTCGCGACCACACCACGGTGATGCACGCCGAGCGCAAGATCCGCAAGCTCATGGCCGAGAAGCACGCCGTGTACAACCAGGTCACCGAGCTCACGGCCCGGATCCGCCAGCAGGCACGGCAGTCCTGAGCACCTCCGCCCCACCCACACCTGGGGACACACCTGTGCATGAAGGGCCCGAAACGGTGCATCCCGGCGATCTGCATGTGAATGACATGTGAACACGCGATGATCGTCCACAGCCCGAGCGAGTCCCCCCACTGCGCCGAACACAACTTCATCCACCGGCTGAAACGCCGCTGACCAGCACAAACACCGGTTGTCCACCGAATCCACAGGCCCTACTACGACGACGGAAAGTACTAAGACCGAAACCCGAGTCGAAGTCACCAGCACCCATGGGTGTGGAAGAAGGCTCACCGTGGCAGGATTCGACTGACGAATGAGAGGCCCTCGAACGTGAAGTTCCGCATCGATCGCGACACCCTCGCCGACGCCGTCGGCTGGACCGCCCGGAGTCTGCCGACCCGTCCGAGCGTCCCCGTCCTCACCGGTCTGCTGCTCGAGACCGTCGGCGACGAGCTCCACCTCTCGGGATTCGACTACGACACGTCCACGCGGGCCACGCTCCCCGCCGAGGTGAGCGACGAGGGCAAGGCGCTCGTCTCGGGCCGCCTCCTGGCCGAGATCGTCCGATCCCTCCCGGCCGGCAAGCCAGTCGACGTCGCGCACGACGGCACCAAGGTGCAGGTCACGTGCGGCAGCTCGCGATTCAGCCTCCAGACCATGCCGGTCGACGAGTACCCGCAGCTCCCGGCGATGCCCACCTCCTCGGGCACGGTCAAGGCCGACGACTTCGCCACCGCGGTCGGCCAGGCCAGCGCCGCCGCGTCGCGCGACGAGATGCTCCCGCTGCTCACCGGAATCCGCCTCGAGCTCGAGGGCTCCACGATCTCGCTCATGGCCACCGACCGGTTCCGCGCCAGCCTGCGCGACCTGGCCTGGTACCCCGAGGCGTCCGACATCTCCGCGCGAGCCCTCGTGCCCGCCCGCGTGCTGTCCGACACCGCGAAGGCGCTCACCGCCGGCGGCGACATCACGATCGCCGTGTCCACCAGCGAGAACGGCGACGGCCTCATCGGCTTCGAGGGCACGGTCGGCGGCGGCGTCCGCCGCACCACCACGCGCCTGCTCGAGGGCGACTTCCCTCGCGTGCGCCAGCTGTTCACCGCCCAGGCCGAGACGGTCGCCTACGTCGGCACCCAGACCCTCGTCGACGCGGTCAAGCGCGTCGCGCTGGTCGCCGAGCGCAACACGCCCGTCCGCCTGTCGTTCTCCGAGGGTCAGGTCCTCCTCGAGGCCGGCAGCGGCGACGAGGCGCAGGCGTCCGAGAGCGTCGAGGCCACGATCGAGGGCAACGACATCTCGATCGGCTTCAACCCCAACTACATGCTGGAGGGGCTGTCGGTCATGACCGAGCCGGTCGTGCACCTGTCCTTCACGCAGCACACCAAACCCGCCGCGATGTCCGGAGTCGCGGAGGTGGGAGCGGATCCCGATGGCGCATTCCGCTACCTGATCATGCCGGTTCGCCTGCAGAACTGACCGCGCCACGACGTCGGGAGGCGCTCATGCACATCGGACTCGTCGGACTGGGAAAGATGGGCGGCAACATGCGTTCGCGCATGCGCAATGCCGGCCTCACCGTGGTCGGCTACGACCGCGACCCCGAGCTCAGCGACGCCGGCTCGCTCGCCGAGATGGTCGAGCAGCTGCCGTCGCCGAAGGTCGTGTGGGTGATGGTCCCGCACGGCGACCCCACGCACAGCACCATCACCGAGCTCAAGGAGCTGCTGTCAGAGGGCGACGTGGTCGTCGACGGCGGCAACTCGCGCTGGACCGATGACGAGATCCACGCGGCCCAGCTCGCCGAGAAGAACATCGGCTACGTCGACTGCGGTGTCAGCGGCGGCGTGTGGGGCCTGGAGAACGGCTACGCGCTGATGGCCGGTGGCGACGCCGCCGACATCGCGAAGGTGCAGCCGGCCTTCGACGCCCTGCGCCCCGATGCCGAGAACGGCTTCGTCCACGCCGGCAAGGTCGGCGCCGGCCACTTCAGCAAGATGGTCCACAACGGCATCGAGTACGCCATGATGCAGGCCTACGCCGAGGGCTACGAGCTGCTCGAGGCCGTCGACATGGTCGACAACGTCACCGAGGTGCTGAACTCGTGGCGTGTCGGCACGGTCGTCCGCTCCTGGCTGCTCGACCTGCTGGTGAAGGCACTGCAGGACGATCCGCACCTGTCGCAGATCCGCGGCTATGCCGAGGACTCGGGCGAGGGCCGCTGGACCGTCGAGGCCGCGATCGCCAACTCGGTGCCCGCGCCCACGATCGCCGCCTCGCTCTTCGCACGATTCGTGTCGCGCCAGGACGAGTCGGCCGCGATGCAGGCCGTCGCCGCGATGCGCCAGCAGTTCGGCGGCCACGCCGTCCGTGCCGCCGAGGAGAGCCCTGACGTTCCCCCCGCCTGAGCCTGAGGCCCGCGCGCTCGCCGGCCGTAGGCTGGGCCCATGCACGTGACCCGACTCGAGCTGGCCGACTTCCGGTCGTACGGCTCGGTCGAGATCGAGCTGCGCCCGGGGCCGGTGGCGTTCGTCGGTGCCAACGGGCAGGGCAAGACCAACCTGGTCGAGGCGATCGACTACCTCGCCACCCTGGACTCCCACCGGGTGTCGTCCGACACTCCCCTCGTGCGGGCCGGCGCGGAACGGGCGATCGTCCGCGCCCAGCTGCAGCGCGAGGACCGTTCGGCGCTGCTGGAGCTGGAGATCACGCCGGGCCGGTCGAACCGCGCCCGCGTGAACGGCAACCCGCTGCCCCGCGTGCGCGACCTCGTAGGGATCGCGCGCACGGTGCTGTTCTCGCCCGAGGATCTGGCGCTGGTGAAGGGCGACCCGTCCGACCGGCGGCGCTTCCTCGACCACCTCGTCGTCATGCGCACGCCCCGCTTCGCGGGAGTCAAGGCCGATTACGACCGCGTCCTCAAGCAGCGCAACACCCTGCTGAAGACCGCGGGCCGGCGCAGCAACGTGGAGATCTCCACGCTGGACATCTGGGACGAGAACCTCGCGCGCACGGGTGGTCAGCTGGTTGCGGCACGACTGGCCCTCCTCGATGCCCTCGCACCGCACGCCACCGACGCGTACCGCGACGTCGCGGCGGGGGCCGCGGCCGAGCGCCAGGTGGTCTCCCTCGTCTACAAGCCCTCGGTCGAGGGCGTCGAGGAGCTCCGCGATCCCGACGACATCGCCAAGGCCCTGCTCGACGAGATCGGCCGGCGCCGCCGTGAGGAGCTCGAGCGCGGCATCAGCCTCGTCGGCCCGCACCGCGACGACGTGCTGCTCGGGATCGGCGACCTCCCGGCGAAGGGGTACGCCAGCCACGGCGAGTCCTGGTCGCTCGCGCTGGCCCTGCGCCTCGCGGCGTTCGCGCTGCTGCGCGAGGACGGCGACGACCCGATCCTGATCCTCGACGACGTGTTCGCCGAGCTCGACAGCGACCGCCGCTCGCGGCTGGCCGCCCGGGTCGCCGGTGCCGAGCAGGTGCTCGTCACGGCCGCGGTCGAGGGCGACGTGCCGACCGAGCTCGTGGGCCAGTCGTTCGACGTCGCCGGCGCGGTGGTGACGCCGCGTGACTGACGACAACGAGGACGTCCTGCGCCTCGCGCGCGAGATCGCCGACGCCTACCGCAACGGCAACGCCCCGCCCGCGCGCACCCGGCGACCGATCCGCCGGAACGCTCCCGCGCGGCGCCCGGGCCGCGAGGACGGGGTCGCCCTCGGCGACGTGCTCGGCGAGATGGTGAGGAACCAGGGCTGGAACGACCGGCTCGCCGCCTCGCGAGTGTTCTCCGACTGGGCCTCGATCGTCGGTCCCGAGGTGGCGCAGCACTGCAAGGTCGACCACTTCACCGATGGCGTCGTCTACCTCGAGACCAGCTCCACGGCGTGGGCCAAGGAGCTCAAGATGCTCGCGCCGCGGCTCGTCGCGAAGCTGAACGAGGAGCTCGGCGACGGTCAGGTGCTGCGGATCGACGTCCGCGGGCCCCAGGCGCCCAGCTGGAAGAAGGGCCGACGCTCGGTGAAGGGCCGCGGCCCCCGCGACACCTACGGCTGAGTCGTCTCAGGCCTCGGGGCTGATCCACGCCATGGCGGACACCACGAGGGCCGACACGAGCGCGACGGCGCCGAGCACGAGCGACGCGTCGAGGAAACCGTCCATCCCCGCCACCGGACGCACCCCGATCAGCACGATGCCCAGCAGGGAGCAGGCCGCTCCGGCCAGCGCCGTGGGCAGGACGGCCCGCGTGCGGGCCCGCCGCCCACCGTGGATCATCACGGCGATGGCGCACCACGCCAGCACCACCAGCAGGGCCGCCACGACGTCGGCGGGACGGTGCCACCCGGCCACGATCGTGGACAGGCCGGTCAGCCCGGAGGCGAAGGTGCCCAGGCCCGCGATCGGCGCTCGCGCCGCGGCGGGGACGACGATCAGCAGCGCGGCCACGACCGAGACCACCACGGTCACGTGCCCGCTGGGCAGCGAGTTGTGGACCCCGTGGCCGAGGTCGGGACGCTCGAGCAGGCCGTGCTTGAGGACCTGGGTGGTGACGTTCGACCCCACGATGACGACCGCCGCGGCGAAGACGGCGCGCCAGTGGTGGCGCCGCGCGGCCAGCAGCAGGCACACCACGGCGAGCGTCGCGGCCGACCAGATCGGCACGCGTCCCAGGATGGACAGCAGGGTCAGCTCGGCCTCGCGCCCGGCAGCGACGGTGAGCATCGCCTGCTCGTCGGCGGCCTGGCCCCGTGCGGAGGACAACGCCACGCGCACCAGCAGGACGAAGGCGGTGACGGCCGCTGCGCCGGTCACCAGCGCCGGTACCGACACCCGTGCGGGCAGGCGGGTCGTGGAGCTCACGTCTCCAGCCTCCCAGACCGCCGGTGACGCGAACCCGCCACACGGCGCAGGAGCGAGCGAAACCGAGGCCGGACGATGGCCACCTTGGTCGACCCCCTCGTCGCGCCTCCCAGAGCCCTTCTAGCGCCGTTCAGCGGCACCTGTGGACGAAGGAAGAACGCTCCACAGAAGGTGTCGTGGCGTCAGACGCACAGAATGGGCCCGTATACTGATTGGGTGACCCAGGCGCCCGAGACACCCAGCACGTACGACGCGAGCAACATCCAGGTCCTGGAGGGACTCGAGGCGGTCCGCAAGCGGCCCGGCATGTACATCGGCTCCACCGGCGAGCGCGGCCTGCACCACCTCGTCTACGAGGTCGTCGACAACTCGGTCGACGAGGCCCTCGCCGGCTACGCCACCAGCATCCAGGTCGTGCTGCAGGCCGACGGCGGCGTCAAGGTCATCGACGACGGCCGTGGCATCCCGGTCGACGAGCACCCCGAGGAGAAGATCCCGGCGGTCACCCTGGTGCTCACCTCGCTGCACGCCGGCGGAAAGTTCGGCGGCGGCGGCTACAAGGTCTCCGGTGGTCTGCACGGCGTCGGCGTCTCGGTCGTGAACGCGCTGTCCACCAAGCTCTACGTCGAGGTCAAGCGCGACGGGTACCGCTGGACCCAGTCCTTCACCTACGGCGTGCCCGACGGGCCCCTCGTGCGCGAGGAGGAGACCGACGAGACCGGCACCACCACCACGTTCTACGCCTCGGACACGATCTTCGAGACGACCACCTACGAGTACGAGACGCTCAAGACGCGCTTCCGCGAGATGGCGTTCCTCAACAAGGGCCTCCAGCTCACCCTGCGCGACGAGCGCCACGCCGACGACACCGATCCCAACGAGGGCGTCGTCGACGACGTCGAGCGCGAGGTCAGCTTCCGCTACGACAACGGCCTGGTCGACTACGTCAACCACATCAACGTCGGCAGCAAGGCCCCGATCCACCGCGAGATCATCAGCCTCGAGCGCGAGGACGGGGCGAACGGCCTGTCGCTCGAGCTCGCGATGCAGTGGAACGACAGCTTCAGCGAGTCGGTCCACACGTTCGCCAACACGATCAACACGCACGAGGGCGGCACGCACGAGGAGGGCTTCCGGGCGGCGCTGACCTCCACGGTCAACCGCTTCGCCGAGGCCAACAACCTGATCAAGAAGAAGGAAGACCGCCTCACCGGCGACGACATCCGCGAAGGCCTCACCGCGATCATCTCGATCAAGCTCGAGGAGCCGCAGTTCGAGGGCCAGACCAAGACGAAGCTGGGCAACACCGAGGCCAAGGGCTTCGTCCAGCAGGTGCTGAACGACGAGCTGGGTGCCTGGCTCGAGCGCAACCCCACCGAGGGCAAGACCATCATCCGCAAGTCGATCGACGCCGCGGCCGCTCGAGTGGCGGCCCGCAAGGCGCGCGACCTGGCGCGCAACCGCAAGGGCTTCGGCTCCGGCGGCGGCCTGCCGGGCAAGCTGATCGACTGCTCCAGCCGCAACCCGGAGGCGTGCGAGATCTTCGTGGTCGAGGGCAACTCGGCCGGCGGCTCGGCCCGCAACGGCCGCAACCCCGCGACGCAGGCGATCCTCCCGCTGCGCGGCAAGATCCTCAACGTCGAGAAGGCGCGGATCGACAAGATCATGCAGAACACCGAGGTCCAGGCGATCATCAGCGCCCTGGGCACCGGCGTCCACGAGGACTTCGACATCGCCAAGCTGCGCTATCACAAGATCGTGCTGATGGCCGACGCCGACGTGGACGGCCAGCACATCACCACGCTGCTGCTGACGCTGCTGTTCCGCTTCATGAAGCCGCTGATCGACGCCGGCCACGTGTACCTCGCGCAGCCGCCGCTGTACAAGATCAAGTGGACCAACCACCACCACGAGCTGGCCTACTCCGACTCCGAGCGCGACGCCGTCATGGCGGCCGGCCTCGACGCCGGCTACCGACTGCCGAACACGGCTCCGGTCCAGCGCTACAAGGGCCTCGGCGAGATGAACGCCAGCGAGCTGTGGGAGACGACCATGGATCCCGACGGCCGCCTGCTGCGTCAGGTCACGCTGGCCGACGCGGCCGTGGCCGACGAGATCTTCACGATCCTCATGGGCGAGGACGTCGACCAGCGACGCTCGTTCATCCAGCGGAACGCCAAGGACGTCCGCTTCCTCGACATCTGACCCCACCGAACCACCCGGTGGTCGAGGCGCCCGGCTAGTCAGCGGCACGAGACCACGGAACGAAGGACACAGAAGTGACCGACACCCCGATCGAAAGCGACCGCACCGAGCCGGTCGAGCTGCAGGACGAGATGCAGCGGTCGTACATCGACTACGCGATGAGCGTCATCGTCTCGCGCGCGCTGCCCGACGTGCGCGACGGCCTCAAGCCGGTGCACCGCCGCGTCCTGTACGCGATGTACGACGGCGGCTACCGCCCCGATCGCGGCTTCAACAAGTGCAGTCGCATCGTCGGTGACGTCATGGGTCAGTACCACCCCCACGGCGACTCGGCGATCTACGACACCCTCGTGCGCCTCGCGCAGCCGTGGGTCATGCGCGCCCCGATGATCGCCGGGCAGGGCAACTTCGGCTCGCCGGGCGACGACCCGGCCGCGGCGATGCGGTACACCGAGTGCAAGCTCGCGCCGATCGCCATGGAGATGGTCGCCGACATCGACGAGGAGACCGTCGACTTCAAGCCGAACTACGACGGCCGCTCGCAGGAGCCCACCGTTCTGCCGGCGCGCATCCCCAACCTGCTGGTCAACGGCTCGGCCGGCATCGCCGTCGGCATGGCCACGAACATCCCGCCGCACAACCTGCGCGAGGTCGCCGACGGCGTCCAGTGGGCGCTCGAGCACCCCGACGCGACGCGCGAGGAGCTTCTCGAGGCGCTGCTGCAGCGCATCAAGGGCCCTGACTTCCCGACGAACGGCCTGATCGTCGGCACGAGCGGCATCGAGGACATGTACCGCACCGGTCGCGGCTCGGTCCCCATGCGCGCCGTGGTCAACATCGAGGAGGACGCGAAGGGCCGCATGCAGCTCGTCGTCACCGAGCTGCCCTACCAGGTCAACCCGGACGGCCTGATGCGCAAGATCGCCGATCTCGCACAGACGGGTCGCGTCCAGGGCATCAGCGACCTGCGCGACGAGTCCAGCGACCGCGCCGGCCGCCGCATCGTCATCGAGATCCGCCGCGACGCCGTCGCCCGCGTCGTGCTGAACAACCTGTACAAGCACACCGACCTGCAGACGAACTTCAGCGCCAACATGCTGGCGATCGTCGACGACGTGCCGCGCACGCTGACCCTCGACGGGTTCATCTCGCACTGGATCCACCACCAGGTCAACGTCATCCGCCGCCGCACCGAGTACCGCCTGCGCAAGGCCGAGGAGCGCGCCCACATCCTGCGCGGCCTGGTCAAGGCGCTCGACCTGCTCGACGACGTGATCGCGCTGATCCGCCGCAGCCCCACGGCCGACGAGGCCAACGAAGGGCTGCAGGCGCTCCTCGAGATCGACGACCTGCAGGCGCGGGCGATCCTCGACATGCAGCTGCGTCGCCTCGCGGCGCTGGAGCGCCAGAAGATCATCGACGACCTGGCCAAGATCGAGTCCGAGATCGCCGCCTACAAGCTGATCCTGGCCAGCGAGGCGCGCCAGCGCGAGATCGTCGGCGAGGAGCTGGCGGTGATCGTCGACAAGTACGGTGACGACCGCCGCACCCGGATCATCGCCGCCGACGGCGACCTGTCCGACGAGGACCTCATCCCCGATGAGGAGCTCGTCGTCACGATCACCAAGGGCGGCTACGCCAAGCGCACGAAGACCGAGCTCTACCGGGTGCAGGGCCGCGGCGGCAAGGGCGTCCGCGGCGCCTCGCTGCGCGGCGAGGACGTCGTCGAGCACGTGTTCTCCACCACGGCCCACCACTGGATCCTGTTCTTCACCACGGCGGGCCGCGTCTACCGCGCCAAGGCGTACCACCTGCCCGAGGGCGGCCGCGACGCCCGCGGCGGCCACGTGGCCGGCCTGCTGGCGTTCCAGCCCGACGAGGAGATCGCCCAGGTGCTGGCGGTCCGCGACTACGAGCAGGCGCCCTACCTGGTGCTCGCCACGAAGCGCGGGCTGGTCAAGAAGACCCGACTCGTCGACTACAACAGCCCGCGCCAGGCCGGCGTCATCGCGATCAACTTCCGCGACGAGGACGACGAGCTGGTCGGCGCCGAGCTGGTCTCGCCCGAGGACGACATCCTGCTGATCAGCCGCAAGGCGCAGTCGATCCGCTTCCGCGCCGACGACGAGCAGCTGCGTCCGATGGGCCGCGCCACCTCCGGTGTCACGGGCATGAAGTTCCGCGGCGAGGACTCCCTGCTGTCGATGACGGTCATCAAGGCCGGCGCCGACCTGGAGGGCGAGGACGACGAGAGCCAGAAGCTCTACGTCTTCACGGTCACCGACGGCGGATTCGCGAAGAAGACCCGCATCGACGAGTACCGCATCCAGGGCCGTGGCGGACTGGGCATCAAGGCCATGCAGATCACCGAGTCGCGAGGCGAGCTGGTCGGCGGCCTGGTGCTGCGTGACAGCGACGACGTCATCAGCGTGACCGAGTCCGGACAGATCACTCGCAGCCTCGTGTCCGGTGTTCCTGTGAAGGGGCGTGGCACGATGGGTGTGAGTTTCGTGAAGTTCAAGGGCAACGACCGCGTGGTCACCATCGCCCGGAACACCGAGGTCGCCGAGGTGGCGGCACCGGAGTCCACGGACGAAGCCGAGCAGTCGGAGACGAGCGGGGACGACAGTGAGTGAGCAGAAGCCGGACAACGGTCAGCAGAACGGCGTGCCTGCGAAGAACGCCAAGGCGAACGGGACGACCCCGTCGGTCACGGCGCGCCGCCCGCTGACGAAGGCCGAGTACGCCCGCACGACCAAGGCGACCCCGGACACCACTGCGGTGATCCCCGCGGTGCGCGACGACCAGCCCGCTCCGCCCAAGCCCGCGGCCCCGCCCGTGGACGACCGGCCCACGCAGACGATGAAGGCCGTGCCGGCCGATCCGCCGGCCAAGCCCGCGGAGAAGAAGCCGTCGGGCCAGCCGCAGCAGAAGACACCCGAGCGCCCGGCGCCGGCGAAGAAGGACGCGCCGGCGGCTGTCCCGAAGAAGGCTCCGGGTCAGGCCGGCGCTGCTGCCGGTGTGGCCGGCGCGGGTGTCGCTGGCGCCACCGCCGCGGGCGCGACTGCCGCAGCCGCTCCGGCGGTTGCTCCGGCTCCGTCTGCTCCCGCTCCGGCTGCCCCGAAGCCCGAGCAGAAGGCCGCGCCGGAGCCGAAGAAGGCACCGGAGCCCAAGCCCGAGTCGAAGAAGTCCGAGTCGAAGAAGCCCGCGAAGTCCGTCCAGACCACCACGGCGCCCGCCGCCGACTCCGGTCGGTCGGCGCGCCTGAAGCTGAGCCACGTCGAGCCGTGGAGCGTCACGAAGATGTCGTTCGTGGTCTCGGTCGCGCTCATGGTCGTCAGCGTCGTCGCGGTCACCGTGTTCTGGCTCGTCATGCAGATCACCGGCGTGTGGGGCGCCCTCAACGACAGCGTCTCCAACGTGCTCGCCGACGACGCCTCCGGCTTCGACATCACCGAGTACCTGGGCTTCGGCCGCGTCGTGGGCCTCACGCTGCTGGTGTCGAGCCTGAACGTCATCTTCATGACCGCCCTGGCCACGATCGCCGCCCACCTGTACAATCTGGCGGCCGGCATCCTCGGCGGCATCGAGTTGACGTTCGGCGAGCGCAAGTAGTCCGCAGACCCCCGCGCCCACTCCCCGCGAGTGGCGCGAATCGGCCCGCCACTCGTCGAGTGGCGGGCCTTTCTGCGCCACTCGCGGAGGGTGACGGGTCCCTCACGGACCCGATTGGAACTCGTGCCGGACCTTGGGGTAATCTCATCTATTGCTGCCCGGGGCCTATAGCTCAGCTCGGTTAGAGCGCTTCCCTGATAAGGAAGAGGTCGATGGTTCAAGTCCATCTAGGCCCACCGAAGGAGGAGTCGACGTGAAGAAGATCCTCACCCTGGCACTCGCGGTTGCCGGAGCCGTCTGGTTCGCGAACCGCCGCAAGTCCGCAGCGCAGCCCGATGCTTGGGCTCAGCACAGCGATCCGGTCTGACGCTCTCCCACCACGGGGCCTTGGCGCAATTGGTAGCGCACCTGCTTTGCAAGCAGGGGGTTAGGGGTTCGAGTCCCCTAGGCTCCACCACATGACCGGCACGAACCTGCTTCGCACTTCACTGTTCAGCGCGTGCCGAAAAAGATGACCGCCCCCGGGGCGCTTCCTTTCGAATCCAGTTTGTGGCGGCCACTGAGCTGAGAAGCTGGGGCGGTGGATGGGTACGTGCGGCACGTGAAGGCGGCCGTTCCACCTGAACTCTCTGCCGAGCTGGCCCACGTCGATCGTCTGGCGCAGCGACTCGTGGAACACATCGCATCCACGCAGGTTGAGCTTTCGGCTCTCCACGTGCACGGCGCGCCGAGCAAATCTATCCAGGATCACTTCACAGCGCTCCTGTGCGAGGACCTGGGGTTCGGCACGGAGGTGGTGCTCACCCCGCAAAGCGGACTGGTCACACAGGCACGCCCTGATTTCTTCTTCCCGATCGCTGAGGGACGAGGCATCTTGGCTGAGGTCGAACGGGGTGGGACGACGACCAACAATCACGATCTCAAGGACTTGTGGAAGGCGCACGTCGCCGCAGATGCGCATCACTTGTTCCTGATCGTCCCGTACAACAATTGGAAGGCGGACGGCTCGCCGCGAGAGCGACCGTTCCGTATTGTGTCCAGACGCTTGGGTGCTTTCTTCGGGGAACCGCGAAGAGAGATTGACGTTCTCAGCGTCCATGTCTTCGCATATTGATCTTGGGTCCGTTCCACAGGGGTGTTGGACGGGCGT
The DNA here is from genome assembly GCF_900167475.1 of Aeromicrobium choanae. Lineage (NCBI taxonomy): Bacteria > Bacillati > Actinomycetota > Actinomycetes > Propionibacteriales > Nocardioidaceae > Aeromicrobium > Aeromicrobium choanae. Next base: position 1,567,736 of record NZ_LT796768.1, on the reverse strand, counting down.
CCCGACAGATCACCCCGAAGGCCCAGCGGGTTCTCCCACGACCCGGCGAGTCCCCGCAGGCACCAACACCCCATCCGCGAGGCTGGACCGATGACCGCCGGCATCGACACCCCTGACCACCGTGGCCGCACGGGCCTGCACCTGACGGGCCGCGAGCTCGACCGCAACCCCGACGTCGTCGTGCGCGACGTGGAGGTGCTGTCGAACGACTGGTACGTCCTGCGCGCGACCACGTTCGACCGACGCGGGTCGGACGGCACGTGGCGCACAGAGCGGCGCGAGACCTACGACCGTGGCGACGGCGCGACGATCTTGCTCTACGACATGGACCGCAGGACGGTGCTGCTCACGCGGCAGTTCCGCTTCCCGGTCTACGTGAACGGCCACCCCGACGGCATGCTCGTCGAGACCGCCGCGGGCCTGCTGGACGAGGACGACCCCGTCGCGGCCATCCGGCGCGAGACCGTCGAGGAAACGGGTGTCGAGATTGGGCCGGTGCAGCACGTGTTCGACGTCTTCATGAGTCCCGGGTCGGTGACCGAGCGCCTGCACTTCTTCGCGGCTCCCTATCGCGCGGACGACGTCGCCGGCACGCAGTACGGCGTCGCGGCGGAGGGCGAGGACATCGAGATCGTGGAGTTGGACATCGACCGGGCCCGCGCGGCCATCGGCACCGAGATCGTGGACGCCAAGACGATCATGCTCGTGCAGTGGGCGCTGCTGGACGGGCCTTTTGCCTGATTCCTCCGACGAGCGGCGGAGCTGCGACTGCGGTACCAAGGAGGGAGGGCTCGGTGCGCCAGCGTCGACCGACGCAGCCGGGGCCCGCGGAGGTGAACCTGATGGACAACGTCGACCCCTGGGTCTGGATCCTGATCGCGGTCGTGGCGCTGCTGCTGGTGGCCGCTCTCGTCTGGGCCCTCACGAATGGCAAGAAGGCCAAGGAGGAGAAGCGGCTCGAGAAGGAGCGCGAGCAGCGCGTCGAAGCCGCCCGCCTGCGCGACGAGGCCCGCGAGGCCTCGGTCTCCGCCAACCAGACCGCGGCCGGCGCCGCCGCTGCTCGTGCCGACGCCGACCAGGCGCGACTCGACGCCGAGCGACTCGAGCGCCAGGCCGCCGAGCTCCAGCAGGAGGCCGCGGAGACCAAGCAGCACGTCGACCACCGCCTGGCCAAGGCCGACGAGATCGACCCCGACGTCACCGACGGTCAGCGTGACGACCGTATGGACGCACAGCGAGATGACCTCGCCGATGGTCGCTCCGACGACGTGGCCCCGGCCCGGCAGGACGCGGTGTCGCAGGATCGTCCCGTCTTCACCGGCAAGCACGGTGGGGACCCGGACGCCGACCTGCGCGAGCCCGGCCCGACGGACGCTCCGCCGGAGGACCCCGACAACACCCGTCGCGTCTGAGCGACGTCGCGCTCGGCGGGCGTTCGTCCCCAGGTGTGGGTAGACCTGTGGACGAAATGACATCGATGTAATTCCTGCCATCGCAGGCTGTCCTGGGCGGGCCCGGGTTCCACGTCCGAAACCCGAGCCCGGCCGCTCTCCAATGTCACGCACGACGACGGAGGCGAGCAGCATGGCCAGGCACACGAAGGCGACCCGATGATCGCGCTGGCGCTCGCGTTCCTGTGCGGCATGGCATTCGCCGTGTCGGTCGCCGTCCTCCTGGCGACCGGCATGGTGAACCGGGCGATGGCCTCGTTCTCCCTCGCCGAGGAGGACGCCGGACTCGACGAGTTCGCCCACCTGCGCTGAGGCGGCGTTGTCCCCACCTGTGCACAGGCATGTGGACGAACCACACGGGTGTAACTCGTGGAATTCCCCGCCGTCAGTAGGATGTCCGAATGCCGTTGATCGTCCCGGACGCCCTGCGCGCCGCCGGCATCGTCAGCGTCGTGGCGGCCACGATCCACGCGGGCTGGATCGGCTTCGCGCTCTTCTTCCTCGTGCTCGGTGCGCTCTTCATCCCTCGCGCGGTCGGCACCGGGCCGGCACTCGACGTCACCTTCTGCGGCGCGCTGCTGCTCGGAGGCTGGGCGGCCCAGCTCGACTGGTACCTCGCCGTCCCCGGCCTCGACCTCGTCGTCCACGCCACCGCCACCGGACTCATCGCGGCCCTCACGTGGCAGGTGCTCGTGAAGGTCGGCGCGCTCGCCACCCACGACGATCCCCGGCTCGCGCGCCCGCGGCTGGGCGCCTTCGTCGTCACCCTGACCACCGCTGTCGCGCTCGCCGTCGCGTGGGAGTTCCTCGAGTGGATGGGCCACACCTGGATCGACGGCCGCATCCAGGTGGGCTACGACGACACGATCGGCGATCTCGCCGCCGGGGCGGTCGGTGCGCTGATCGCCGCCCTCGTGGTGAGCCGCACGTCGGCCGCGGAGCCGAGCCGGTGACCGCCCCGACCGTCTCGGTCGTCATCCCCGTGCACGACGACGCCGACGAGCTCCGCGAGTGCCTGCGACTGCTGGCGCTCCAGACCGCGGCCCCGCTCGAGGTCGTCGTGGTGGACAACGGGTGCACCGACGACTCGGTCGCCGTCGCCGAGGCGGCTGGGGCACGCGTCGTCGTGGAGCCGCGCCTGGGCATCCCTCCGGCGGCTGCCACCGGCTACGACGCGGCCACGGGCGACGTCATCGCCCGGCTCGACGCCGACTCCCGGCCCGGCCCTGACTGGATCGCCCGGGTCTCCCGCGCGATGGCGGATCCCGACGTCGACGCCGTCACCGGGGCGGGCTGGTTCCACGACCTGCCGCCCGTGCTGGCCCGCATCGCCACGGTGGCCTACCTCGGCGCCTACTACGTCCTGACCTACCTCGCCCTCGGGCACCATCCGCTCTGGGGTTCGAGCATGGCGATCCGGCGCACCAGCTGGGAACGTGTGCGCGGCCGCGTGCACCGGTTCGACGACGTGCACGACGACATGGACCTCGCCTTCGCGCTCGGCCCGGAGTCCGTGATCCGCTACGACCGCGGCCTGGGGCTGGGCGTCTCGGGGCGCTCGGTGCGGGGCCGGAGGCAGCTCGCGCGACGCATGGACCGCGCCGTCACCACGCTGAGGCTCAACTGGGCGGAGCGCCCGCCGTGGGTGCGCTGGCAGGACCGGTTCCGGTCCCGCCGCGTCACCGGAGGCTGATCCAGATCAGCAGCTGCGTCACCAGGAACCCGGTGACGAAGTTCAGCCACAGGAAGCGACGCCATCCGGCGTTCGCCTCCTCGCACCGCTCGTCCGTGATCGACAGGAACGGCGCGATGTTGGCGGCGTAGGGCAGGACCAGCAGGGCGGAGAGGGAACCGGGCCACGGCAGCGCCAGCAGGCACAGGCCGCCGACGAGGTAGGCCGCGAAGGCGAACCGGGTGGTGTTGCGGGCACCGAGCACCGTGCCGATCGAGCCGATGCCGGCCGCGCGGTCGGCGGTGACGTCCTGGACGGCGCCGAAAGCGTGCGACCCGACGCCCCACGCGAAGAAGCCCGCGATCGCTGCGACGACCGTGACGCCGAGCTCGACCTCACCACCGCGAGCGGCCGCGAGCGCCAGTCCGAACACCGCGGGGCTGACGAAGTGCGTGCTGGAGGTGAGCGAGTCCAGGAACGGCCGCTCCTTGAACCGCAGGACCGGCGCCGAGTAAGCGATGACGGCGAAGATGCTGATCGCCAGCACGAGGTTCGACAGCGGCGAGCCCATCGCGGCCAGCACCACGACGAACGGCACGTTCGACAGGACCGCCGACCAGATCGTCAGGCGGTGGATCCGGCGGTCGAGCACGATCCCCTCGACCCCGCCCTTGCGCGGGTTGCGCAGGTCTGACTCGTAGTCGAAGACGTCGTTGATCCCGTACATCAGCAGGTTGTAGGGCACCAGGAAGTACGCGCAGCCCACCCAGAACGCGACGTCGAGGCCGCCACCGCCCAGCAGGTAGGCGGCGCCGAACGGGAAGGCCGTGTTGACCCACGACAGCGGGCGCGACGACGCCAGCACCTGGCCGGCGCGGCTCACGCCTGGTCCTGCGAGCGCAGGGCGGGATCGCGGTGGCGCGCGGGAGGCGACAGGAGCAGCAGCAGCGACGACACCAGCACCGTGGCCGCCAGCGGCCACGCGAAGTCCTCGATCGGCGCGAGCCCCACATGGATGCCGGTCAGGGCCGACTCGTCGAACCGGAAGAGGTCGGCGGCGATCATGACGCTGTCGAAGACGGCGGTGAGGACGGCGAGTGCCACGGCGGTGAGCCCCGTGGCGGCCCACCAGCGGCGGTCGGGGCGGCGCGTGACGACCGCGAGGGCCAGAACGGGGAGGGTCGCGGCCGTGAACACCGCGGCGAGCCCGAGATAGGTCATCGGGCGACCGCCCTGCGGTCGAGCAGCATCGTGAACAGCCCGTGCAGGACGCCGGTGACGTAGGTGAGGAAGACGATGAAGAAGAGCTCCTCGAGCGGCAGCTCGCGGGCCACCTCGATCCCGGTCATCGCCGGGGACTCGCCCCGCGCGTAGACCTCGAGCCGGATCGCCACGACGTCCCAGACCAGGAAGAAGACGAAGCCGACGGCGAGGACGACCAGCGCGTACGAGCTCTTCCGGAAGAGGAACAGCCGCCACCGGTGGTCGACCAGCCCCATGCAGAAGCCCGCCCCGATCACCGAGGCGAGGTAGAGCCAGCTCACGCGACCACCGTAGTGCCGGCGAAGGGCTCGGGCGACGGCCCCGCCGACCGGTCGCCCCGCAGGCGCTTGAGGACGAGCTCGGCGCTGATCAGGCACATCGGCAGCCCGATGCCCGGGATCGTGCTGGATCCGGCGTAGAGCAGTCCGTCCACCCGGCGCGAGGCGTTGCGCGCCCGCAGGAACGCACTCTGGCGCAGGGTGTGGGCGGGCCCGAGGGCGCCTCCGGACCACGCGTTCAGGTCGGCGGCGAAGTCACCGGGTCCCACGGTGCGCCGGACCTTGATCCGCGAGGCGAGTTCGGGCACGCCGGCCCACGAGGCGATCTGGCCGATGGCCGCGTCCGCGGTCTTCTCGACGGCGGGATCGCCGGCGCCGTCGACGCCCCCGCGCCCCAATCCCACGTCGGCCGGCACCGGGACGAGGATGAACACGTTCTCGTCGCCCTCGGGAGCGACCGACGGGTCGGTGGCCGACGGCCGGCACACGTAGGAGGACGCGGGGTCCGGCACGCGGCCGGGCCGGCCGAGCACGTCGTCGAAGTTCGCGGCCCAGTCCCGCGTGAAGAACATCGTGTGGTGCGCCAGCTCGGGCAGCTCGCCCTCGACGCCGAGGTACGCCAGCACGGCACCCGGGCCCGGATCGCGGCGCTTCCACCACGACTCCGGGTAGGTCCGGAGGTGCTCCGGCAGCAGTCGCGTCTCGAGGTGGTGCAGGTCCATCGCGCCGACCACGACGTCGGCGTCGATCCGCTCGATCCCCTCGTCGGTGCGGAACGTGACACCCTCGACCCGCGCCCGCGCGCCCGGTGTGGGGACGGCGCGACCGGTGGAGCTGGTGTCGATGCCGATGACGGTGGCGCCGGTGCGGATGCGCACGCCGCGGGCGCGAGCCAGGGCGGCGATCGCGTCGATCAGCGTGGAGAAGCCGCCCTGCGGGTAGAGCACGCCGTCGGCGAGGTCCATCCCGCTCATCAGGTGGTACATGCTCGGAGCGCGCGACGGTGACGACCCGAGGAACACCGCGGGGTACCCCAGGATCTGGCGGAGTCGGGTGTCGTCGAAGCGCGCGGCGACGTGCGACTCCAGCGAGCGGCCCAGCAGCCCGGCCAGGCGGGGAGCCCGGCGCAGCACGTCGGCATGAGCGAGGTTCGCCGGCTGCTCGAAGCTCGTGTAGAGGAAGTGGTCGACGGCCATCTGGTGGGTGTCGGCCGCCGACTCCAGGTATTCCTCGAGACGGCGCCCCGCGCCGGGCTCGATCGCCTCGAACAGCGCGACGTTCTCGGCGCGCGTGGCGCGCACGTCGACCGGCTGCTCGTTGCCCTCGAAGAACACGCGGTAGCCGGGGTCGAGCCGGATGAGGTCGAGCTGCTCGTCGGCCGTGGTGCCGAGCAGCCGGAAGAAGTGCTCGAAGACCTCGGGCATGAGGTACCAGGAAGGGCCGGTGTCGAACCGGAAGCCGTCCTTGCTCCACGAGCCAGCCCGCCCGCCGACGTCGTCCCGCTGCTCGAGCAGGTCGACGGACCAGCCGTCGGCGGCCAGGAGGGCGGCGGTGGCCAGGCCGGAGATCCCCCCGCCGATGACCGTGACGCTCCCCATCAGACGCCGACCGTGACGGCGCGTGCGACGACCCGGGCCTTGGCGGGGCCGGGCACGCGGATGCGCTCGGAGCGGATCCGCGCGGGCGAGGCCTGACGCAGCCGCCGGGACAGCTCCGCGAAGAGCGCGTGCGCGGCGGCGACCGCACGACGGCTGCCGGCGGGAAGGCGCGGGATCACGGCCGCTGCGGCGGCGAGGTCGGCATCGATGTCGTCGAGCAGTCGGTCACGCATCGCGACGTCGAAGTGCTCGGGATCCAGGCCGGGCACGTAGCTGCGGCCGAGGTTGTCGCGGTCGTCGCCGAGGTCGCGCAGGAAGTTCACCTTCTGGAAGGCCGCGCCGAGGCGACGCGCGCCCGGGGCCAGCTCGGCGTACTGGGCCTCGGGCCGGGGCTGGTCGAGGAGGAAGGCCTTGAGGCACATCAGGCCGACGACCTCGGCGGAGCCGTAGATGTAGGTCGCGAAGCTGGCCTCGTCGTGGTCGGTGCGGAAGAGGTCGGTGCGCATCGACTGGAAGAACGGGTCGACCAGGTCGGTGCCGATCCCACACGCGCGTGCGGTGCGCGCGAACGCGTGGACGACGAGATTGGCGCTGTGCCCGGTGCGCATCGCCTCGTGCACCTCGGCGTGGAGCGAGTCCAGCATGCGCAGCTGCTGGTCGTGGTCGCCGTCCGGGCGCGGCGCGTCGACGATCTCGTCGGCCACACGCACGAGCGCGTAGATGTTGCACACGCGCGTGCGCACCGGCTCGTTCAGCAACCGTGACGCCAGCGAGAACGACGTCGAGTAGCGCTTGATCACGAGCGCGGCGGCACCCTCGGCCACGTCGTCGTACAGCGTGTAGGCCTCGGTGGCGGCCGTCGACCCTGAGCGGCCGCGCTCCTCGTGGTGGAGTGCGCTCATGCCGCACCCACCTCCGCGGTGGTGTCCTGCGTCATGGCGGCCATGTGCCAAGCCTGCGCCACGAGGGGGTCGAGGAGCGACCGCTCGAGGTCGAGGGTGCGGGCATGCTCGCGCGCCAAAGCCAGGTGGCCGTCAGCGAGGTCCTCCACGTAGCCCCGCGAGCCGCAGTGCGTGAGTGCCTCGCGCACGCCGGCCGCGGCCGCCTCGGTCAGGTCGGGATCGCCCAGGTGCGGCGCGATCCGCTCCCAGTCGGGCGTCTGCGAAGCGTGCACCATGAGCGGCGTGCGCTTGCCCTCACGGAGGTCGCCGAGCGGGTCCTTGCCCGTCAGCTCGGGGTCGCCGAACATCGCCATCACGTCGTCGTGGAGCTGGAACGCGATGCCCAGGCAGCGGCCGATCTCGCCCAGCACGCGCACGGCGGACTCGTCGGCCCCCGCGAGCACCGCTCCGGCCTGCAGTGGCAGCACGAACGAGTAGACGGCCGTCTTGTGCTCGGTGACGGCGATGGCCTCGTCGGCGCTCGGCATCGCGGTGCCCAGGGCGAGGCGGACGTCGGCCAGCTCGCCGGCGGCGGAGGCGTGCAGCGTGGCGTCGAGGAGGTCCAGCAGGCGGTGGGTGGTGACCGGGTCCACCCCGCACGTCGCCACCGCGCGGATCGCGGCCGCCAGGGCGAGGTCGCCGGCGAGGATCGCACCGGCGCGCGCGTAGGTGTCGTGGTCGTCCGGCGACGTGGCCAGCCCGCTCGCGTCGGAGCGAAACAGGCCCGGCACGCTCGGCCGTCCCCGACGGGTGTCGTCGTTGTCGATCACGTCGTCGTGGATCACGAAGGCGGTGTGCAACAGCTCGGTGGCCGCGGCGACGGCGTCGACCACGGTGTCGGGCTGGTCGCCCGCGAAGGCCGCGTGCACCGTGGTGACGAGCCAGGGACGAAAGCGCTTGCCGCCGGAGCTGCCGAGGTCGAGGGCGGTGAGCAGCGCATGGTGGTCGCGGCTCAGACCCGGGACCCGGGCGGAGTGCAGGAGTGAGTCCAGCTCCGACTGCAGGGTCATGGGCTCGTCTCCGTCTGGTCGGGCGCCAGCACGTGCCAGGCGTCGGCCGCCTCGATCGCGGCGGCCTGCTCGACCAGCCAGGGGCTGAGCGCCCACGGCGCGATCCGCACCGTCTCGCGCAGGTCGGACACGTCGACCCAGCGCAGCTCCTCGACCTCGTCGGGATGGGGCTGCGCGTCGTCGGTCGCCCGCGCGACGAAGACGGGGCACACCTCGTTCTCCACCACGCCGGAGGCGTCGACCGCGCGGTACGCGAAGTCGGGCAGGAACGGGCGGATGGACGCGGGCTCGAGGCCGAGCTCACCGCGACCGTGGCGGCTGACCGCGTCGACGAGGTCCTCTCCCGGCCGCGGGTGACCGCAGAAGGAGTTGGTCCACACGCCGGGCCACGACCGCTTGCCGAGCGCTCGGCGGGTCAGCAGGACACGGCCTTGGCCGTCGATCAGGTAGCAGGAGAACGCCAGGTGCAGGGGCGTGTCGTGACCGTGGACGTCCTGGCGCGGAGCCGTGCCGATGGGGCGCCGCTCGTCGTCCAGCAGGACGACGAGGTCGTCGGGATCGCCGTGCGGAAGGCGGTCGGGAAGGCTCGGGCGCGCGCCGGCTGAGGGCGCAGCGGCGTCCGCTGCACCGGGGGCGTGGTCGAGCACGGGTTCCACAGAGTCCTCCTGGTGACACCTCGAACGGTATTGCTAACCAATCTAGATATCAACTTATAGAAATAGTGCCTATGATGAAGGCGTGCCGATGCGTCCCCTTCCCCGTACCCCCGTGGCACCCGACTACACCGACGACGAGCGCGGCCTGCTGAGGGCGGTCCGCGAACTGGTCCGGGCGGACCGGGAGATGCGCAACCGGCTCAGCGACGCGATGCGGGTCAATCCCACCGACCTGCGATCCCTGCGCCACGTCATCCGCACGGTCGAGCTCGCGGAGTCCGATCCGCAGGGCAGCGCGGTCCCCGGGGTGACCCCGCGCCGGCTCGCCGACCACCTGGGCATCAGCACGGCTGCCGTCACGACCCTCGTCGACCGGCTGGTCGCCTCGGGGCACCTGGAGCGCGTGCCGCACCCCACCGACCGCCGGTCGGTGGTCCTCGTCCCCACCGAGCAGGCCCGCCGCGAGATGTCGGAGCACCTGGCCGACATGCACGAGCGGATGAAGGCCATCGCGGCCAAGGTTCCGGTGGACGCCAGGCCCGCGATCATCGACTTCCTGCAGTCGCTGACGACGGAGATGGAGCGGGGCCGCCTCGAGGTGGGCCCCTCCTGAGCTCGGTTGTCCCCAGGTGGGGACAACGCTGTGGGTAAACCACACCGATGTAATTCTCGATGCCCCGGTGCCGAAACGACAAGGCATCCGAGCCCGGATCGGGGTCGGATGCCTCATCGTTCGTCGGTCCTCAGACGTGCGGCAGGATCTCCTCGGCCACGAGTCGCAGGTGGTCCAGGTCGCCCAGGTCGAGCACCTGCAGGTAGAGCCGCTCCGACCCGGCGTCGGCGAACTCGCCGATCCGGTCGAGGATCTCGGCCGGGGTGCCGGCGAGACCGTTGGTGCGCAGCTCGTCGACCTCGCGGCCGATCGCCGAGGCGCGCCGGGCGATCTCGGCCTCGTCCGAACCAGCGCACAGCACGAGCGCGTTCGACCACGCGAGCGACGACGGATCGCGCTCGGCCTTCTCGCACGCCTCACGCACCCGCCCGAACTGCGTGCGGGTGAAGTCGGCCGACTCGAACGGGACGTTGAACTCGTCGGCGAACCGCGCCGCCAGTGCCGGGGTCCGGCGCTTGCCCTTGCCGCCCACGATCACCGGGATCCGGTCCTGCGCCGGCTTGGGCAGCGCAGGCGACTCGGTCACCGCGTAGTGCTGGCCCTCGAACGAGTAGGCACCCGACGTGTCGGCCCAGAGGCCGGTGATGATCTCCAGCTGCTCCTCGAGCCGGTCGAAGCGCTCGGGGGTGTCGGGGAAGCCGATCCCGTACGCGCGGTGCTCGGAGTCGAACCAGCCCGCGCCGAGCCCGAACTCCACGCGTCCACCGCTCATCTGGTCGACCCCGGCCACGCTGATCGCCAGCGGTCCGGGCAACCGGAAGGTGGCACTCGTGACGAGCGTGCCGAGGCGGATGGTGGAGGTCTCGCGGGCCAGACCGGCCAGCGTGATCCAGGCGTCGCTCGGGCCGGGCAGGCCCTCCCCGCCCATCGCCAGGTAGTGGTCGGAGCGGAAGAACGCGTCGAAGCCCAGCCGCTCGGACTCCTGCGCGACGGCGAGGAGGTCGTCGTACGAGGCGCCCTGCTGCGGTTCGGTGAAGATCCGCAGCCGCATCAGGCGCGGGCGTCGGGGTCGTCGGTGCCCAGCGGGTTCGGCTGGGAGGAGAGGTCGTCCGAGCCGGCCTCGTCGATGTCGAACGGAGCCCGGGCGTCAGCAGCGGCGGCGTCGGCGCGCAGCCCCTCCGAGCTGGTGCTGTACGCGGGAGCGGACGCGTCGGCGTCCGTGCCGGTGCCAGCACCCGCGCCCGTGGCGGTGCCCGAGTCATTCGCGTCGTCGTTGGAGAAGTCGGCGGCGGTCTTCACCTTGTCGCTGACCGTGCCGGAGACGTCCTTGGCCTTCTCGCTGACGACGCCGGAGACGTCCTTCGCCGTCTCGGCGACGCGGTGGCCCACGTCGGACGCCGCCTGCTTCGCGGTGTCCTGCGCCTTGTGGGCCGTGGACTGGACCGGATCGGTGTGCCACACCCTCTCGGCCTGCTGCTTGATCTGCTCATAGCGGCCGCGGCCGGCACGGGTTCCGAGAACGTATCCGACGGCGGCGGCCGTCAGCAGCGCGAGCTTCTTCACGAGCGATCACTCCTTGGTTGGGTGGGGACTCGTCCATTGTGTCGCGGTTCGCCGACATCCTCATGTCGTGGAGCGAGGCGCCGGGGCCATGGCCCATCCGATCGCCCGCGTGACGGCCACGCCGCCGGCGCGCACGGCGGTCGCCTCGGTGACCGGGAGCCACGGCAGGCGCAGCGGCCGGCGGGCCCAGCGCGGGAGCAGGCCCACCGCCGCGGCGGCGAGCAACCCGTAGGGGGCTCGCACCGTCCACGGCACCGGCGGGCTCAGCAGCATGAAGCGGGCGGCCGCACGGGCGGCGGGCGTGCTCCGGAGGTCGGAGCGGTAGGACGCCAGCGCCGCCGCCAGCTCCGCCGTGTCGTGCGGGACGTCGTCCGCGCCGAGCAGCCGAGCGGTGATCCCGGCCTGGGCGACGTAGACGTCGCGCTCCTCGGGGTCGAGGGGGCGGGCGCCGTAGCGATCGTGCGCCCGCAGGAAGGAGTCGATCTCCGCGAGGTGCACCCACCGCAGCAGGTGCGGGTCGGAGGCCGCGTACTCGCCCCCGTCATCGGCGGTGCCCCGGACGCGCTCGTGGATTCGGCGCACGGCACCGATCGCGCGGTCGGCGTGCTCGACGGTGCCGAACGTCGTCTCCGCGATGAACCCGCTGGTGCGCTGCAGCCGCCCCCAGGGATCACCACGGAAGCCCGAGTGCTGGTCGACCCCGGCCATCGCCAGGGGGTGCAGCGACTGCAGCAGGAGGGCGCGGATGCCGCCGACGAACATGGAGGCGTCCCCGTGGACGCGCCAGACGGGGTCGTCGGGGGTGAACCGTCGCTCGCCCTGCGTGCCGTGGATGCGCGCGCGGCGACCCTCGCCCTCGGGACCGGCCACGCGCGCGAAGATCGCGGAGGCGGCCTGGCCACGCACGCGTTCGATCATGGCGCCAACGTAGCCCCGGCGGCGTGGGATCGCCGCCGGGGACGCGGGCTGCCGAGGGCCTCCGGGGGTGAGGCCGGGCAGCGGGCCGGCGCGCGGGGAGGGCGCGGGCTCGGGAAGGGCGGCCGGGAGGGGAAGTCCCGGCGCGCCTCAGTGGCTGACGAGGTCGTCGGCCGAGGCCACGTCCACCGACTCGGCGACGGACGTGGTGGGGACCGCGACCACCACACACTGGGCGTGGGTCAGGCAGTAGTGGCTGACCGAGCCGAACAGCACGCGGCTGATGCCCGTGTGCACGCGCGTGCCGACGACCAGCATGGCCGCGTCGCGCGATGCCTCGACGAGCGTCGGGCCGG